>JBALVO010000206.1:0-3839 GCA_036961445.1 Halioglobus sp.
TGGGGTTTATCATTGCGGTGATTATAATCTCCATACTGATGGGTATCCTGTCAGTAAATGATCTAGCCGCCTGAGTAAGCGGGCCTTTTAGGCGCCAGGTGACTGGCGTTTTCAATTAACAAGTTTGGAAGGAACAGTAATGAATAGTGTGACCGGAGCAAAACGAAGAGCATTAGGCCAAAGCGGTTTTACACTGATGGAGCTATTGGTGGTGCTTGCCATTTTGGGCTTGTTGATGAGTCTGGTAGGGCCCAGAGTTCTGAACCAGTTGGGGGGGGCGAAGACTAAAACTGCAGCCATTCAAATCAAGGATTTAGAGCAGACATTAGAGATGTATAAGCTGGATGTTGGGCGTTTTCCTTCTACCGGTGAGGGGCTGGGTGCACTGGTGTCCAAGCCGGCTGGCTCGGCAGGCTGGAATGGGCCGTATCTGAAGTCGGATGTGCCACTGGATCCGTGGAAGCGTGAGTACCAGTACAAGTATCCAGGGGATCGTTCTGAGTTGGATATATTCACTTACGGTCAAAATGGTACGCCCGGTGGAGAGGGAGAAGATTCAGATGTTGGTAATTGGAACTGAGCGGCTAGCTCTGTTTGATTGGCTCCAGTAATGACGCCTCGCCAATGAAAAACATACCGGGCACCCGATTAGCTCCCGGCGAGCACATGTTTGCTTTCACCCTGATCGAATTACTGGCGGCGATCACCATCGTAGGCATGGTGTTGGCCGCAGCTGTGCCGGCCTCCGCCAGATTTTATAAGTCCGTTCAATATCGCCAGGCCGTGCGTGATGTTATTACAACGCTGGGTTCCGCGCGGTTTGCTGCGGTAAATTCGGGTGTCGCTCAGGATGTAGTGATTAATCCAGAGACGAGGGAAATACGACTTAACGACAAGCGTACCCGGCTTCCCCAGGAACTCAATCTGGTGGTCAGTTCGGCGAGTGAACTGAACCAGCAGGCAGAAGGCGTCATCAGGTTCTACCCCGAGGGTGGATCCAGCGGCGGGGGTATTGATATTGAAAGGCCCGGAGCAGATGGCATCAGAGTCTCAGTAGACTGGTTGGTTGGCAGGGTTACCCATGAAAGCTATAAGATCGATTGAGCCTGTGGGTCGAGGCCGGGAGCGTGGTTTTTCGCTGCTGGAAATGGTGGTGGCCATTTCGATTCTCGGGCTTGCTCTGGCGTCCTTGTATCAGGCTGCCAGTGGTGCTACCCGCAATGTCCGGACTGACGAGAAATATGCTTACAGTGTAGAGCTTGCCCGATCACTACTGGCGAATAACGCCAGGGTTCCTGTCTCTGGCGTAAACCTGCAGGGAGAAACCGCCGGTGGTTTTAAGTGGCGGGTGCAGACCCGGCCGGTTAATTTACAGCGGACTTCGCTGCCTGCCGGTAGCTTGCAAGAGATAGAGGTGGCAGTGGGGTGGATTGATGGCCGTAAGCACCGCGAAGTGGTGCTTAATTCGGTGGTCGAAGGTGTTAGCCGCTGATGGTTGCTCGTCACTTACCAGTTGCGAGTTCAGATTTTCCAGCGCCAGCCAGGCCAGGCGGATTTACTCTGATCGAGGTAGTGGTAGCGCTGACCATTCTGTCATTGGTCATGTTGGCGACGGTTACGGGACTGCGTACTCTGGCAAATACCCAGGTTGCGATTGAGCGTATGACATCCAGGATAGATGAGGTGCGCTCCGTGAGTAGTTTTTTGCGAGACACCTTCGAAACAATCGTCGTGGGTACCGGCGCCGACCTCGGAGGGTTATCTCTGGGCGGTTCAGGGGTAGGTAGTACTACGTTTTTCCATGTATCTCCCGATGCGGTTGAGTACAAGTCCATTGTCTTATTTGGTGAAAGCTTTGGCGGCAGCTATCTATTGAGAGTTGCGAAAGAAGGTGATGAGTTGATGTTGCGCTGGTTGGAGTCGGGGCGCCAGCCCAAACCTCAGGACTGGGAAAAAGCGCCTTCCAGGGTGCTGGTAAAAGGGTTGGAGGAACTGTCGGTCGCTTATCAACGGGAATCGTCCAGTGATTGGTTGGATACCTGGGATTCGCAAGGCATGCCTGTACTGGTCAGGCTGCAGATAAAAGCTTCCGGCCGGTACTGGCCCGACCTGATCATTCGATTGCAGTAATGGCAAGATTAATATGCAGGTAATTGAAATAAATGACGGGAAAATTCGGCCACCTGGTTTGCCAGGGCGGCGTACGAATCCGGCTGAAAAGGGAGTAGCGCTAGCCATCGTGGTGTGGTTTATCGCGGGTATGTCTCTTTTGGTAGCAGGGATTGTCTCGCATGCGCGCGTCGATACGCAGATGGCGCAACTCCATGTGGCTCGTGCCAAAGTAAGTGCGGCGGGTGATGGCGCTGTTAACCTGGCTATGGCTGAGTTCGCTGCTGGTAAACTGCCGCCAGCGGTAACCAATGGCCTGCAACCTGTAAAATATCGTATGGGTGATCTGGAAGTAGCTGTGGTGATGGTCTCAACGTCTGGCCTGATAAATTTGAACAGTGCGCCGGGCAAAATGCTGGCAGCGTTGTTCGCTATTGTGGGGGGGGTGGATGAGTCTGAAGCACAGCGTTTGGCTGCCAGTGTGGTAGACTGGCGCCGTCCAGCCGGGGCGCGGCGTGCTTTCAAATCCAAAGCGGGCGCTAGTCGATTCGCGCAAATAGAGGATCTGCTGCGCGTGGATGGTGTTAATCGTGCGCTGCTTGACGCTGTGAGAGATTATGTCGTTGCGGGCACTGCAGCCAGAGGGGGTATGGATTGGAAGCAGGCACAAAAACAAATTTTAGCCGTGCTGGAGAAGTCTGATTCACACGAGCGAGGTAGTTTGTCGCAACGCAAGGATTTATTGGCGGGGCGCGCCTTAGAAGAAGGGGGCTCAGGTATTGCTTCAGGTGGCGCCTATAGACTGGATGCGGTTGTGGATTACGGGGGCAGAACCTGGCTGCGTCGTCGCTGGGTAGTGAATGAATCGGGTAGTGCTTCGGATTTGCCTTGGCGTATGCTGCGGACCGAGGCGCCTCGGGTGATTGTACAGAATGAAATTTAGATCAGTGAGTGAGCTTTTTTATGTCTGATGTGGGTCAAAACTGGGAGCTGTTCGGCTATGACATGCGTCAGCTCGGCAGGCATTGGTTTGCTGCCTGGCACGATTTGTTGTGGGCCGACGAGTCACCTGTGCGCCAGCGCCTTGGCGATGTGGTACAACTGCACTCGGATGATGGTGACATCTTATATCAGGCTGGCCGCCCTTCGGCGCCGGCGCCATTTGAGTGCGAAGCGATTTTGTTGCCCGACGAACTGGTGTTGACCAGAATGTTGCGGCTACCCGCCAGTGCCGAAGCGCATCTGGAATCCGTCATAACGATGGAAGTCGCTGCCAACAGTCCTTTTGCCGCAAATGATACAGGGTTCGGGTGGCAGTTAATGGTTAGGGAAGGTGATCACCTGACGGTAGCGCTGGGGATCGTTTCCATTAGCACGGTTATGGCCTATTTGGTGCGCGCACATGATCGTCATGACCCAGCGGCCCAGGAAATCTGGGCGCGAGTGGACGATAGAATGTTGCTGCTCAGGGGCTTTGGTGAAAAAAAGCGAGAGGCTAATTATCGCAGGAGGCTGCTGCGATGTGGTGCCGGCGTTTTAGTCTGTGCGACCATTTTCGCACTTATATTGGGCGTTGCGGCAGGCGCAAAACGCGTGCAATTGTCACAGGTGAACACTTTGGCGGCCAGCGCCCTGCGCGAAGCCGCACAGGCGTCGCAAATGCGCGCATCGCTGGCACAGGCCAACGAGACTATCGCTGCGGTCAATGCTGTTGTTGCGCTGTATCCAAA
>JBALVO010000207.1:0-3815 GCA_036961445.1 Halioglobus sp.
GTGCATTGGATTGGCGTCAGCGTGATGTTTCTCACAATAATTTTGTTGAATATGAGGCTAACAGTTCGTTCAATAGATGGAGCGTTCTAACTTGCAGATTGAGCCACTGCTTTTTATCGGAGGGTCCGGCTCTAATCAGGGCTGGATCGAGAATATGCTGAAGCCCGCAGAGAGGTGAAAGCGGACCTGCCCTGATGTCTCCTTTCGCCTATTAGCAGACATCCGGGAATCAGTCGCTATCTCTCGCGTGTCGCCTCGCCAGCGAGCAAAGGAGGATTGCAACATTAAAGTGAGAGTGGCTATCATGGAAACAATAATGATCTTGTGAGATTCATTCTATGAAGACTATCGGTAGATTTACCAGTGTTATTCTGTTCACTCTGTTACTCGAAGCCGGCGTAATAGCTCAGGTTTATGAGACTGTCGATGATCAAGGCAATCCGGTGTTCAGCGATACTCCGTCGGCGGGTGCCAAGGAAATGGAGTTGCCTGCCGAGAACATAGCTGACGCACCGCCGCCCTCAAAACGCCCCGCAGAGGTGGCTCCCAAGCCCAAGCCCAAGCCCCAGCCGGACCAAGGTGCGCCACAGCGCAAGACTGGGAAGGATCAGGTAGACGAAGAAATCACACGGGACGGTGCTGTTGAACTGATGGAAGAGTGCCAGAAACAGCGGCAGGAACAGATTGCTCCGCTGCGACAAGATGCCATTGAAGACTGTGTAACCAGGCGGCGCAGAGACCGGGAGTATTGCGAAAGCTATAACAGAACTTTTGGCAATGAAAGGTATCGGCCAGACGGCACGTTCATCGCCGGGATGTTTTGGTACCTCCCAGTCTGTGAAAAAGCTGTCGCCGCCGAACGATATTTTAGAATAAATCCGAGTAGAAAAAGCTACAATTGGCAATAGAGGCATTCTCGGGCGCTTACTTTATAGTGACCGCAAAGAGGTGATAGCGGAAGTCGCTGCCTGTTGAGGCATAGGTTGTGAGTCCGAAAAAGGAACGGCAGGAATGAGTAACGAGCGGTCCTGCATCAGTGAATCCTTCGAACGCCCGCATCCAATAACAGTGGATGGTCGGCCTTTATCGAAAGTAAGAAAATTCTCCAGGCAGCCCTGATCATTCCTTTCGAGGCCAAAGGGTGTCATACCCGCATCACAATCACCGCCTGGGTCGAGCAAAACCCTTTTAGGTAGCTTTCCCCATGATGAATGTATATGCAGCTTCATACTCCAAAATGGCAAAAGCCATAATCTATATGGCCTCCCGAGAATACGGTAATCGCCGCTGTTTGATAAAAATCATCGGAAATCATAGGTGTTTGCAGATATTTACCTGATTTTCTCTGGATAGCGTTGATAAATATTTGGCTCATTGGCACTAAATCTCCACGCAGTAACCACCAGACTTACGCCAGCCGGTTGGGCACTTCGCCCCCTTTCCCCGGGTGATAGCTTCCCTGTTAGAAGAAGTAATGCGTTTACAGTAGCTGCCACTGGAGTATGGCTACTTGCTTGTGTCCGTCGTCGCCTGTGGTGTCGGTCAAAATTACTCCGGTTGATTTGCTATATGGCCTGCTACATCTTTCATCTGCACCCAGCCACGAATCCGCTCTACGTAAACAAAGCACTCTCCAACTGAATTCACTCGTCGCAAGTCTCCATCGGTGGCGGGCTCATAGTCCTCTAGGCCCTCCAGGGCCAGTACATTTGCCATGGCAGCCTGTGGTGTCAGTTTTCCTGGCAACTCGTCCAGATGGAGTTCTTCTACCTGCCATATCATACCGTCCCGCTCAACCGGAGAGGGGCCATCATAGTCTTCCCGTAGGAATACAGCCGACGTCCCCGCCATTTTTTTGTAACCCATAGTCATCTCTCCACACCCGTTTATTATTGAAATAATATTACGATGGATATTAGATGGGGCTAAGGAACTAAGGCTTGCGTCAGATCAAGGTAGGGACAAATCGGATATTGGGGTGTGGCTGCGTCACCCCGCCACAAACCGCCGGTCCAGATACCCGATAATATCCCGTGACTCATACATCCAACCCAGCCCAACCTGGCCATTGCCTGGGCATGAAACTCATCTATACTGCGATATATCCCTCTGCAACCCAGACGCTCGCCATGCATCACGAACACGACCACAAAATCCCCTCCGACGTAGCTCTCCGCGTCAAGGCACTGGAAACCGCTTTAATCGAGCGCGGCTACGTCGACCCACGGACTCTGGATGCCATCGTAGATACTTACGAAAACCGGGTCGGCCCCCGCAATGGCGCACAGGTTATTGCACGGGCCTGGAGCGATCCCGAATTCAAGGCACGCCTGCTTAACAACGGCACCGAGGCGATGGCTGAACTCGGGTTCGGCGGCATTATGGAGGGTACAGATGTTACCGTGCTCGAGAATCAACCTGGCCTCCACAACATGGTGGTGTGTACCCTGTGCTCCTGTTACCCATGGGCGCTGCTTGGCTTGCCGCCTGGGTGGTATAAATCCTTTGCCTATCGTTCCCGGGCGGTGAGTGAACCGCGCACTGTGCTCGCGGAGTTCGGGGTCGAGCTCCCTGAACAGACCCAGGTAAGAGTTTGGGACAGTACCGCGGAACTGCGCTACCTGGTCATGCCCCAACGCCCGGTGGGCACTGAAGACCTGGATGAGCCAGCCCTGGCCGGGCTCGTATCCCGCAATGGCATGATCGGCACGGCATTATTGTAATGGATGGCATACACGACATGGGTGGCATGCACGGGTTTGGGGTAATCCCGATTGACGAGCACGAAACCGTCTTTCCCGATAGCTGGCAGGGCAGGGTATTTGCCTGCAACCTGGCACTGTCCATACAGATGGGTGGCAACGTGGACCGCTTCCGTTTCCTCACTGAAAGCATGCCCCCGGCTGAGTACCTGTCAGTGAGCTATTACGAGCGCTGGTTGGCCAGCATGATGGCATCTATTGATGCCGATGGACTGATGGTTGGGGAGCCCAAGGTAGTCACAGCGGTACTACCGGAGATTGTCCGGGCCATGGTCAATTACCCTACGCGCACTGTGCGCGATATGTCCGGTGAAGCGGCTTACAACGAAGGCGATCCCGTGCGCGCCCGCTCGCTTCACCCGCCCGGGCACACCCGCTTGCCGCGCTATGTACGGGGCCACGCGGGTCTGGTTGTCAGTGACAATGGCAACCATCACTTGCCAGATATCCGCGCAGCAACCGGTGATATCGTTATGCAGCGGCTGTACACCGTCTCCTTCACAGCGCGCGAACTCTGGGGAGAGCAGGCCAACCCGAATGACACCGTGTGCCTCGACCTCTGGGAATCCTATCTTGAGCCAGCCTGATACCAGTAAACGCTGCGCGGCGCAGTTGCCCGCGGGTTTTCGCGACGATAACGAGCCGGTGTTCCACGAGCCCTGGCAGGCGCAGGCATTTGCCCTAGCGGTAAGCCTGATCGAGTCGGGTAAGATATCGTGGGATGAATGGGCCGAGACCCTGGGAGACGAAATCTCCCGGGCCGCAGATCATGGCATTGCGGAGGATGGTACGGCGTACTATGAACTGTGGCTGAGGGCGTTGGAGCGACTGGTGACCCAGACAGGCTTGCTGGACTCGGCTCATCTATCAGGACTCAAGGAAGCCTGGCGGCAGGCATATCACGACACCCCGCATGGCCAGCCGGTGCAGTTGCCTGGCAGATAGCCTGCTAGCGCCCCCAATTCCCGACCAATAACCGTCACCCATCCCCCCGCATAGTCGGACGCTCTAACGAGTTATAACTCTTTGAAAAGTATAAATATTGGTCCCGCC
>JBALVO010000018.1:0-7773 GCA_036961445.1 Halioglobus sp.
CGCAATGCCGTTGCAACCAGGCACAGCCTTTGCTCGTCAGTTAAGCGCACTCGGCGCAATATATCCATAGTACAGCGTGGAATTTGGATTTCGCCGCTTGCTTGGGTGGTCTTCCTGCGCTGGGTGATCAAATGATGTAGATCATTACTGCCGCCATTGCATCGTCTATCATAGAAGGAGGAGAGTCATTCACGGGGGATTGTTTCTATTTGTAGTTTGGGTGATTGGCTTATATTTAACGTTGGGCGTAGTGTTGATCTGGAAAATGACAGAGAGCGCCTTACAGGGACGGGGTATTTTGAGTTGGCGTTAGCAACACTATTGCCGCTGCAGCGGTTAATGCCGAGCCTTTTGGCAGCGGTAGTTCGATGCAATCACTAAATGAGAAATCGGTACGCTGATGTTTGATCCAAGCGCCTGTCATGTTCAACGCACCCGGGACCATCAGTATCTGGTCAGGTGGCGCTTTGCCAAACCAGGGCAAAAAGTGGCTGTTTACATGTCGGATAGCCCCGATCGTTACTACGCTGGTAGTGACCTTGGAGATCCGATTGCGCAAACGACCAAAAATGAAGTGCTGATTGCCAATCCCGATGCGCAAGTAAGGCACTACTTTTATTTGCAGTCCGAAGGGGGAGAAGCAGTGATATTGGCCGAGCGCCTGTTAGCGCTGCAGGGAGCGCCTAACTTCCGGGATTTGGGCGGCTATGAGGCGGATGATGGACGCCGTTTGAAATGGGGCAAGCTCTATCGCTCGAGTAAATTGTCCGCACTGACTGACGTGGATATGAATTACGTCCGCCGTCTGGGTCTGACCCTGATCTGTGACTTTCGTCAGGTGGTGGAGCAGCAGTTGGAGCCCACGATCTTGGGTATTGAAAGCTCACATGTGCTTGCAAGCTTGCCGGTAATGCCGGGCAGTTCAAACAGCTTCATAGAGAATCTGCACAATGGAATCCTTGCGGTTGATGATGCCGCCGAATTTATGAAGGAGATCAATCGAGATTTTGTAATCAACCAGATGCCCCAGTATGCAGAGATGTTTCAATTGTTACTGGTGGGAGATCAGCAATTATTGATTCATTGTGCATCTGGCAAGGATCGCACCGGATTTGGCGCTGCCCTGATACTGGATGTCCTGGGTGTAAATGAGGAAGCTATCGTAGAAGACTATTTACTGACCAATACCTATTTACCTGTAGATAGCGAGATTGCTCGATTGTCAAAGGAGCTTACCGACCATTCCGGCTCCGCGGTTGCCGACGATGTGCTGCGACCGATGCTGGAAGTCCGGCCTGAGTACATTCGCGCCTGCTTTGAAGAGATTAAAAAGCGTTACGAATCCAAAGAACATTTTTATGAATCAGCGTTACGTTTGGATGACAGGCGGTTAGCGCAATTAAAGGATCGTTATTTGCACTAGCCAGCTGATGCGAGTTTTGATTTCGTACAACGAGGCCACTCGGAATAGTAATGCCAGCGTCCTATTGTCGGGCGAGTAATGTGCCGTGGTTGTCCGTCATCTAAAATCCAATATGAGTACTTTGTCTCCTTGGGTGACAGTAGTATGCTGTGCGAATAATCAGGGGAAACTGACAATATGTTCCATGAACATAACAAATCCGCCACCTGGCACAAAGCATGGACGCTGGTAGGCGCGGCGCTTCTTGTTGCCTGCACGGCAGATGAACCACCTGCCGGCCCGTTGCCGGAAATCGGTGTGGTCCAGGTCATAACACGTGATACCCGCATCACCCAGGATTTCGTCGGCCAGACGCTCGGTTCAACCGATATACCCATTCGCGCGCGGGTCGAGGGCTTTTTAGAGAGCCGCAACTTCATTGAAGGCCGCGAGGTTGAGAAGGGTCAACTGCTGTATACCATTGACGCACGTCCCTTTCTCGCCAAGGTTGTGGAGGCTGAGGGTGGACTCGCCGAAGCACGAACAATGCTGGCCAAATCACGAGCGGATCTGGCGCGAATCAAGCCCCTGGCTGAAATGAAGGCGGTGAGTGAGCAGGATCTGGACGCCTCGGTGGCACAGCGCGATGCGTCGCTGGGCTCCGTTCAGGCGGCTGAAGCCCGGCTGGAATTGGCTAATATAGAGTTAGGTTATGCCCAAATACACTCACCGATTAGTGGGTACATTGGTATTTCACAGGCAGAGGTAGGTGAGTTTGTTGGCGCACCACCCAATCCTGTGGTGTTGAATTACGTTTCTCTTACCGATCCAATTCGGGTTCGCTTTTCTATTAACGAGCGTGATTTTCTGCGCCTCAGTCGCGAATTGTTAATGCGTCGGCAGCAGGGCACGCAAGTGCTTAAAGATGCAAAAGCCAGCACTCCAGTTGAACTCATCCTGGCTGACGGGACCAAGCACAACCATACTGGCAGAGTGGTTGCGACCGATGCCGCTATGAATCCAAAGACCGGGACCTTTACCCTGGAAGCGGACTTTCCCAATCCCGATGCGATTGTGATAGCGGGACAATTTGCGCGCGCCAGGATAGCGATCGACGTACTGCATGATGCGCTGCTGATTCCGCAGCGCTCGGTTGCGGAGCTGCAGGGAAACTACCGGGTATTCGCCGTGGCAGCCGATGGTACCGTAGCGATGAAAGCTGTAGAGCTTGGCCCACAAGTAGGTCGTATGATGGTGGTGAACTCCGGGCTGGAGCCCGGCGAGCAGGTGGCTGTGGAGGGCTTGCTCACTCTAAAAGATGGCATGATGATACAGCCCAAGCTGGTCGAGTTTGACGATCCGGTGGCCACCGACAGCGATACCAAGGACTGACCCGTGGCAGAATTTTTCGTCCGACGCCCGATAGTCGCGATGGTCCTCGCGATTATTATTATGATTCTGGGTCTGGTTGCGTTAAGCGGCCTGCCTGTTGCCCAGTACCCGGAAATTACGCCGCCCATGGTGCAGGTTTCTGGCACCTACACCGGCGCAAACGCCATTAATGTAGAGCAATCGGTAGCCACACCCATAGAGCAAAAGATCAACGGAGTCGAGGGCATGATTTACATGACCTCGACCAACTCCAGCGACGGCCGCATGTCGCTGGATGTTTCCTTCGAGGTCGGTACTGACCTGGATATGGCCAATGTATTGACTCAAAACAGGGTCTCTGAGGCTCAGGCATCATTGCCAGAGGAAGTGAAGCGCCTCGGCGTAACGGTGAAGAAAAAACTGTCATTTCCGCTACTGCTGATCTCCCTGGTCTCTCCCAACGGCACCTATGATGAGAGCTTTCTCACCAACTACGCGACGATTAACCTGGTCGATGAACTGGCACGGATTCGGGGTGTCGGTCTGGCCGAGGTACTCGGTGGCAGTATCACCGAGTACGCCATGCGTATCTGGGTCAGACCAGATCAGCTGGCCAAACTCAATCTGACCGTGCCGGATGTTACCGCGGCCATCCAGCAGCAGAATGTGTTGGTGCCAGCGGGGCAAATCGGCGGTGAACCGGCACCGGCCGGCACGGAGTTCACTTATACGGTGAACACCGGGGGGCGTTTTGAGACACCCGAAGAATTCGGTAGAGTCGTGGTGCGTGCTGACCCAGACGGTTCCCAGGTGCTGCTGCGTGATGTGGCGCGCATCGAACTGGGCAGCCAGAATTATCTCTATAAGGTGCGCCTGGATGGTCAGCCGTCGGCACTGGTCCAGGTCTATCAGTTACCGGATGCCAACGGTCTGGACGTGGCAGATCAGGTGTTTGCAGCGCTGGATGTCATTGCTCAGGGGTTTCCTGAGGACGTGGAATTCGTGGTATCGCTGGACACTACCAAGCCGATTACTGCCGGTATTCGTGAGATCGTGATCACCCTGTTCCAGGCGGTCTTCCTGGTGATACTGGTGGTCTACATTTTCCTGCAAAGCGCCAGGGCCACCCTGATTCCGGCGCTGACTGTGCCGGTCTCACTGATCGGCGCCTTCGCGGTATTCCCCCTGCTTGGATTCACCATCAACACCTTATCTTTACTCGGTTTGGTGCTGGCTATCGGGATAGTGGTCGACGACGCCATTGTGGTGGTGGAGGCAGTCACGGCAAAGATGGAGAAAGGGATGCCTGCGGAGAAGGCGACCATCGAGGCAATGCGTGAAGTATCCGGACCGATAGTCGCCACTTCACTGGCCTTGATCGCGGTCTTCGTGCCGGTGGCGGTAATGGGGGGAATAACCGGGAGGCTGTACCAACAGTTTGCCATTACGATAGCGGTTGCTGTGGCGATCTCCTCGATCAATGCCCTGACACTGAGTCCGGCGCTGGCCGTTTCCTTGTTGAAACCACCCGGCGAAGACAAGAGCATATTTGACAAGTTCTTCAAATGGTTCAATCACTGGTTTGAAATAGCCACCAACAAATTCATGCTGCTGACCGGGTTCTTCACTCACAAGATCGGACGTGCGGCTATTCTTTTAGTCGTGCTGGTGGCAGGTACTGTGTTGCTGTTTCGCATCGTGCCCGCCGGGTTTGTGCCGGAGGAAGACCAGGCCTATATCATGGTGGGTGTGATCATGCCCGACAGCGCGTCGCTGCAACGCACCGATGTGGTGGTTTCCCGGGTAGAGGAAATTATCGCCGGTTACGATGCGGTGCAAAATGCCAGCGTGGTGGCCGGTTACAGTATCCTGTCAGGTACGATGCAACCCAATGCGGGTATGGCGTTCATACAATTAAAGGACTGGGATGAACGCCCTGATGCCCAGGATCATGCTGCGGAGGTTGTGCGGCGTCTGAACGTGGACTTCTCTGCACAGATCAAAGAAGGCGTAGCCTTTGCCTTTGGCCCGCCAGCAATTCCCGGTCTGGGTACCGGGTCCGGCTTTACCGCGATGCTGCAGGACCGCGGCGGCAACTCTCCCGAATACCTGTTCGAGCAGGCCGCCCGATTTATCGCCGCTGCCAATGAGCGTCCAGAGGTCAGCGGCGCGAGGACCTTGTTCAGGCCCAGTTCGCCACAAATATTTCTTGATATCGACGATGGCAAGGCGCTGAAGCTCGGTGTGCCTCTGGCGGACGTGAACACCTCGGTGGGAGCCTTTCTGGGTGGCGCATATGTCAACGACTTCAACCGTTTTGGTCGTTTGTACAAGGTTTATGTTCAGGCCGAGCCAGAGTACCGGGCAACCGTCGAGGGCATAAATATGTTTTACGTGCGCAGTGACAGTGGCAACCCGGTGCCGTTGTCGACACTGGTAGAGACGTCGCGCACCACGGGTCCGGAATTCACCAACCGATTCAATCTGTTCCGATCGGCCAAAATCACCGGCCAGGCGGCGCCTGGCTATAGTTCGGCGCAGGCTTTGACTGCCCTGGAAGAGGTGGGAGCAGAGATTCTACCCGGCGGTATGAGCATCGGCTGGGCAGATATGTCATACCAGGAAAAGGCAGCGGCTGGCAGCGGCGCCGTGGTGTTCCTGATGGCCCTGGTGTTCGTATTCCTCATTCTTGCCGCGCAGTACGAGAGTTGGTCCCTGCCAATATCGGTTCTCGCCGGCACACCCATCGCAGTGTTTGGGGCCGTCGCCGGTCTTTGGCTGGCCCGCCAGTTCAGCGAGAGCTATGTCAATAATGTGTTTGCCCAGATCGGGCTGGTAATGCTGATCGGGTTGGCGGCCAAAAACGCCATTCTCATCGTCGAGTTCGCCAAGGTCGAGTCGGAAAAAGGTAAGACTCCGGTGGAGGCGGCCATGGAAGCGGCGCGGCTGCGTTTTCGCCCGATTCTGATGACCGCCTTTTCCTTTATTCTTGGCGTGCTGCCGCTATTGGTTGCCAGTGGCGCCGGTGCTGAAGCGCGCAAGGTGATGGGCATGACGGTATTTAGCGGGATGCTGGTCGCCACGGTGATTGGCGTGTTGGTAGTGCCCGCACTGTATGTTCTGGTCGAGCGTTACATTGCCCGAAGTAAGCCAGTGCCAGCCGTTTCCGCGCAGCAAACACCGGAATTGCCGGCGGAGGATGTTTAACATGTTGCGCCTCCTTTTGCTGTTCACTGTCGTGCCTCTGGTTGTGTCCTGCACACTCACACCTGATTATGAGCGCCCGCCGCTGGAGGTGCCTGAGCAATACATTGCGCCTGCCAACGCTGGCGAATCTATTGCCAATGTGGATTGGTGGGAGCTGTTCCAGGACAAGCAGTTGGAACTGCTGATTCGCACGGCACTGCAGGAGAATAAAAATCTGGGCATCGCCTTGTCCAGAATCGAGGAGTCGCGGCTTGCGGTGACGGCGGTACGTGCCAATCAATTCCCATTCCTCAGCCTGGGCGGGTTCTTTGGCCGTGAGAAACAAAGTCGCGAGCTTTTTCCGGGCGCTGACTCCGATGATCGCTTTCGGGTTACCGGTGACCTGACTTACCAGGTAGACCTTTGGGGTCAGTACAGTCGTGCCACTGAGGCTGCTCGTGCCAGGCTGCTGGCCACTGAGTCGGCGTATCGCACGGTAACCATTAGCCTGGTGACGCAGGTGGCCAGCACGTATTTGCTGCTGCGCGACCTGGACCAGCGCCTGGCAGTGTCGGAGCACACGCTGCAAACCCGATTGGGCAGCCTGAAGATCATCCAGGCCCGCTTTGACAAGGGCACGGTGCCGGAGCTGGATGTTTTCCAGGCGCAGATCGAAGTAGCGGTTGCCGAAACGGCCATTGCCTCTTTTCAACGCCAGATAGTGCAGACCGAGAATGCCCTGCGTATCCTGTTGGGGCGCAATCCAGGGCCGGTGACACGCGGGGACTCGCTCGCCAGCCAGATTTTCCCCCCTTCGGTGCCAACCGGGCTGCCCTCAGAACTGTTACAGCGCCGGCCCGACGTGGTACAGGCAGAAGCTGAGCTAATGGCAGCGACCGCCACCGTTGGTGTTGCAGAGGCCCTGCGGTATCCCTCGATTTCTCTGACCGGTAGTTTTGGTGCAGAGAGCACGGACCTGTCGGATCTTAATTCCGGGGATGCCGAAACCTGGGGCATCGGCGCCAATCTGTTTGCCCCGATTTTCAATTCAGGCCAGCTCAAGGCGCAGGCTGAGGCCGCGCGGGAACGTGCCAAGCAATCGATGCTGTCCTATGAGAACACCCTGCAGCAATCTTTTCGCGAGGTGGAGGATGCACTGGTAGGTGTGCGTACCTACAGTGTGGAAAATGAAGCCCAGACACGGCGAGCGTTTGCCGCGCTTAATGCGGCCAGATTATCGCGAGCGCGTTACGATGGTGGGGTGGTCGACTACCTCGAAGTGCTGGATACCGAACGCACTTTGTTCGACGCCCAATTGGCCCAGTCGCAGACTCTGCAGCTGTATTTCAACGCTATCGTTCGCCTGTATGGCGCCCTGGGTGGTGGTTGGTCTGTGCAATAGAGTCCACGGCTGCTCAGGCAAGCGCTACAAACGCTGATGCTGTCGCACCCGGGTGCAGGCGCTGGAGGGGTCTATAAAAACCCCTTCAGGCGATGACCTGTCCAGCTCACCCTATCCTGTGTAGCGCGCAAATCTTATTACCCGATGGATCGCGTAGATAAGCCAGGTAGAGCGTGCCGGTG
This sequence comes from Halioglobus sp., assembly GCA_036961445.1. Taxonomy (GTDB): domain Bacteria; phylum Pseudomonadota; class Gammaproteobacteria; order Pseudomonadales; family Halieaceae; genus JBALVO01. The sequence continues at coordinate 7,544 of JBALVO010000018.1, forward strand.
GTGCCTTCGCGCGGACCGGGGGGATCTTCACAGGTAGTGCCACCATTAGCGAGACCGGCTGCGTGCCAGGCATCGGCTGCCGCTGGGTCAGCCGCGGCAAAGCCGACCGTGCTGCCATTGCCATGAGAGGCGGGTTCGCCATCAATGGGTTTACTGATGGAGAAGATGCCACTTTTTTCGAAATAGAAGCAGCGGCCCTTGTCGTCGATGACGCCCGGCTCGTAACCCAG
>JBALVO010000018.1:7873-42553 GCA_036961445.1 Halioglobus sp.
TTTCGAAATAGAAGCAGCGGCCCTTGTCGTCGATGACGCCCGGCTCGTAACCCAGTGTGGCCAGAACTGCATCGTAAAAGACCTTTGATTCTGGTATGTCGTTAGCGCCAACCATGATGTGACTGAACATTATTGTTCTCCTGATGAGTGCAATGAAAGGAGCACAGTGTAGCGGCTACTTACCCAGACTCAAACAAAATAAAATAAGCGGGTAATGCCAGCTATGTCATGGGCCGTGGCGACGCTGGCCATTGCTGGCGCGCGCCGATCCCGGATGAATGCCAGCTCAATAGCCCGCTTGTCCATATAGTGTTGCCATGCCGTCGCATGTTGCCAGGTCTATCCGGTAGAGCCATCGTTCTTTCATTCAGCACTTGAGCAAAACCTGGTGTGTAGTGCACGTGCCGTCGTGGGCTTCGGTTCTTGCGATCAGTACGCTGAACTGAGATGCTTGTCTCCCTTCGCCTATTGTTGGGCATGCTGCAATAGCATCGCAGCTATCGAATTTTCACCGGGGTCAACGAGCACAGGACACTTCGCCATGCAGAATAATATAGATCGCGCAAAAGACCTGTTGCCTTCCATCATTCTCACAATATTGAGCATGATTCAGGCGTTGGCACTGGAGTTGTTCTGGAGCAAGATCGAAGGTAGTAGTTTTTTATGGCAGCCAGGGCTGGAAGCGATTGTTGGCTGGCTGCAGTTGCTGGTCATGCTGTTCGGTATTCTTCTGATCTGGGTTTTTTATGTCAGCTTTGTACTGCGTTTTACCTGGCTTCCTGCTCTGGAAGATACCTTGATTCCCTTTGTGATTGGCTTGCTCGAGTTTGCCATGATCGATCTGATGCGGCCGAATTTCATTGGCTTATGGTTTGTGCTGCTGGCCGCGGTTTTTGCCGTTGTCACGGCCGCTAGTCACCTGACGATGCGACAGGCCAGACGGGATTCATCCAATGACTATTTCTTCCGTAATATGGGGCCTGCCGGCTGGCGCGATTACATGGCGACGATCATAGTTGTCACCCTTTTCTGCGGGTTTGGGCTAGTACTGTGGCTTTGCGATAATAACCGCCTTATGTCGATAGCGGCATTACTAATCGCTTTAGCCGCCATGTCTTACCAGATGATCCAGGCCAAGCGTTACTGGATGCACTCGCTGCAACCAGAGTAGCGATACAAAACCGCCGCCTGGATAACGCTATCGTCCCAGGTAGCATTGCGTTGCCAGTCCGTACCGTCTCGGTTAAGTCCCAGAGAGAGATTATGCGGTCTGTTGTAGACGACTTCAGTCGTCAGCCTATATGGCTATCGCTTAGCTTGCGTAGTTAGAACAGTTCTGCGAGAAAGTTCTGCAGAGATTGCCAGGAACGCCGATCAGCGGCGGCATTGTACACAGTTCCCATCTCCGGATCGGCCGCTTCAGGGTTGGTGAACGCATGCAAGGTGTTGCCATAGGCATGTATCTGCCAGTCTGCTCCCGCTGCTGTTAGCTCCGCCCCCAGCGCGGTCATAGCCTCTGGCGGTGCCATGGGATCGGCGTAGCCGTGAAGGCAAAGCACCTTCGCCGAGATGCGATTATCCGCGGTGTTCCCGGGCGGCATGAACAGACCGTGGAAGCTAATCACAGCATTGACATCGCTGCCGGTGCGGGCGAGATCAAGAGCGCATAGACCGCCGAAGCAGTAGCCTATGGCGGCAACATTACCGGCATTAACTTCCGCCTGGTCACGCAGCGACGCCAGCGCTGCCAGCATCCGCGCCTGCAATAACTCACGGTCACTGACCAGGGGCGTCATCAGGGCATTGTTTTCCTCAGGGTTAGAGCCGCGAACGCCTTTACCGTACATATCCAGGGCAAAGCCTACATAGCCCAGTTCAGCAAGGGCTATTGCTTTGCCTTCCTCGAAGTCTCCCCTGCCTGCCCAGGTATGCGCAATGGCGATTCCAGGGCGTGCGCCGGTGAGGGCATCGTCCCAGGCGCAAAACGCCTCGAGGACAACACCATCGCATGCATATTCAACTAATCGGGTTTGAATGGTCATGGCAGTGTTACTCCGCTACGGCGTCTACGCGCTCAATGATGGTGCCGTTGGCAGTGCCGCCGCCTTCGCAGATTGCCAGTAGTCCATAGCGCTTACCGGTGCGATGCAGTTCATGCACCAGGGTTGTCATAAGCTTGGCGCCGGTCCCACCCAGGGGATGCCCCAGTGCCTGGGCGCCACCATTTACATTCAGCTTGTCAAGATCTGCGCCGGTTGCCTTGGACCACGCCAGTGGTACAGAACCAAACGCTTCATTCACTTCAAACAGATCGATATCGCTGATGCTCAATCCCGCCTTTTCCAGCACCTTGTTAGTAGCCGGGATCGGGCCTTCGAGCATAATCACCGGGTCTGAACCAATGACGCTCATAGCTGTAATTCTGGCCAGTGGCTTAAGGCCCAGACGCTTGCAAGTCTCGCCGTTGGCAATCATGACAGCCGCTGCACCGTCACAAATTTGTGAGGCATTCGCGGCGGTCAGTACACCGCCTTCCGCCATCGGCTGCAGCCCCGAGATAGAGCCGATAGTGGCATCCAGGCGAACGCCTTCGTCCTGCGTGTGCATGGTCAGCGAGCCATCTTCGAGCTCTATTTCGATAGGCACGATTTCTCCCTCGAAACGACCCTCTTCTATTGCCTGTTTAGCTTTCATATGGCTAGCCAATGCGAACTCATTGAGTTCCTGGGAGGTGAGACCGTATTTTTCTACCAGCATTTCCGCACCGGTGAACTGGTTGAACTGGACGCCGGGGTAGCGTTCTGAGATTTTCTTACCATAAGGCACTCCATGGTCCGCCTTCATGCCATCGATAATGCTCGCACCAATGGGCACCTGACTCATGCTCTCTACCCCACCGGCAATGACCAGATCCTGGGTCCCGGATAACACGCCCTGCGCCGCAAAATGAATGGCTTGCTGACCTGATCCACACTGGCGATCTACGGTAGTTCCGGGCACTATCTCGCCGAGTATGGAAGACAGGCACACGTTGCGACCGAGATTGCCAGACTGGGCTCCTACCTGGGATACACAGCCAAAAATCAGATCGTTTACCTCCTCTACTGCTACACCGGTGCGCTCAACCAGGGCATCTACCACGGAGGCACCCAGGTCAATCGGGTGAACCTTTGAAAGACGGCCATTTTTGCGCCCACCGGCGCTGCGCACCGCTCCTACGATATATGCATCTGTCATGACTTACCTCTCTGTAGCATTTAGTCCAATAAACCTGTGCCCCGCAGGGCGCGAACAAGGGGACGTAGCGTATTACAAATACCGGGTGAGGGAAAACCCCCGTGCATATTAATTTCTGTGTGGTCAGGTTCATAGCTGCGTTGGGCTGTGCATGAATTTTCCGTGCGCGTCAGCCTGATGTGGAGACATTGGCTGCATTTTGTTACCACGAATAATCAGCCGCAACACGCCAGTAAATGCCGGCTCTATCACTATGAAAGCCTTGCCTAAACACAGGCAAAGCAAGCATAGTGACTATTCGGCAATAGCGCTGTTCGTTGTAAATTTTGCAATGGAGGTGGGCAGGCGCCTCACCCTGGAAACCGATCAAGATCAATATGAGAATCCTGTACATTTGTACCCACAATCGCTGTCGCAGCATTATGGCCGAGGCCATTACCAACCAACTAGGTGAGGGGCGCCTGCTGGCAGCTAGTGCCGGCAGTCAGCCGGCGGGGCAAGTGCATCCCGATTCCCTGCGCTCCCTGCAGCAAGCCGACTACGCGACGCATGGTCTGTACAGTAAGTCCTGGCATGAAATGACGGGTTTTGACCCCGATCTAGTTATTACCTTGTGCGATTCAGCAAACCAGGAAACCTGCCCTTTGTGGCTGGGCGATACACTAAAAGTTCACTGGGGTTTGAGTGACCCGTCGCTGGTGCCAGGCGGGGAGGTGGCAGTTGCGGCAGCGTTTGCAGCGACCATCAGTCAGTTGCAGGCCCGCGTGCAGGCTTTGTTGGCGTTGGATAAAAAAGCGTTGGCGCCCGCTCAATTGCGCGTTGCCATACCGGAGCTTGTTAACCTATGAAGCGTATGGGTCCGGGTCTGATAGTAATGGCGGCTTTTATTGGTCCGGGCACTGTTATTACCGCCAGCAAAGCCGGTGCCCAATATGGTTTTGCCTTGATGTGGGCGCTGCTGTTTTCTGTTATCGCGACGCTGGTGTTACAGGAAATGGCCGCGCGACTTGGTCTGGTGACGGGTAAGGGCTTGTCGGAGGCACTGCGCAGCAGCTTCAATAATCGGTTTTTTAAAATACTGGCCATTGCTCTGGTAATACTAGCCATAGGCTTTGGCAATGCCGCTTATGAATCGGGCAATATATCAGGCGCCGCCATGGGTTTGGCGGCGATCACCCCCTATTCAGCCAACCTGTGGGCACTGGTGGTGGGGGGTATAGCCTTCGCACTGCTGGCGTCCGGACGCTACCGGGTGGTCGAAAGCGGGTTGATTGTGCTGGTAGTGATAATGAGTGGCGTATTCCTCATTACCATGTTGATGGTCAAACCCGATTGGGGGGCGATACTCCAGGGACTGACCCGGCCATCATTGCCCGCAGGTGCCACGCTCACAGTGATCGCCCTAATCGGTACGACAGTGGTTCCTTACAACCTGTTTTTGCATTCCAGTTCGGTCAGGGAAAAGTGGCCAAGCAGTGTTCCTACCGAGGAAGCATTGCGCGAATCGCGTCGCGATAGCCTGCTGTCTATCGGTCTGGGCGGATTGATAACCCTGGCTATTTTGAGCACCGCATCGGTAGCGTTTTTTGGTGGTGATACGACATTTTCTGCGGCGACTATAGCGCTGCAGCTAGAGCCTTTACTGGGCGCTGCCGCTAAATATTTCTTTGCTGTTGGCTTGTTGGCTGCGGGGCTGACCAGCGCGATCACCTCGCCCCTGGCCGCTGCCTATGCCGTATCTGGCGCTCTGGGTTGGAAGGCCGACCTGGCTGAGCCTCGTTTCAAGCTGGTCTGGGCGCTGGTGTTGGGCCTGGGAATGCTCGCCGCCGCACTGGGAACGCGGCCCATCAGCGCGATTCTTTTTGCACAGGCCGCCAACGGCTTCCTGTTGCCCATAGTGGCGGTTTACTTGCTGTATGTGATGAACAGTAGTGCACTACTGGGGCAATACAGGAATCGCTGGTTGAGCAATCTGGTCGGTGGGGTGATTGTACTTATAGTGTCAGGGCTGGGTATCTTCAAGCTGCTGCAGGTACTGGGGTTTACCGCATAGGCTGCGGTAAACCCGACTCCACTTCAAGTAGTTGTGATACAGACAGGCCTACCAGTGACCACCGCGCATCACCTGGGAAAACATTTTTTGTGCCAGCGCCAGTTTTGTTGAAGGAATATCTTTCTTTTCCTGCGCTGCCTCTGCATCACTCAAGCCACGTGCTGCTGCGGAATCCGGAAACAGGGCATAGGCCTGGCTGAGAAACGCCTCGGTGACGCTGGGCATGGTGGCCTGCGCCACGGCACCGGTGATGCCTAGCCTGGTGGAAACACGTTTGGGTTTGCTGACAATGGCTTTAATCACCAGATCCCTGGCCTGCTCCGGCGATAGCGTGGGAAAGGCCTTGTATAAACTGGTGGGTGCAATCATGGGTGTGCGTACCAGCGGCATGTGGATGGTGGTGAAGTCTATGTTGTCTCCAGCATATTCTGGCGCGGCGCATAGGCTGAAGGCATCCAGTGCAGCTTTGGATGCCACGTAAGCGGAGAAACGCGGTGGACTGGTGAGTACTCCAATGGAGGATATATTAATGATTTGCCCGCTCTTTTTCTCCTCCATTACCGGCAGAAAGCCCAGTATCAGGCGCAGTGCGCCAAAGTAATTGAGCTGCATGGTGCGTTCAAAATCATGATAGCGATCGTAGCTGTAACGTACCGATCGGCGAATCGAGCGCCCGGCATTATTAATCAATATGTCCACGTGGCCGTGGTCTGCTAATACGTCGGCAACCAGTTTATCGCAGCTGTCCATATCAGACACATCACATGAATAGGCTTTGGCTGTGCCGCCTTTTGCAGCTATTTCGGCCAGTGTCTCGTCGAGTTTTTCTGCCGTTCTCGCTACCAGGATGACGGTGGCGCCGGCCCTGGCCAAGCGCAGGGCACATTCCTTGCCGATACCCGAGGTAGCACCTGTGACCACGACTACCTTCTCTTTTACCTTGCGACGCAGCACTGCGAGTGTTGGCCTACCGATCATGCGGTTGAACAGGCCGTCGATTTCCCCGGTTATCGATGTGGAGTCCTTGCGCAAAAAGTGTAGCCAGTAGTCCCATAGCGCGGGAGCATAGGATTCAAAAGGTGGGCAACTGATATCCGACTGGGCCAGCAGGCTTTGTGTTTTAGTGGAGTCGAAGTGTGTGGGGTAGTTAATGTAGCCTACGACTTCCGGAGGAATGCCCAGACGCGTAACAACGCGCTCCCCCAGCGCCTTTACTCTTGGCAGGCGTTTGATGCCTTTGCCCGCCAGCTTGGTCGCCGAATCCATTAGTGACACATCCATGGCTTTGAGTTTCGGCCCACCGGAGACCTTCATCATCACCTTGAGTAAATCACCCACGCGCACACCATCCGGGTCGGTGATAAAGAAGCATTCATTGTCCTGGTCTGGCAGGTGCGCCAGATTGTCGATGGCTGCCACGACAAAATCTACCGGTACTATGTTGAGTAATCCCGCTTTATTCATCAGCAAGGGGAAACCCTCTGGCACGACTGCACTGAGGTTTTTCAGTGTTTCGAAGAAATAATAGGGACCATCTACCTTGTCCATTTCACCGGTACGTGAATCCCCCACTACCATGCCGGGGCGATAGATACGCCATTTCATGCGCTTCTCGGCGCGCACCAGTCCCTCGGACTCGTGCTTGGTACTGAAATAAGGATGATCCAGGGATCCAGCTTCCTCGAACATGTCCTCGGTGAATGTGCCATCGTAAAGTCCGGCTGCGGCAATCGAGCTCACCTGGTGGAAACAGCCGGCCCGCATGGCTTTGGACAAGGCTATTGCCGCGGCGGTGCCCTGTACGTTGCTGATTCGCTGGCTTTCTGCATCGGCCTTCATGTCGTAAATTGCTGCCAGGTGGAAAAAGTGATCCATTTTGCCTGCGTGTTTCTTTATCCAGGCGGGCTTAACGCCGAGTTTTGATTTGCTAATGTCGCCTTCAACGGCTATGACCTGTTCGCTGGTGGCGCCCCATAGCTGGCGCAGACCCTCTATCTTTGACATGGAGCTGGGACGCACCAGTAAGTAAACTTTACCCCCGCGATCAAGCAGTTTGGGAACCAGAAAACGACCAATAAAACCTGTACCGCCAGTGACGAAATAGTTCATTAATATGTCCTTATGTTCGACTTGTGCGCCAATAACCTCTGGAGCCGCTGTCGCGGCTCCAGACCGGTTGGTCAGGGTACCTCGGCTCGCCCGCCAAGTCATCTCTATCGTGGCCTATATCCATGCAAAGCATGGCGCAGTCGAAGGATGGCGTTGTGGTGAGCGCAATGCATTCTGGATGGGCTGATACTCAGGGGTTGGAGTACTCCCCCCCTGCTTTTTATGGTGTCAGGCGCAAGCAATTGCGCAGCCCCTTGAAGGTGCAGACACTATCGTGGGGCTGCACTAAATCGAGCAAAGTGATAGAGTCCCTGCTGAATTTCATCGCGTCTTCCAGCCAGGCTTGGAGATTGCGCCAATAAACCAATCTCCGGACCGCTAATGACTGATAACAGCACGCTATTTCGCCCTTTTTCCCTGGGCCCTTTAACGCTAAAAAACCGTATTGTTATGGCTCCCATGACGCGAAATTTTTCTCCCGCTAATGTGCCCGGGGACGCGGTAGTTGAATACTACCGGCGCCGTGCCGAAGGGGGCACTGGACTCATTATCACGGAGGGTACCTGTGTCGATCATATCGCTGCCAGTGGCTATCCGGACGTACCCTATTTTCACGGGGAAGCATCCGCCGCCGGCTGGAAACGCGTGGTTGCCGCGGTTCATGCCGCCGGTGGCAAGATCGCGCCCCAACTGTGGCATGTGGGTGCCATGCGCAAAGCCGGGACGCCACCCGAAGGTGATGTCGACGGGTACAGCCCCAGCGGAATGAATGTACCTGGAAAAGTAAACCGGCATGTAATGACCAAAGGCGATATAGACGATGTTATCGCTGCCTTTGCCCGCGGCGCCGAACTAGCCAGGGAGATAGGTTTTGACGCTGTGGAAATTCATGGGGCTCATGGCTATCTGATCGACCAGTTTTTTTGGCAGGGCACCAATGTTAGAGAGGATGAATACGGTGGCTCTATGGAAAATCGCGGTCGCTTTGGTGTGGAGCTGATAAAAGCGGTGCGGCGAGCAGTGGGCGATGATTTTCCTGTTATTTTTCGGTTTTCACAGTGGAAGCAGCAAGAGTATACCGCCCGGCTGGCCGAAACTCCCGAGGAGCTTGAGCAATTTCTTATGCCTCTGAGTGATGCAGGTGTTGATATTTTTCACTGTTCCACGCGCCGTTTTTGGGAGCCGGAATTTGAGGGCAGCGACCTGAACCTGGCTGGCTGGACCAAGCGCATTACGCGCAAGCCGACCATCACAGTAGGCAGTGTTGGTCTGAATGCAGATTTTATTCCCCTGCCAGGAGAGGCAACTTTTCGCGAGGCAGAACCGGCTAGTCTGGACCAGTTGGTAGAGCGCATGGGAAATGATGAGTTTGACCTGGTAGCGGTGGGCCGTGCCATGATTGCTAACTCGGACTGGGCCAATCGTGTGCGTGATGGCGAACTTCAGCAGATGAGCGCGTTTCAAAAAGAACAGCTTTTCGACCTGAATTAGCGCGCTTGCTGCGTTGGCGGTTGATCGAAGTAAGTGCGGTTGCCGCGCTGAATGCGCTGTGTGGGTAACGGGTGATAGACTCCAGTAATAAGTAGCAGAAATTAATAAATAGAAATAGCAAGACTGTATGGTGTAAGACAATAGCCTGAAATAAACTGGGGCGTTGCTTTTTGCATCATCCAATGGAGAATTCGATGTCCGCGCAGACAGTCAATACCGTAACTGGCGCAATCGATGTGCATGAACTGGGTGTCACCCTGATGCATGAGCATCTGCTGATTGGCTATCCCGGTTGGGAGGCGCATACGCTGGTGCCGGATGAGCAGCGTGTGCAATCCCTGGTAGCGCTATTACAACAAAAGCACGAGGCGCAGATCGTAGTATCACATGATTCTGTGTGGTGCACCCGCGGCAAGCCTTCCCCTGATGATATGCTGGCTGCCATGAATCCGGATATTTTATTCAATCCTACCCACTTCCACCGTAATATTATTCCACACTTGCTGGCGGCCCGGGTGACACAGCAGCAAATTGACACCTTGCCGGTAGATAATCCACGGCGATTCTTTACTGGAGACGTGTAAAAATCGGATGATGAACCTGTTTAAAAAGCTGCCCTTTACGGCGTGCCTGACGTCGATTTTCTTGCTATCGCTGGCCGGCTGTAATGTGTTTGTGCCCGCCGAGGACGTCCAGGACCCGCGTCTGGCACAAGTTGTTGCTGGTATGGATAAATGTCTTGCCAATCAAACCATGACCAATGAGCAGCTGCAAAGCCAGAAACAGCTACTGGATCAGCAACAGCAGCAGTTGGCGGCTCTGACCCAGGGGCAGGCAGCAGCCCTTGAGGCATCTGTCGATCGCGCTGCACCGACCCCAGTCGCGCCAGCGGTTGCTGCCGCTTGTTACGAGCCAGATGATCTGGCGTCGAAGCTGGTAGTGGGGGAATTGGAGCAGGTGTGGCTGCAGAACCTGAATTTCGCACTGCCGGCCAGAATTGACACCGGTGCTGAAACGGCTTCTCTGGATGCACGCAATATCGAGCTGTTTGAGCGCAATGGCAGGCGTTGGGTGCGTTTTGAGATAGTACATCCCGGGACAGGCGAATCGCTGTTGCTGGAGCGCAAGCTCAAGCGTATGGTCGTGATTTTCCAGTCGAACACCGCAGAGGCAGAGCGCCGTCCGGTTATAAAGCTCGGTATTACCATCGGCAATATCAGCCAGATGGCAGAGTTTAGCCTGAGTAATCGTGCTCACCTGGATTACCAACTGCTGATTGGCCGCAATATTCTGCAGGATGTGATGGTGGTGGATGTTAGCAAGAAAAATATTGCTCCCTATGTCTTACCCGACGGCGACAGTGACGGCAGCGTGGCGGCACCATGAGCAGCCGGCTAACCTATAATATTGTGCTGATACTGCTCGCTCTGGTCGCCATTTTGGTCGCCATACTGCGACATATGGAAACAGGTATTCCATTTTTGCCAGGCCAGGAGAAAGCGGTGTGGCTGGTAGAGGCGAGGATCGATTTTTCGGCACGTGGTGGCGCTGTTGGTGCCAGTCTGATCCTGCCCGGTACACGCGTGCCGGGTTTTGAACTGTATGAAGAGCAGTCTGCCTCGCCTGGTTATGGCTTCTCAATTATTACCGAGCTTGGCCATAGGCGCGCCGAGTGGACCAAGCGCGAAGTCAACGGGGAGCAGTCACTGTATTACAGCGCCCAGTTCGTCGAGTCCGATATGCTGGAGCCGATGACCGATAACCCGATTCCTGAGGAACATCCGATCTACTGGGATGAGGCGCAGGAGTTGGCGGCAGGGCAGGTCCTGGGTCGTGCCCACGAGACATCCAGTTCTGCCCAGAGCCTTACCCGAGAATTGATAAAACTGCTGAATAGCCCGGAAAGCGATCAGAATACGGCACTGTTACTCTCTGATCGAGCTGATCAAGCGGAATTGTTGATGCGTCTTCTGGATCGCTCCGGTATCGCTACCCGGTCTGTTATGGGTCTTTATCTGGAAGATGCCCGGCGCCGACAGGTGTTGACCCCGCTGGTGGAGATTCATACCGGAGATCAGTGGTTGTTATTCAATCCCAAAACCGGAGAAGTTGGCGTGCCCCCCAACCTCTTGTTGTGGCAGCGCGGCGGTGTATCGGTACTGGATGTTACCGGCGGGCGCAGATCACGTGTGAGCTTTTCAATGATCCGCCAGAGCGTGTCGGGGCGGCAATTGTCCCTTGCTAAAAATAGCGATAGTATTTTCTCCAGGCTGGGCGTGCACAGCCTGCCAATCGAAGAACAGAGCATGTTCAAATTGCTTCTGTTACTGCCTCTGGGTGCGGCTGTTGTTGTTTTTATGCGCGTGATCATCGGTTTGAAAACCGCCGGCACTTTTATGCCGATACTGATAGCACTGGCTTTTCTGCAGACCTCCTTATTGCCCGGCCTGATCAGTTTTATATCGGTGGTGGGCATAGGTCTTTTATTGCGCGGGTATCTTTCGCGTCTCAATTTATTGTTGGTAGCAAGAATTGCGACGCTCATCGTGCTGGTGGTATTTGTGATATCAGCGCTGAGTATTATTGGCTACCAGATGGGTTATAGCACCGGCATGACCATCACATTTTTCCCCATGATTATTATTGCCTGGACTATCGAGCGTATGTCTATTTTGTGGGAAGAAGAGGGTCCTCACGAAGTGCTGATACAAGGTGGCGGCAGCCTGTTGGTGGCGATCATTGCGTTTCTGTTAATGGATTGGCCGCTGCTCCAGCATTTAAGTTTTAACTTTCCGGAGTTGAACCTTGTCCTGCTGGCCCTGATTCTTGCGATGGGGCAGTACACTGGCTACAAATTGTCAGAGCTGCGACGCTTTCGCGCGATGAACGATATCTAATGGGCAAGGCCTGGATCAAGCCCGCTCGCCTGAAGGATCTGGGCATGTTGGGTATGAACTGCCGTAACGTTGAGTTTATTAATCGCTACAATAATCGCAGTCTTTACCCGCTGGTTGATAACAAGCTGAAAACGAAATTGCTGGCCCAGGAGTTCGACGTGCCCACACCTCGACTGCAGTTCGTGGTGCGGGAACAGCATGAGATCAGCCATATAGAACGGCAGTTGGTTGATCGGGACAGCTTCGTACTGAAGCCGGCAAAGGGCTCCGGTGGCAAGGGTATTTTGGTCGTCACCGGGCGCCGTGGTGATCGCTTTATCAAGAGTTCTGGTGTGGAGCTCGATATAACTGATATACGCCGCCATATGAGTAACATCCTGGCGGGCCTGTACTCGCTTGGTGGCACCTCTGATGTGGTGATCATCGAAGACCTGGTAGCATTTGCTGAATGTTTTGCCGGCTATTCTCATGAAGGCGTACCCGATATTCGTATTATTGTATTTCGGGGTTATCCGATTATGGCGATGTTGCGTCTTGCCACGCACGCGTCGGATGGCAAAGCCAATTTACACCAGGGCGCAGTGGGCCTGGGTTTGTCTATGGACTCCGGTAGCTGTTTGAATGCCGTACAGTTCAGTCGCCGTATTGAGTCCCATCCGGATACAGGGCGTCGGCTGTGCGATATTCGTATCCAGGGTTGGCGAGAGATTTTGGTACTGGCCGCGCTGTGCCATGACATGACGGGCCTTGGCTATATTGGAACGGATATTGTATTGGATCAGTTTCACGGTCCTCAATTACTGGAACTAAATGCGCGCCCTGGCCTGGCTATCCAGATTGCCAATGGCCATGGTTTACTGCCACGATTACGACATGTGGAGAGAGTGCAGGGTAGAAAGCAAATTTCCGCTGAGGACCGGGCAGACTATGCCATACGCAAGTTTGCAGAGTCGGACGTTTCAGTTTAGAGGCAGGTTTTCCAGAAGATATGGGCAGAGTAACCAAGGATAACCCCGCATCGATTACGGCCCCGGAATGTGGTGTTGCAGGTTTTCATATCGATTGTGATAGCGGTCTGATCACTCACTGCGACGCCGCTGCTGCGACTTTGACAGGTGCAACAACAGCAGATTTGCAGGGCCAGCCCTGGTCCTCGGTCATCTGTTGCCAGCCACCTGCGCCATTGGCGCTGGAACTGGCTATCGCCGCGCGGGTAACAGGCTCTTTATCCCCCTTTATTTTACAGCGTCGCGATGGCAAAGAACTTGTTGTGGCTGGAATGTTTGTTGCCCCGGCACACTCAACCAGTGCGGTTGTATTGCTGTGGCAATTACTTGACGAGGATGGACTGAGCTTTCCTGGTTCTCTGAGCACCTCAGATACCCTGGCGGTATTGGGTGTTGACCAGCTCAGGTATGACCAACACTGGGGCTATGCCCAAACTGTACAGCTGATGCGGGAAATTCGTCTGGGCTTGCTGGAGATTGTTCGCACTGACGATATGGTGGCGCTCCCTGCCGTGGCCGGTATTATCATCGTATTGCGGGGTATTGATATGCATGGCGCGCTGGACATCACGCGGGCACTGTTGTCACATTTGCACAGGCAGTCGGCCACAGACCAGGCCGGTGCACGAATATGCGTGGGCCTGGCGAAGATGGTTGCTGCTGGTTCGCCGCTGGCGACTCTGCTGGCGGCGAACGATGCGTTGCTCCGAGCACAGAATAATCGCGGTGAGCAGAGCATCTGTGCGTCTGCTATAGATGACAGAAACTTCCTCGCTGGACGAGTATTAAGTAGTCATGGTGTTTTTTCCGGTGATGTTGCGGGGGCCTTGTCTGGCCTGGAGCCTCGCGGTGAAATGCCCGCAGTGTATCCGGACTCGAATCCGGCGGACCAGCAGTCGCCGGCTGCGACCATTGAGAAGGGTATCCAGGGCTATGTCGGGGACAATATGGAAGGCGCCGTCGACCAGGCGATTTTCCTGTCCAGGCTGGATATTCCCGTCGCGATTATCGGGCCCGCCGGTACTGGTAAGATGTATGTCGCCAATATCATTCACGAGGAAGCGGGTAGTGCGCCGCAAATGCTGGTTGTTATTGATTGTCGGGAATTTCGCAGTCGCACAGCAGCCAATACCCGGATTGCGCAAGAGTTTTCCCGTGGCGAGGGCAAGACCCTGGTGTTCAAGTCGCCTCACCTGATGAGTGCCGAGGCGCAGTTGAAGCTGGCTCGCCAGGTTAGCTCGCGTACTCTGGCCGATGTCAGCCCGGCGCAATACCTGCCCCGGATAAAGTTTGTGGCGCTGTTTCCTGACACCCTGGAAAAACTCATTCGGCAGGGAAGTTTGACCACGCAGCTGGCCAGTGCCTTTGCTGGCTACCCTATTCATATTCCGCCCATTAGGGATCGAAAACAAGCTGTGTTGCGCTGGGCGCATAAAATTCTCGATCAGGAGGGTATGCAGCGAGCCCGGGATATGAAGGGTTTTACCCCTGATGCCGAGCAGGCCATGCTGCTCTATGATTGGCCGGGTAATATTAGTGAGATGCGTCAGTGCATTGTTGATGCGTTGGAAAAGACGCAAAAGGACTGGCTCACACCGGTGGATCTTGGTTTGTTCAAGGGCATAACTGCAGATGGCGCGGCGCAGTCTGCGGAGACAAAGCCGTTCCTGCTAGCGCTCGAGAACAACGTGGAGGCAGATGCTGCGTATGTACCGTCCGCACTGGAGACGCTTGATCTCGCTTTGGGAGAGGCAGTGCATAATTTGCTCACCGCAGACAGTGTTAAAGCCTTGGGCACCTGGACTGATGACGAGTTGGTATTGGCGGCGCTGGATCGCTATCGCGGGGACCTCCCCAGGGCTGCAGACTTTCTACATACCAAATCGAGAAATATCAGTCGATGGTTGCCAAATATACAAGACCGGGACGAGGAACGCAGCGCCAGTTCTCTGTGGCAGCAGCCGCGCCGTCTGTTGCGGGAGTGGGTGCGTGAATCACCGCAGCCGGTGCATTCCCCGTTACAACAGCTACAGGACATATTGTTGGCCCACGTGGTCAAACAGTGCGGTAGTCTCAGCGTTGCCAATCGAGCGCGCATAATGGGCGTATCGATGCCAACTTATTTGAAACGCCTGCGCGATAGTGATTACTATGGTTGATCGGAAGTATATATGGAGCTGCGGATATGGCTGCTGAACATGCCAATAATCAGCCGGGCGCGAAGCGCGCCGGTGAATCGCTGTATAAAGCCAGGTCGGTCCAGGAGTACGCGCAGGAATACGAGAATTTGATGGATGCGGATTTACCGCTTAGTTTAGGTTTTTCTGCACGCCTGAATATGCTCTGGGACCTGGCCGGTGCTGCACCTCCGCAGATTGAGGGGCGGGTGACCAGTGTATTGGCAATCAATCCAGCCTGGCGTGATTCCCAGGTAAGAAAATGGTTGCACAAGGATGTATTGCCCTCACGCCTGGACCTGCACAACATGGTGAGGTTTTTGGTGGCGCAACTGGATGAGGGTCAGGATAGCCAGCGATGGGAAGCTTTCCTTATTTATGGCACGCCTATTGTTTCGTCACCTGTGAACCACAGTATGTATCGGGAGGACCAGACCCGGCGGGAAATCGCTTCGACCATATTTGCACAGATTGCTGATGAGTACGGGATTGCGCCCTCTTCATATGAGGCCGACAAAGTATTTCAGCGCTGCCTGACCCTGATGCACAAATTTAAAATTTATGAATTGCGCGATTTCCAGGCAGGACACCTGGAACCCTTCAAGAGTTATATGTTTCCCAGTGAATCATAGTAGTGCAAAAATTGGCCTGGTGCTGGAGCGCAGTGTCAGTGATCCGCTGTCGCATGCATTGTGTCGTGCTGGCTACGATGTAAACAGTGTTCAGGACGTATCGACGTTAGAAGCTTTGTTGTCGCGCGATAACATGGATGCCTGGATATTTGACGCGCGTTCCGATGAGGTGTTCGAGTTGTTGCTGGCAACGGGGCAATTGTTGCTGCCGGCGGATAATATCCCTGCCCCTGGTGATTACCCGGGTTTCTCTAACTGGGTAGATGGATTGCTGAAACAATTAGATGCCGCGCTGGCTGCGGTGCAGTCGGTTGGCAACACTACCGGAAGTTGGAATGATGTGCGCGGTGTTTGGCTGTTGGCCGGTTCCGCGGGTGCAACTGCAGCAATACAACAGTTCCTGAACGCTTTTGACAAGCCGCCCCCCGTGGCTTTTCTGTATGCCCAGCACTACGACCCCGACAAGCAGTACCAGCTGGAGAATTTTACCCTGGGCAATCCTCTATTTTCACTGCAATTGGCGGATAGTTTGCATAGCCTGGCTCCTGGTCGTGTCATTATGATTCCTCCGCGTTGCAGAGTGACGCTGGGAGAATTTGGTCAGATCTCCAGTACGCGATCATCCTGGGACAGTCGCTACACCCCGGATATTAATGAATTGTTGGTTATTCTCACTGCGGCAAACCTGCCCTCACCCGGGGTAATCATATTCAGCGGCATGGGCAATGATGGTGCGCAGGCGCTGCAAGTGTTTGATGCCGCGGGTGGTCGTATTTGGGCCCAGAGCCGGGATAGTGCGATTTGCCAGGGCATGCCCCAGGCGGCTATTGCCACCGGATTAGTGCACCGCACCGGCGATCCCACCGAGTTAGCCAGGGCGCTGGAAAATATTTATTGCTAGTGCGGCTATCGCGATATTTCCCCAAATCAGTGAGTCAAGTACCGGTAGTTGTTTTCCGCTGATATTCTGGTGTTTCTCTATATATTTCGTATTTCCTCATAAAATCAATTAGTTAGCGTAATTGTCTGCCCCTATGCGACGCGGATTCCGTGTTCGAAAAGTCCAGTTTCTGGAGAAATGTCCAGTTTTACCTTGCTGGCTTCACCCTCCATACAAATACTGTAATGGCAACTGAGTTTGTGCACCGAGTCACAAAACAGGAATAAAGTGAGGGCGAAAATGACGAACATAAGCGAAGAAATGGACATCCGTGGTGTGAAGATAGCGGTAGTGGATGATGCCAAAACAATACGGATGATGATGTCTCACACACTGCGAAATATGGGTTGTGAAGTGGAGTGTGCAGAGGATGGCTATAAGGCGCTGGGCATGCTGCGCCGCTTTAAGCCAGACCTTATATTTCTTGATATCACGATGCCGGAGCTCGATGGTTACCAGACCTGCACCCTCATCCGCAATTCAGAAGAGATGCGCAACACGCCTGTGGTGATGCTGTCTTCTTCCGATGGCATATTTGATATAGCCAAGGGGCAGGCTAGAGGAGCTACCGCTCACGTAACAAAAATTCCGCCAGAAAGTGTGCTGCGAGAACTGATCTACAACCATACCTTGCGGCAAGTGGCGGCGTAGTTATGAGCATCTCTGCATTGCAATCACTTGAGTTACTGGAGCGGATTAACGCCTACGATGGTGTCAGTCCTCCAGCGTTTGAGCATGAGCAAATGCGTTGGGTTGGGACTGCCCTGAGTATTGCCGGTGTGCCATTGCTGGTGGGAGAAGGGGAGCTGGAAGAGATCATTGAAACGCCTGCGGTGACAGTGATTCCAGGTACCAAGTCCTGGGTGATGGGAGTCGCTGCCTTCAAGGGTGGCTTACTGCCTATCCTCGATGGCGATGTATTGTTTCGTAAGCAACCATACTCAGGCCGCGCGCGCGATTACTGCATGGTGGTGCGCCGGCCCGGTATGTTTTTTGGCATTACGCTTAGCGACATTCAGCGAGACCTGAAATTTCGTTTGGATCAGCGTGACATGGAGCATCCTGTGGATGCTGATTTTGCGCGCTTTTCCCTCGGCGGGTTCAAGCACGAGGGCGAATTTATGGCAGTTCTTGATATAGACAAATTAGTTGCAGACGAGGAGTTGGCGAATGCCTCCGCTTCAGATATTTCTTTAAACAAGGGACAGACCGATGAGTAAATCAATAAAGAGTGGCTCCTCCAATTTCTGGGTGATCGCGATGGCCCTCGGTATTTTTGCTTGCCTGGGCGGGGTAGCGTACACCTTCTTTATGGTGCAGCAGGAGGCTGGCCAAGAGGGAGAGTATCGCGTTGCCGCAGATGAGATGCGTCTGTTGTCGCAGCAGATCGCTGTAGATACGAGAGAGTCGGTAGCGGGCCGGGAAGTGACGTTTGTCGATCTGGGCAAAAATATTGAAAGTTTCGAATGGCAGTTAACGCAATTTCAGTCAGTGGGCTTTAATGACGAGGTCAAGCGTATTGAGGAGCGTTGGGAGGCGGTGCGTGCATCATCACAAACCTTAATCGACGCGGGTTCACGAATCGTATTTATAAATGCTATTTCTGCCGCGATGGAAAAAAATATTCGCCCGATTCAGAGTGAGTTTGCCGCGGTTGTGGATATATTGCGTGATGAGTCGGTATCTTCTGAAACTATCGTCGCAGCTCAAAAAACGCTGTGGCTGACCGAGCGTATTGCACGCAATATCGACAAGATATTGGCCGGTGGTGATGAAAGTCAGTTAGCGGCCGATGAGTTTCGTAGCGATGCTTCTGACCTGGTACGCATAATTGATGCATTGAATAACGGTAGCGGCATTATGGGTGTGCAGCAGGTGACGGATCCAGATGCACGAGAGTCGATAGGCAATGCTGCGCAATTGTTTGCAGTAGTTTCTACCTCGATAGATCAGATCGCCGAAGCTTCGGCTGAACTCAGAGCTGCCGCGGAAGCGCGTGCCGCTATTGTGGGTTCTTCAGCGGGTCTTGCTGACGCTATATCTGCACTGGTGCCAGCCATTGATAAGCTGACCCTGGCGCGATTGTATGATCGCGGAACCCTGATGGCATTGTTTGGCGCTCCGGGCGTATTGGCTGTTGGCTTGTTGATCGTTATGTATCGGAGCCAGCGTCGCCGGGTGGTATATACAGAAGAGGGTGTTGCCGAGATCAACAGTGCTCTGGTAAAAATCGCCGAAGGTGATTTAACCGTGAATGTTTCCGACCACAATACGGTAACGCAAGACATCGCTCGTGAAATCAACGCGTCAACAAGACGCCAACGAGAACTGATACGCAATATTCTCGAGCCGTTTGAAGTGTCTGTTGAAGGCATTACCAAGATCGGTGTCACTGCAGAGGGTCAGGTGGAGAAGGGCCGGGAACTGACCCGATCTGTTGTTGAATCTACGACTGCTACCACGGAGATGGTGCGTACCAGTGAAGAAATCAAGACATCTACGGCCGAAGCGGCCAGAACATCGGAGCGCAACAGGCAGCGGGTCGCACAAGGTTATGAACTCACCAAGGATATGTCCAAGGCGTCGGCCAACGTGCGGGAGTCGGTGCAGGAGACTTCCAAGTCAGCCAAACGCCAAGGCGAGTTGATTCAGTCAGTAACGGCTGCTGCAGAATATATTCAGGCGCTTAATACCAAGATATCGGTTGTTGCGATTAATACACGTATTGAGGCAGAAAAGGCCGGGGAACACGGTCGGCCCTTTCTGGGAATTGCAGAAGCGATCGGCGACCTGCTGCGTGTGGCTGAAGAAGAAGGCCGCAAGATTATTTCTGAAGTGAGGATGTTACAAAATCTGTCTGCAGACAATCTTTCCAGCATGGAAAACACAGTGGGGACGGTAGTCACTATTCTGGAGTATATCGATAAACTTGATACCTCCCTTGAGGAAATTAACGCAGGTTCATCGGCAATTACTTCAATTATTACCTCGGTGGATGATGCCGCAGGGCAGTCCGCTAACACTGCACAGCATATGAACAGTTCAATGGATGAGATTCGTGAACGCAATCTGGATATCAGCGAGTACAGTGAATCCACTCAGGTGGGTGTCGGTAGCTTGAAGGCTTCTATGCGCGATGTAGCGAAGAACCTGCGTCAGTTCAAGATCGAACAGGAGCCTGAAGCTGGTCTGGCTATTCCTGCAGTGGATGATGTTAAACACCTGAAAAATGCCAAGAAGATCTACGCTGAAGAAGAGATGAAAGCCCTGGAGACTGCCAACAAAAATCGGGCTTCTGTATGAATCTAGCAACCACACAGCGCGCCCCGGTTATACACCCGGATCAGCTGGGAATGTTGATGCAGCGGCTGCATACACATGCAGGCATCAAGATCGATAGTACACAGGCTGTGGTTGCCAGCTATGTACAGCAGCGAATGAGCTATCTCGGGGTCGAGGATATTGAGAGCTATCTCGCCGCATTTGATCAAAGTATCAATGCCAGAGCAGAATGGCTGGCGTTGATCGATTTACTGACGGTCAAGGAGACGCGTTTTTTTCGGCAGCCGGCGGCTTACCAGTGGCTGGCGGCTTACGTGGACGCCCTCGTGAGTTGTGGTCCTACTCCTACGGAATTGTCGTTCTGGAGTGCCGGTTGTTCCAACGGCAATGAGCTGTACTCCATGGCGATGGTGGTGGAAAGTGTATTGCATGGACGGCAGCCATGGCTGCAATGGCACGGTATCGGTACAGATATCAGTTTTCAGGCTATTAGCCACGCACAACAGGGCGTCTATTCGGAGTCTGCGGTTCGATCCATCCCCCGGGAGTATCGCGATCAGCACCTGATAAAGTCTGGTGTAGGTGATTGGCGGGTGTCGGAGAATATCCGGGCGCGATCACATTTTTTTCATAGCAATCTGCAGCACGTAAACAGTGCGCCTTTTGCCGATTTCAATATCATCTTTTGTCAGAACGTATTGATCTACTTTGAACGCCACATGCAACGTTGGATTATTGATCAACTGGTTGACCGGTTGCGCGTGGGTGGTCTGCTTGTCCTGGGCGCTGGAGAAGATGTGCGTTGGGTGAATAAAAGTATGCGTCGTGAGGACTGTCCCGGCGTGTGTGCATACAAGAAAACTGGAGGTTGAACTAGTGGCTACTAAACCGGATATTGTTTCCCTTAAATGGGTCATTGGATTGATGAACAAGCAGGCCGAGAACGCAGAGGCGGCGCTGGTTGATTATGGCAAGGACCCCACCAAGAAGCAGCCGCTACTACAATGCATGTGGGCGGTGCACCAGATTACCTCTACTCTGCGCGCCCTGGGAATGAAGAAAGCAGAGATGCTGACGCTGGAGATGGAGCGCAGCCTTAACTTTCTTTACAAGGACAAGGTTGTTGGTGAGCGGCGCAAGCTCACCATGGGCGGTCTGATGCAGGCGCTCAAGGTCATTCCTGCCTACCTGGCGCACACCCAGAATGTTCGTATGGATACGGGGCGGGGCCTGGAGCAGTACGTTAATGATTTGCGTCGCTGGGTGGGCGAGCGACCACGTCCACAGGCATTTTTCTTTCACCTGGATATTGATCCGGGTGTGGGCATTACTGTTGATGCTCATCCTGCTTCAGACGAGGAGATTAAAAGCCGCGCTAATGTCATGCTTGCGCTTTACCTGGAAATGGCCAAGCAGGCGTTGCGCCGTCGTAACGTCAACGAGAGCATGAAAACCGTCGCCCGTATCTCCAGAAAGATGCAGGTACTTTTCGTGGGCGCCGAGACAGAGAGGTTCTGGTTCACCATGATTGGTCTGTGTGAGGGGATAGCCGGTGGCCTTATTGTGCCGGATGAATGTATCGCACAGATCTTCAAATCCGGGGCTTTCATGATTAAATATGCGCGGGAGAACGGCGCTGAGATTGATGACTCGGTAGATTACGACGGTCTGCTCAATCAGATGCTCTATTATATTGCGTCCTGCAAGTCCAAGCCTGTGCATATTAGCGGGGTGCGGGATGTCTTTGGTATTAATGATGAGACCGTCGATACGGCCAGTCGCGGGCTTATCCATATTGACGCGTTGGTAACAGCCATCAGTGGCGCACTCGAGAAGCTTAACGGTGTGGTGGATTACCTCAATAGTAATGACCTGGTAAGCATCGCTGCGAGCACTTCAGAACACGAAGACCGCACCGCATTGGAGATAATTGAGGCGGCCCAATGCCGGTTAGTGGCTGCAGGCCAGCTTACACACGCCGATTCACTCAAGGATATACAGCGCCAGATTAATCAGCTGTACACGGGCAGCTGCAAAGGACAGCCGCTGAAAGCGGAGACCTCGGTTACTAACATCATTCGTGGCATTGTAGATGTCAAGCTGGATCTGGAGCACAAGCTGGAGCACGGTTTGTGTAGTTCGTTTTCCAGTAGAGAGTTTGAGCTGCGTGAAAGCGTTGCCACAGCAACGTTTACCCAGATGAGCCTGGTCGAGAATTACCTGCACCAGATTCTGCGCCGCAAGGCCCTGAAAAGCGCTTTGGACAAAAAACCACTGGACCCGGCGAGTGTGCTTCGCCTTACGCTGGCCTTGCACCGTCATCTCAATAAATCGGAGCAAGGCCATGTTGAATTGCGTCAGGCGGTAAAGGATGCGGATAATGGCGAGCCCGATATAGATCTTTTGTACAGTCTGGCGCGTGATTTCCTGGACCAGTTAGAGGACACGCCTGACCGCAAGGCCATCAGCTTGTCACTGCAACTGCTGACTGAGATTGCCGGAGCACTCTCCTTCGCGGGTATGGGTCGAGAGGGGCTGGTAATCGAGCGATGCCACAATTGGCTCACTGCAGCGAGCAAGGCCGGTAGCGTCCATGAAGACGAAGCCTTTCGTTGTTTTGCCGATGCCTTCGCGCAGATAGAAATGCATCTGCAGCGATCCATCATCGATCCACTGGATGATACTTCCCACATGATTGTCCTGGCCGAACAGCGTTCTGTAGAACTGGAAAGCTGGATTCAGGAATTACCGTCAGGAACAGTCAGCGACGTTGTTACAGCGTCGTCTGAGTGTGAGGGTAACCCGCCAGTGCAGGAAAAGAGTCATGTTCAGGACGCGGAAATACCGCCCATGTTTCGTGAGGTGTTCATTGAGGAGTCCGAGGAGATTGTAGCCGAGTTAACTGGCCTTGCTGCTATCTGGTCAGAGAGCCTCAACAATACCGCAGTGCTGCGCGACATTCGCAGGCACTTTCACACCTTCAAAGGCAATGGTCGTGCCGTGGGTGCAAATATTCTGGGAGAGCTGGGATGGGCGGCACAAGACATGCTGGATCGTGTGTTGGACGGCGACCTGTCCGCTTCGGTGAGTGTGCAGCAGCTGGTAAATGACGTAATCAGCGCGCTGCCGGAATTGGTCGCTTCATACAGTTCTGATCAGGAACCTGATGTGGCAAGGATTCGCTTGTTAACCGATAACTGTTTTCGCATGGCTGCCTCTGGTGGTAGAGATCTTGCCGAAGATATGCCAGTGTCAGACGCGGTTGTGAATACTGGCGCTGCCATGGCTGACAGGACGCCGGTTTCCGAAACTTGGACGCATTGATGAGTTATAGCTCGTTGCAATAAGGGATATGGGAGAATAATCGTGTATACAGATAATGATTGCTTTGAAGCTGGTGTCGATGGCGTGGGTGACCCCACCGATGAAGCGCAGGAGAAAAGCTTGCGCTGGCTGTTGGAGATGGATCTGTCCGAGCCCGAGGAGAAGCTTTTTACGGTCTCAGGAAACGAGTATTGCGATCAGGGACTGTCAGCCTATGAGGCGGAGGTCGCCGGGCGACCATTGGTCAGGGGTAACACTGCCAGTGACGACCTGGCCAGCTATATCGATGAAGAAATCGTTATATCCTCTGAAAGCCAGTGCAGTGATATATACACCGATGTTCCTGATGAGGAGTTTGATGATCTGGATGAGACGCTAGCCGGGGAGGCCATGGCTGTCGATTACTCCCATAGAGAGCCCGGAGTCGGCGTCGATACTATGTCTGTAGTATCCGATGGTACGGATATTCTGGGATTGATTGAAGATGATGATATTGGTGAGAAATTCCTGACCATCAAGCGCGTCAAACCTGAGACGGTGGCGCAGGTGGTAGAAACTGTTGCCATTGCACCCGTCCCACCCGTTGCGATCGAGTCGTCCACCCCCGTTACACCCATTATGGAGCAGCCACAGTCTGACAACTACGAGGCTGTCGTTGTGCAATCTTCAGCTGAGCACGACATGGAGGACGTGCAGGATCGCACTCCTTTGTTAGATAACTTTCCCGTCGAAGAGTTACGCCAAGCCAGCGAAGACCTGCAGTGGAGTGTTGATGTCTCGCTATTGGAGGAGGTGGAACCTGAGCTCAATACACCGGCAGAAATACATCTGAGTGAAGCGCCGGTACCTTGCCTGGTAGCGGAACCTGGTGCCTACCAGGTTGCAAATGAAGAGGGTTCGCTCACAAATGATGCGTGCAGCGATGATACTGCGCCAGCCACTGTTGATGCCTATCTGGCCAATATGCAGACATCTGCTGATGATGATGAGTTTGACAGGTTCCTGCTCGGTGGCGAGCACCTGCCGGGCAGTGAAACAAGTCTGGATGAGTTGGCGGTAGCGCGTACCGAAGGTATTGTCTCGGTTGACCCATCAGCGGATATCGAGATTGATTACCACGAAGATTTCCGCACGATGGAGGGATTTGATTACGGTTCTGTCTCAGCGATCACTTCAGTGATATCGCTGGTTATGGAAGAGATCTCATGCAGAGCGCGGAATCGAATCGAAGAACTTGGCTTTGCTACGGACGCTATCGAAGTTGATGTCATGCTTGGTAATGACCCGCAGTCCATCAAGCGTTGCTATGCGGAGGGCTTTGAGCCAGTGATTGCCATATGTTCGGAGTTGCCGGAGGCATTTCAGGGTCTGGCCAAGGCTGAACAGAGTGCGATTTACGTGCGTTTGTTTCATGGACAAACCAATGAAAACTGGAATGATCTGTTTAGCGCCGACTTTGTCGCCGCGCCGCAGTCTGCATCTGATGAGGCGGAGAATGGGCCTGACAGTGGCCTGGCGCTGGAGCCTATTGAGTTGGCTGCTGAGGCTTGCGTTGAAGAGGTCGGGTTCACTGCGGATGTGCTGGATTCGCAGTTCGACGACGACTTCCTGGTGAATTCAACGGTCAGTGCAGAGGATGATATCGAGGCGATATTCGATGATTTCAACGACGCCGTTGCGGTGCAGGAAACTGAAGAAGTGCAAGAGTATCTCAGCGCTAACTCTGGTGCGGCGTTCGCTTCTGTATTGAGCGAACAGGCAGGGCAAACAGAGGTTTCTTCTGCGAGTGCAGGATTTGATGAAGCTATCTTTGCTGCGGATATTTTTGGCGAGCTGGCTGAAGTCAATGATGCGGATGCCACTGACATAGACGCTGCATTTTCCGCGGTGACCCAGTCGCAGAATAACGTAGATGCTATTTGCGGCGTGGATGTAGATGAGTTCGCTACTCCGGATGAGTTCCAGCAGACTGGCGCTTCCGAGGGTACTGATGAGGTGCCTTCGGCGGCAAGCCCGGGGCAGGAGTCACCGGATACTGCCTGGTTTATTCCCCAGGGGATTTCCTTTAGCCATGCCGGGCAGGGCAGTGCAGAAATTTTCACCGATTTTCTGGACGCTTTCATCGAAGAAGGCTCAGCTGAGGTGGAGAAGCTCGAAGACGCATTTGGTGAGTGGGAAAAAGATCCGACGATAGAGGCCGCGTTCGCGCCGGTTGCTCGTACTTTGCATACCGTAAAGGGAATCGCCAAGGGTGTTGGCCTGCAGCGCTACGGTACCCTGGTGCACAATTTCGAAACCCTGTTGGAGGCAAGGCCGCGCCCGGAGTCCGGTGCCAGGCAGGACTATTTCCGCATGATGAATGTTTGGCTGGATGCGGTAGTGCGCGGTATAGAGTTCGTGCAGGAAAATCGCTCGGATATTGCCAGTGAGTTTCCGGTATGTGGTGGCTTATCAGCTGAGGCGGATGAATCACTGGCAGCCGTTGGTGAGCTGCCTGGTAGCGAAGAGTCCGCTGAGGCGTCATTGATAACGCCACCAATCGCGCAAAATAAAGCAGCGCTGGCGAGACAGAAAAAACGCGATCAGCAGCTGGCGGATGACGGGGCTAAGGCATTGGCTGCGCAGCAGTCGGTACGTATAACCTCTGAGAAACTCGACCTTCTGTTAAACCTCACCAACCAGGCGCAGCAACTGGGTGTGCGGTCGGCGCAAAGCACCACACGCAGCAAGCGCGCTGCGGCGGAATTGCAGGGCCGCCTGACCTCGGTGCGTTCCCATATTGCCAAGATTGCAGACCGGGCATTGCTCAATGTTAATGTGAGTGCCGGTAGTGGCCGGTCGACTCCGGACATGGATGCTCTGGAAATGGACCAGTATTCAGAGTTGCAGGAAGCGGCCAATATTTTGCGCGAGGGTGTGGAGGATCTGGCAGACCTGGTCGAGCTGGCGAGCCGTCAGAATGCACATGTTGAGGCGCTGCTAAAGCAGCAGTCGTCGGTAATTTCCAGTATTACCTCGTCTATTCAGGCGGCCAGAGTGGTGCCAGTGTCGCGCTTGATGCCCGGCTTGCGCCGTATCGTCAGGACGGTTAGTTCGGACCTGAATAAAGCAGTTTCGTTCAAGGTGCTCAATGAGGTAGGCGCGCTGGACAGGGATTACTATGCACGCTGTCAGGTGATTTTGGAGCATATGGTGCGTAACGCACTGGACCATGGAATTGAGCCCGCGGAAGAGCGACTCGCTCTGGGTAAGCCCACGGCTGGTCGTATTACTATCGATGTACGTAAGTCGGGCGGTGATTATATTATCAAGCTCGCTGATGACGGACGGGGAATAGACCCGGAGGCCATTCGCGAGTCCGCCTATGAAAAAGGCCTGGATATCGATGTTGATGCACTCAGCGATGAGGAGGCGATGCGATTGATCTTCCACAAGGGCTTCTCGACGGCTAACACCCTCAGTGAAATCTCTGGCCGCGGTGTCGGTATGGACATTGTGATGAGTGAGTTGCAGCAGTTGGGTGGTGATATACAGATTCAGTCGGCGGTCGGTCTGGGAACATCTTTTGAGGTGCGTATTCCGTCCAATGTCAGCGTCAACGGTGCGTTATTTGTTACTGCCGGCGAAAGCTCATATGCCGTACCATTGAATGGTCTGGTTGCCGTAGAGCATATTGCGGTAGACGATTTCTATAATGCTGTCGCAGCCGGGGAAACCCTGCCGTTGTTTGATATGGATTGCGAGCCGGCCTACCTGGCGACGCTCTGCCAGGGCGTGGGTTTGCCCGATCGCAGCGTTTGGGGGAAAACCATTCCGGTTATTATCGCTGGTTCCGATCAGCGTTATATGGCCATTGCTATCGATAACGTGGAAGAGGCATTGGAGTTGGTAGTGCGCTCACTGGGCGCGCAATTCTCCTCGGTGCCCGGTGTTGCCGGTGCCGCCACTACTGCAGATGGTGAGGCCATCGTGGCGCTGGATTTGAATTTGCTGGTCGGCAGTGTCGTTTCCGGTAACCTGGCGCCTGTGGCTGTGAGTCGCGACACGACCTCCACTTTGTTGGCACTGGTGGTTGATGACTCCAGAACCCAGAGGATGGTTGCTACCAGTCAGTTGGATACAGTGGGTGTGGAAACGATCACCGCTGAAAACGGCATGGTGGCTATAGATCTGCTAAATGCAACGCATAGGCTGCCGGATATTGTTTTGCTGGATGTGGAAATGCCTGTCAAGGACGGGATTGAAACACTGCGCGAAATTCGTAAGTCGCAGCGCTATGGGCATCTGCCGGTTATTATGGTGACTTCGCGCACTGGTCCCAAACACCGCGCCCTGGCTAGAGACGCTGGATGTAATGGTTACATGGGTAAGCCATTTAATTTCCCCGGGTTGGTTGAGCAGATCAGTGAGCTTACCGGACACAAGCTGCAGCTTTCATAAGGAGTTCTGATGACTGATAGTTCATCGCGTTGGTGTGTGTTGATGTCGTGTTCCGCATCCGAGTCCTGGGCGGTGCCACAGAACTGCCTGGCTGAAATTGTAACTGTGCACGGTGTTTCGGAGCAGCCACCTGAGGAGCTGAGCTGGCGCGGTGTGAACGTACCGGTGCTGGATTTTGGTTATGACGATGAATCCGAATGGCGGGAGCAGCATGGCGGGTCTGGTTTGATTGCAATCTTCCTGGGGCTTGCAGGTGAGGGGTGTGACTACTGGGGGGTTGCGATTCGCGGTGGCGGCCTGGCGGTAAAACGATTGGCGGATGAAGATATTGCAGACACACCAGAGGCTATTTTGCAGCATGCCACCGCAGCGTTTACCTTGCACGGTGTGGCTTACCAGGTCCCTGACTTGTCTGTTTTACAAAAAAAAATAGCGCACAGCCAGGAGGTGGCCTGATGCCCACAGGAGGCTTTATTGGTGCAGCTTGATAATGTAGTGAACATAATAGAGCAGGCTTTTGGTGAGTCCCTGCCTTTTTCCGAGCGCCCTTTGCTGGGCGACGATATTGCCGCACTGCAGCGTGTTTTCGGTGATTCAGGCTACCAGGCCTACTTGCAGGATCAGGTTAATCGACAGATTATCCGGGACTATT
Organism: Halioglobus sp.; assembly: GCA_036961445.1. Classification (GTDB taxonomy): domain Bacteria; phylum Pseudomonadota; class Gammaproteobacteria; order Pseudomonadales; family Halieaceae; genus JBALVO01. Next base: position 36,115 of record JBALVO010000018.1, read on the forward strand.
TGACCAACGCTGTGCTGCATGGTTTTTTGGCAGAGGATCTGCTGGGCGCCTTGGCCGGGCTAGTGGCAACGAGTGAGGGGCGAGCGGGCTTGTCGTTGCATATGGTGATGAGCTCGATAGAGGATGCCACAGATCTCATTCTCAAAGATGGCCCGGATATGCTCAAGCCGCTGTTGCCGGTACCTGGCTCCCCGCCTGTTATGAAGCTGGTACCTCGTTAATCTTGGGGCTTCGTCAGCGACTGCTGTAAAATATTGGCAGTTAATTCGTAAAAAACCCTAATATTTGACATAAAATGTAAAATAAAGGCAATAAATACACCTTTAATTGCATTTATTTAAAATAATGGCAGTTACTCTATTGTCTCCTCCCTCGGTCAGGCCTATAAATTACCTGTCGCCGCAAAATTTGTAGCGGCCTGGGAAGGCGGCTCTTTAGGGCTTATAACCGAAACCGCCCCAGTGGTACGACTACAGAACAATAACAGCCGGCGGGGAGCCAGTTATGTTGACAATCACACCTACTGCAGTTTTGGACAGAATTCCTGACAATGGACCTGAAGTTTTTGCGGTTATAGAAGGGAAAAAAGTATTTCTTCCTGCTGATGCGAAATACGTGATGCAGGATCGTCGAGGGCTCTGGTACTACAGCAGTCGCAAGCCTCGCCCTAAAGAGGGTGATTGGACGCCGAACAAAACCAGTATTGCCTGTCGCACTGAACTTGGTTATGTGCGCGCGCTGAAAACAGATACGGTGTTGCAATGGCTTGACACCTGTCAAAGAACGGTGCGCATGATCCCTGGAAATACTGGCGGTCGTCGCCCGGCCGACGATTGATTGTGAGGCCGCGCGTAGTAGCCTGCGCGCGGCCAGGTTTTTACCGACGCTTATTCAATTGCAGCGTAGCGAGTATCTCGCGACAGGCTCACCCAATCGCAAATATCTTCCTTGTGCGCAGCTAGCACACTAATTAAGTCATCCTCGAGTTTTCGGTAGGCCTCCTGCCATACGCTAATATGCATGACGATGGCGCAGCGCTGTCGCAGGGGCATTACGCTGGGCAGATTGAGAGGGTCCAGTGCCTGATTCTTGAAGCCGGCACTGAGTACCGCTGCTACCACCTCGTTATTCTTGCTGTCGAGCAGTTCGCCTTCAAATCGACGCAGTGGCATCAGCATCTTGTCGCGCCCGGGAAAGCCTGGATCGGCAATGATGTTATGTATCCATATCGGTAGCTCTGACACTAGTGTTGCGGACCATTCCTGCTGCGAAATGTCTGCCATTGAGCGGCCCTGCATGTGCGGAGGTACACGGCGCATGGCGAGTTGGTTGCGATCATTAAAGCCATACTGCTTGAACGCCGGCATGCGGGCGCCGACCAGCGCGATGTGTGTCAAGTGGAATTCGGTCATCGTCGGTATCCTCCTATGCTACTCGGTTAATATGAAGTTCACTGGTACGGGAATTACCAGCTTGCCGTCTTCAGTGTTGCCAAATTCCGCTGCGGCTACCACATCGATCGTTTGTAGCTCACCAGCACCGAGTGCGTTCTGTGCAGCGGTAACGGCAGCCTTGTCGAGTACGCTGTGTCCAGACGGCTGCACGATGTCTACTGCCACCAGTTGGCCGTCAGGCAATACTGTTATGTCCAGTTCCAGCCGTCCCTGCAGACCGCGCCGTATGGCGCGAGCCGGATAGCGAATCTGGTGGTAGACCATGGTAATTAACTGCGAGTGAAATTCTGACAGGCGCAGCGAGTACTCCTGTACATTCAGGCTCTGAGCGTCGTCGCCGTCTCGTGTCTGCAGGAGCTCAGCAGTGGGTGTCAACGAGGCCACCTGTATCGGGTCCTGGTTGCTGGTGGTGATACCTGGGTCAACACTTGTGGCAATACCGATGATTGCCTCGGGATCGGGCAGTTGTAGTGCCTCTTCCAAGGCTTGTCCCGGAATGTCGGGCAGTGCGCTGGGGTTGTGCACTGGCGCTGCCGCCGTTGCTGTATTTTGCGCGCTTGCCGCTGTTGGTATCGTGATGTTTGCCTGGGCGATCGTGTTGGCAGCCATATCTGGTTCGTTGTCCGGCGAGCTGATCCAGCTCGCGACCTGTTCATCGCGCTCTCGCGTATAGGTCGTTGTCTGCAGCTTCGCCAGCAGGTCTGGATTTAACCGGGGGGATCCAATGTCGTTGCGAAATGCGGTGGCTGCCCCGCGCTCTCCAATCCAGCCCATCAGCAGGTAATCTGATACCTTGCCTTCGTTTACCCGGGTGAGCTCATGGCCGTTCAGGTAGGCGATGGTAACATCGTCTTCGCTCAGCATAATTGCAAACGAGTCCCCGGCATATAAGCTGCCTTTTATTGCCGCTAGAATGGCCTTGGAAAATTCAGTCGTTTTACTGTCGGGTGCCTTGCCGGTCGCCACCTCACTTTGCAGGAGTATGCCGCCTAGCAGACTGCGCATGCTGGTGCGGCGCGCGACCACCTTGTATTCCATCAGCTTGGGTCCGGTTGCGCCTACAAGATCGTCGGGCCTGGGTATTTGTTGATCAAAGTAGATGGCCCCCAGGTAGATATCCCGCCCTGTCTCTTGATGCAGGGCCAGTCCCACCAGATTAAAGTTTGCGTGGCTTAACCTGGCCGGTACCGGGCCAGGTACGGCCGCGCCGGAGAGCGCCCCGCTGTAGGCTGCCCCACGTGAAACGGGTGATCCTGTGAGAAAAACTCCGGAGATAAGCAGTAGCATTATCCCCAGCGAAATATGCGATTTCATGTAGTTCCGGACACGCGGTTATTACTGAGTAAACAGCATTGCAAACGGTATTAGTGGTGCGCAATAAAAAACCGGAGAAAAGATCAATTAGTTAGTTTTCTGTCGAAAAGTGCAGAAAAAACTTGAATTCCGCCTCTTTTCGTCTCTCAGTCCTGCAGGTGAAAATGACGCAGAGGTAGTCCCGTCACGCGCCGGAACGGACCGGGAGAAACCTGCGCGAAGAGTCCAGGGTGATTTGCTTGAGGATCTTTCTCTGGTAGCCAGAAATCGCCCTGGCGCTTTCCAGTGCTGGAAACTGTAACAATACTTTAGCGATATCCTGGTACAGGGCCGAGCGGGGCAGGCCGCGGTAGATTCCCAGGTAGGATCCGGTCATGGCTGTCAGCGAGCGAGTCAGGTGCATGTAATCGCTGCGGATGACAATGCCCTGTCGACTGAGAGCCGTAGCCAGATTGACTGCCAGTTCCGCTCGTTTTATCAGTCCTTCCTGACCCTCTTTGTAAAGTGTCAGGAGAAAGTCATAGCCCAGGGGCTTAATGTCTGCGTTGGCGAGGGTCTGCTCAATCAAGGTGGTCAGCTCCTGGCGCGAACCCGACATTTTTTCACTATCGGAGCCGAGCTGGATCATGGCATCAGCTATGGCCGGCGCATCGGCGGCCAGCACCGCTTGCAGGTACTGCAGTGCAGGTTTCCAGATGCTGCTTATATCTACCGTGTTGCCCCAATCAATAAAGTACAGGCGTTGGTCTTCTGCCACCAGTACATTGCCCGGGTGCAGGTCGCCATGAAACTCCCTGTAGACAAGCAGATGTGAGATTACTGTGTGTAGAAAAGCACGGCCGACTTTGCGTCGGGCGCGCTTGTCTTTGCGCCCCCCGGGATAGGGGAAGGCGGTATTGAGGCTGGCTGCCGAATCCACATATTCCATCTCGATGATCCGTCGGGTGCGCTGGTAGACACGAGGTACATACCAGCCATCGGAAAAACTGGCTCTTTGTGCAAAGCGCGTCTGGTTGGCAGCTTCCGCCTCGAAATCAAGTTCCTCGCGAAACCCTTCCACAAACACATCAACCTGGTCCAGCCATGAGGAGAAGAAGGGTGATACCTTGGAGTGTGGTGCCCAGTATTGACTGCTTAATATAGCCAGCTTGATGACGGTTTTGCCGATCAGGAACTCCCGCTCCAGGTTGTGTCTGCCTACCTTGACGACCACCGGGGTCAATATCTGCCGCCCCTTTTTATTGATCACGGGTTTCTGCGCCAGGTAGACCGATGCAATGGAGCCAGACTTGATGGGTTGCGCGGTATCAAAGCCGTAATAGCGTTGGGTAGGCAGCTCGCCATAACATTCCATAAAGGCCTGTTCCACTTCGGCTGGCGTCATCGGCTCAACGTCCTCCTGAAATACCGCAAGTGCTTCGGTCATCTCGTCAGGTAGAAAGTCTGAGCTGGAGGCAGCTACTTGTGCCATCTTGATGAAGAATGGGCCAAATTCACGCACCATTTGCGCCATAATCTCGGCCTGACCCTTAAAGTCCTCGGGGTCAGTAGCAAAGAATTCCCTGATATAGCGCAGCGCCCCTATCTGGCGGCGGAAAATTACCAGGTCCTGGCGCACTACCTGGGTATTTTGCAGGATTTCGCGCATGCGCTGATCATTAATCTTGCGCAGGTCTTTGAGCTGATTGATAACCTGGACGATCAATGGTTCATACGCCGTGAGGAATATGCGCAGTACATCCAGGCTGACCTCGCCCAATCCCTTTAATTCAGGGTCGCTCATGAGTTCATTAAAAAACTTCCAGAACTCGTCGGTAATTTCTGGCGGAATGGCAACAATACTGCGAGCGGTTACCTGGTCGACCAGAAACCTGATCAGGTTTTCTGTACTCTCCTCATTCGGCAAAATATTGCCTTTGCGCATGCGGGAGGTCAAATTACGTAATTGCAGCGTTATCGGGTGTTCTTGCAGGGCCTGGAAGATTTCGTCCAGCGCCTTGTTTAGCTCTGGCTCGGTGACCAGTGTTTTGCGGTTGATGAGCTCGATCAGCGGCAACAGGGAGCGGTAAACTTTTGCCACGCCCACAGTGAAGTCGCTGGTTGTGCGCACCAGCTTGTAGGTCTGGTCCTTGATAGCTGGAAGAAGCTCTTCCAGATTAAGGTATTCGTCAAAAGGGACCGGTGTAGCCTGCTTCGACAAAAATGGCTCCTGGCCGATCTTGTAGAAGAGATCAGCGATGATGTTTCAAAAACGGAGAAGGATGGCCTTGCTCAATTGCGCTAGCTAATTGCCAGCAAGACAATGCGGGTATTTTCCCCTATTCGTGAGGTGGCTACAAGCGTGAATTTTTGCCGCACTCCAGCCAGTGCGGGGTAATTTTTACGGCGGTTTCCCTCAGGTCATGACAGTTTGCTAGAATGCAGTTCCTGTGCTGCGCCCCGACCTTGTTCATGACTCAATCGCCAGAAAATAAAGTGCCTACACCCCCGCAGGAAGTTGCTCGTTTGATGCGTCTGGCTACTTATGCGTCGATTACCGTGGCGATAGTCCTGATTGCTGCCAAAACGCTGGCCTGGGGAATGTCAGGCTCGGTTAGCCTGCTGGCGACGCTGATAGATTCAACACTGGACGCGTTTGCCTCGCTGATAAACCTGCTCGCCGTGCGCCATGCTCTGTCCCCTGCAGACAAGGAACATCGTTTTGGGCACGGCAAGGCCGAGGCTCTGGCGGGCCTGGGGCAGGCGGCGTTTATTGCCGGCTCCGCCGGTTTTCTTTTGTTGGAAGCCGTGCGGCGAATAGCTAACCCTGTCCCGGTTGAGTCCTACGGCCTGGGCATGCTGGTTATGGTATTTTCTATCGCTGTTACCGCCGTTTTGCTGGGCTTTCAGCGGTATGTGATTCGCAAGACCAACTCTACCGCGATCAAGGCCGACGCCCTGCATTACCGCACCGATATATTGGTCAATGGCAGTGTCATTGCCGCCCTCTGGTTGTCGGTCAAGGGCTGGATGGGCTTTGATGCCCTGTTTGCTATAGGTATTGCCGTCTACATACTGTATAGCGCCTGGGAGATTGTTGGACAGGCTTTCGACCATCTGATGGACCGGGAGTTGCCCGATGCTGAGCGGGCTGCTATCAAACGCATTGCTACGGCGCATACACAGGTTTCCGGCATGCATGACCTGCGCTCCCGGCGCTCGGGTACGGCGACCTTCATCCAACTGCATCTGGAGCTGGATGATGACCTGACATTATTGCAGGCGCACCAGATCTCTGACGAGGTGGAGTGGAGTCTGCAGGATGCATTTCCCGGCGCGGAAATCATCATTCATATCGACCCGATTTCGGTGGTAGCTGATGAGCCGATACCTGACTTCCTGCATGACGGCTGATACGGAGAGTTTCCGGCTGGGGCATCGGTTCTGCACGGGGGAGACTGGAGCCTTGCCCTTCTTTTTGCTCGCTCAGGGCGGCGGTGTTTTAGCTAAGGATACTTGAACGTTCGCAAAACATACTGTATGTTCAAACCCGGTTTTTTGGACGAGTCTGTAAAGGCTGGTTCACCTTGATATGTCTATACTCAACAGGTAACCCCTGACAGCCATGCGCTGGTTGGTGGTTGCCTGCCACCAACAAACGAGGTAATCCCGTGAGCGACCTTGAACAATTT
>JBALVO010000019.1:0-20975 GCA_036961445.1 Halioglobus sp.
GTTGACTGTGCCTTGCAGTTGGATTTGTTCTGCTCCGATAGTTTGTACCGGGCTTGAGCTGACAAAGTCCTTACGTGCAATACGTGAACCAGTGACGACAACTTCTTCGATCGTCATTGGATCGGCTGAAGCTGGCGCACTGTCTTGCGCAAACGCAAGGTTTGGCAGTAGCGCTGCTGAGTATATGCCTAGCGCAGCGCCAACTGCGACAGACATCTCTTTCTTTTTAAGCATAGGATTACCCCTGAAACAATTTATTATACTCCCCGAGCAAACTGATCGGGGAGACACCGGCCAAGTCTAAACCAATGGCTGCCGCGAAGCGCCTATGGTTCCCCGGTCATTTGGTGAATATTCCGCAAAAAATGCCCGGCGAGCGTATGCCAAATGTGGTAAACCACGCCAAAAGGGTTCCGCGCTCACTTAATTTAGCCCTGTAAAGGGCGTATATCGGCTGAATTCCGGTCTATTTTACCCGCTTGACGCCCACGCTCATGCCCGAGGGCGCAATCGTCATGGTCCAGTAGCCGATCAGGTTCTTCTTGAAAACCACCTCTGGCGCCTCACCGTTGTAGCGGTAGGTGCCACTCAAGCGCTGCTGCCAAACCTGGCCGTTGTCCAGGTAGAAGTACGTTTTACCGCCCCAACCCGTAAAATCGTTTATCAGGCGGGCTGATACCACCGTGTTCTGCACCACTTCCTTGACCTCTGGGTCGCTAGTACGAATGAAGCCTGCTTCATTTGCCGTATAGCGCACCAGCCACTGATTGAGGGCCTCGCGTTCCTCAGTGGATAGTTTCTCCAGTCCTGCTGCCAGGTACTCTTGTTCGCTCATCAGTTTCTCGATACCGGGAAAGGAATCCTCTTTCGCAGCCAACGGCGCGCCGGCCAACAACAGGGCCAGGAGGATAATTGAGCGTAGCGGACGACTGGGCATGGTCATTACCTGTTTTTTGCACCGCTCGCTCCCGTGGGGGCGCGGCGTTATGGTTTAACGGGGTATGTCGAGGTTTGCTGGCGCAATGATCCGGTTTATCCCGCGAGTTGTCCAGCGCCAGGGCCGCACCTGACGCTGCCGGGCCAAAGACTAACGGCTCGAAGGGCGAAGGGACAACGCCTGCAAGGCCAACCACTCTTCCACCACTACCAGATATTGCTCCCGGATAGCGGCTGACTCGTTGGCTAACTGATGCCCGGCGCCTGGCAAGTAGTGCACATGGCTATCCGGGAATAAGGTGCACATCTTTTTGATATTGTAGCGCCAGTCCACCGTTTGATCGGCCTCACCCTGAATGATCAGTGCCGGGCCGACGCCCAGATCCCGGATAGAGAGCGTCGCCAGCCAGCGGCGCAACGCTCCCACCCAGCGCGCTGAAATCCGGCGGCTTTGCAGGGGGTCTCGCTTTAGAAAGTCCAGAAATGCCAGGTCTGACGAGTTCTGCTTGAACTCCCGCGGCACACTAGCAATAAAACGGTGCAGTAGCGTATGAGCCAGTCGCACCCGCAGCCAGCTAACCGGACGTACCAGCGGAGCCAACAAGACTGTTGCACCGAAAGGCCAGGGCTGTTTGCGGGCGAAATCGACCAGGGCGGCCGCGCCGGTACTCTGGGCCAGCACCCACAGAGGAAGCTCTGGCAACGGCACCGCCGCGAGCACATCGGCAATAGCCTGACTGTAGTCGCCAAAATCATCTATTGCCGCAGGTTCACCGCTGGACAGGCCGTGCCCTGGCAGATCAAAAATGAGTACATTGGCATTGTGCAACAACCCGTACTCAATCAAATGAGCAAACAGTCCGCTGTGATCCAGGTAGCCATGTAATAGAAGAAGGTTACTGCTGGCGCCAGGCTGGCGCCACAGCTGCACAGCCAATGAGTAATTGCCAGAGCACACCCTGCCAGCGCGATGTTCACAATCCGGAAAACGCGACGAGAAATCAATACTGTAATAGTGACAATATTCCAGCAGCAGCGGCGAGGCTGCAGCAGCAGCGGCGAAGGGCGGCAGCTCCTGACTGAGCTGCCGCAGTTGCACTGGGGTCAAAGCAACCGCGCTCTAGTTGACTCCGGGGGTAAGCTCGCCGGCCTCATAGGCCCCTTGCATCACTTCCAATGACAGGACCTTGATTTTGTCGGCGTTGCCCGCCGTACCGAAAGCCTCATAGCGATGCACACAGATATCCTTCATAGCGGTGATGGTGTGTCCAAGAAACTTGCGAGGATCGAACTCGGATGGATTCTGCGCCAGGAAACGACGTACGGCGCCAGTTGAAGCAAGGCGCAAATCGGTATCAATATTCACTTTGCGCACCCCGTGGCGAATGCCCTCCTGAATTTGCTCCACTGGCACGCCATAGGTTTGCGGAATCTCACCACCGAACTCGTTAATAATGGCCAGCCACTCCTGGGGCACTGAAGACGAACCGTGCATGACCAGGTGGGTGTTGGGAATACGCGCATTAATCTCCCTGATACGATCTATCGCCAAAATGTCGCCGGTAGGAGGGCGCGTAAACTTATAGGCGCCATGGCTGGTACCACAGGCAATGGCCAGGGCATCTACCCCGGTGGCCTTGACGAATTCGGCGGCTTCTTCAGGGTCAGTCAGCATCTGCTCGTGCGTGAGAATGCCAGCAGCGCCAATACCATCTTCCTCTCCGGCTTCCCCCGTTTCCAGGGAACCCAGGCAACCCAGCTCGCCCTCTACCGAAACACCGCAGGCGTGGGCCATCTCCACAGCCCGGCGCGTGACCTCTACGTTGTACTCAAAATCCATCGGTGTCTTACCATCTTCACCCAGAGACCCGTCCATCATCACCGAACTGAAACCTAACTGGATGGAACGCTGACAGACCGCAGTGGAAACACCATGATCCTGGTGCACAACCACGGGAATATGGGGGAACTCGTGCATGGCAGCTTCCATCATAGCGCGCAGGAAGGGTGCACCGGCGTACTTGCGGGCTCCTGCACTGGCCTGCATGATCACCGGCGAATTGGTCTGGTCTGCCGCTTCCATGATGGCCCGAGTCTGCTCCAGGTTATTCACATTGAAAGCAGGCACCCCGTAGCCATGTTCGGCGGCGTGGTCCAACAATTGACGCATACTGATTAAAGCCATCTCAGTCTTCCTCGTTAAGCGCAAGCAGTGCACGGTCCACTGCGCACCCGCTTGCTCTATTAATTAAAGTGCTAATCAGCGCTTGCGCGCTGCTCAAGTATTGCCACTGCGGGCAGTGTCTTGCCCTCTACATATTCCAGGAAGGCACCACCGCCTGTTGAAATATAGGAAACTTTATCGGCGATATTAAATTTGTCAATTGCGGCAAGGGTATCCCCGCCACCGGCCAGTGAAAACGCACTGCTGCTGGCAATAGCCCGGGACAAGGCCCTGGTCCCATCGGCAAACTGGTCAAACTCAAACACGCCCACTGGACCATTCCACAAAATGGTACCAGCACCCAGAACAATATCAGCTATCTGGGCTGCAGCTACCGGGCCGATATCCAGGATCATTTCGTCGTCCATCACGTCTTCGGCCTGCTTGAGGGTCGCCTCGGCGCCCTCGGAGAACTCCCTGGCAGTCACTACATCAGGTGGCAACGGGATATGGGTTTTGCGCATCAGCGCCTGGGCGGCTGGAATCAAGTCGTATTCACACAACGACTTACCCACCGGCCTGCCGCTGGCAGCAAGGAAGGTATTGGCAATGCCGCCGCCGACCACTAACTGGTCGACCCTGTCGGCCAGGGTCTCCAGCACCGTCAGCTTGGTAGACACCTTGGACCCGCCAACGATCGCGACCATAGGCCTGGCCGGGTCTGACAAGGCCAACTCCAGGGCATTCAATTCGCGTTCCAGCAACGGCCCGGCGCAGGCCACTGGCGCATATTTTGCAACCCCATGGGTAGAGGCCTGGGCCCTATGGGCAGTGCCAAAGGCATCCATCACAAAAATATCACAGAGCGCTGCATAGGCTCGTGACAGATCTTCATCATCGGCCTTTTCACCCGGATTAAAGCGCACGTTTTCCAGCATTGCGATTTCCCCGTCGGCCAACGTCACCCCGTCACGCCAATCGCTTAGCAGAGCAACCGGCTTGCCCAGCAACCCCGACAGGTGCTCAGCCACCGGAGCCAGGGAAAACTGCGGCTCGTACTGACCTTCCACCGGACGACCCAGGTGCGACATGAGAATAACCCTGGCACCTGCTGCCAGCGCAACTGCAATCGTCGGCAATGCAGCGCGAATGCGGGCATCACTGCTCACCGCGCCGTTTTTAACGGGTACATTAAGATCCTCCCGAATCAGCACGCGCTGGCCCTTTAGATCCTGGTTTTTCATAAGATTAACGTTCAGTGTCACGTTTTAGCCTCTATTAACCACTAGCATCACAAACTGCCCCAATACCTGGCAACGTCGAGCATACGATTGGCATAACCCCACTCATTGTCGAACCAGGTAAGTACCTTAACCAGACGCTTGCCGCTGACCCTGGTTTGATTAGCGTCGACAACACTCGAGCGCGGATCATGATTAAAATCACACGACGCCAACAGCTCTTCAGTATAGCCCAGCACACCGCTAAAACCCGATTGCGCTGCATCACGTAATACGCGATTAATAGCCGCTTCGTCGGTGTCAGAGCGAGACTGTATGGTGAGATCCAAAGCAGAGACATTAAGCGTAGGCACACGCAGGGCCTGCGCGGTAAATCGCCCCGCCATGGTCGGCAAAATTCGCTCCAGGCCTTTCGCCAGACCGGTATCAACCGGGATAATAGACTGTGAGGCAGCCCGGGTCTTGCGCAGGTCCGTGTGATGATAGGCGTCCAGCACTGGTTGGTCATTCATCGCCGAATGAATCGTGGTGATGGTGCCGCTTTCAATACCCACCGCATCATCCAGTGCCTTGATCACCGGCACAATACCATTGGTTGTGCATGAAGCATTGGAGACGATTCTATGCTCCGCCAATAAATCCTGATGATTGATGCCATACACGACGGTGGCGTCCACGTCTGTCTGGGCCGGCTGCGAGAACAAAACCTTGGCAGCGCCCTGCTGCAGGTGCTGCTCGGCCGTCACCCGATCAGAAAACGCCCCTGTACACTCCAGCACAATATCCACCCCCAGCTCGCCCCAGGGCAGATCATTGATCTGCGGGCAGCACAACAGGGTTATGCCATCGCCATCAACCAGCAATTGCTGCTCGTCACCGGCCAACGGTTTAGGAAAACGTCCATGGGTAGAATCGTACTGTGTGAGATGCAAGACCGTGCGCGCATCAGCCAGCTCGTTAACCGCCACCACCTGCAATTCTGCGCGCAAGGGACTCTCATAAAGAGCCCGCAGCACACTGCGACCGATGCGGCCGTAGCCATTAATAGCCAAGCGCAACAAGGGAATATCCTTACAGCAGTATGTCTTCTACCACGGCCACGACATTGTCTACCGTGAAGCCGAAATGCTGCATTAATTCGCTAGCGGGGGCAGACTCCCCAAAAGTCGTCATGCCCACCACACGGCCATCGAGTCCCACGTACTTGTACCAATAATCGGCATGCAAGGCCTCTACTGCTACCCTGGCCAGGACATCGCTGGGTAATACCGCCTCACGATAGGTAGCGTCCTGTTGTTCAAATATTTCAGCACAGGGCATGGAAACCACTCTTACCTGCCTGCCTTGCGCCGCCAACCGCTCGGCAGCGGACATGGCCAACTGCACTTCTGAACCGGTAGCGATCAAAATTGCATCCGGTGCGCCGGAGCAGTCCAGCAACACGTAAGCGCCGCGCTCAACATCGGCCAATTGCCGGGCATCACGCTGCTGATGCGCCAGACCCTGTCGAGAAAACACCAACGAGGAAGGTCCGTCGCTGCGCTCTATAGCGGATTTCCAGGCTACTGCTGACTCTACCGTGTCACAGGGGCGCCAGGTATGCATGTTAGGAGTCACGCGTAGAGCAGTTACCTGCTCTACCGGCTGGTGGGTCGGGCCGTCTTCGCCCAGGCCGATGGAATCATGGGTGAAGACAAAAATTGACTGCAGTTTCATTAACGCAGACATGCGCACTGCATTGCGGGCATATTCCATAAAAATAAGGAACGTAGCGCCATAGTTGATAAACCCGCCATGCAGGGCAATGCCGTTCATAATGGCCGCCATACCGAATTCGCGCACACCGTAATAGATATAATTGCCGCTGGCATCATCCGCGCTCACACCCTGCGAGCCACTCCACAGCGTGAGGTTAGATCCAGCCAGGTCAGCAGAGCCGCCCAGCAATTCTGGCAACATCGGACCGTAAGTATTGAGGCAGTTCTGTGACGCCTTGCGCGAAGCAACGCTGGCCCCCTCTTCCTGACATTTTGCGACATAAGCTGCCGCCTGCTCGGAGAAGTCTGCCGGTAGCTCTCCCGCCAGTCGGCGGCGCAGTTCTGTGGCCTGTTGCGGGAATGCCGCCGTATAGGACGCCAGTGACTCTTCCCAGGCTCGCTCTCGGGCTGCACCTTGCTCGCGTGCATTCCAACCGCTATAAATTTCCTCCGGGATTTCAAAAGGCCCATATTCCCAGCCCAAGGCCAGGCGTGTAGCGGCGATTTCATCAGCACCCAGAGGTGCACCGTGGCAGGACTCAGAGCCCTGCTTATTAGGAGCGCCCTTGCCAATGATGGTCTTGCAACAAATGAGGGTGGGCTTACCCTTCTCGTGCCGGGCGGCTTCAATAGCGGCCTTCACCTCTGACGAACTGTGGCCGTTCACCTCAGTGATAACCTGCCAACCGTAGGCTAGAAACCGCGCCGGGGTGTCATCGGTAAACCAGCCTGCCACTTCACCGTCGATGGAAATGCCATTGTCGTCATAAAAGGCAATGAGTTTGCCCAGGCCCAGTGTTCCGGCCAGGGAGCAAGTCTCGTGAGAAATGCCCTCCATCAGGCAGCCATCGCCCAGGAAAGTGTAGGTGTGGTGATCAACAATCGGATGCCCGGGCTTATTGAACTGGGCAGCGAGGATTTTCTCCGCCAGGGCCATACCGACGGCATTGCTCAGGCCCTGCCCCAGGGGGCCGGTAGTGGTCTCTACACCCGGGGTATAACCATGTTCCGGATGCCCTGGTGTTTTGCTATGCATCTGGCGAAAATTCTGTAACTCGGCCATGGGCAAATCATAGCCAGTGAGATGCAGCAACGAGTAAAGCAACATGGAGCCATGACCATTGGACAGCACAAAGCGGTCACGATTGGGCCAATCCGGGTTGGCTGGATTGTGCTGCAGATAATCGTTCCACAACACTTCCGCGATATCTGCCATACCCATGGGGGCGCCAGGGTGGCCACTATTGGCCTGCTGAACTGCATCCATACTCAGGGCGCGGATGGCATTAGCGAGATCTGTACGGGGGGACGACATTGAGTTCTCCAGGAGTTGAGGGAGTCTTGCGCAAAAGGGTCGCTATTTTCGCGTAAGCTGGCGCTAACGGCAAACAAATAGGCCGCTAATTTACCGTTTGCCGGTAGTTTTATGGTGTCAGCAGCCAGCACGCAAACATCTATATCAAAATATTTTGATATAGATGAAAAAGACTGCTAGACTCCCGCGCCATGCTCGACTCAAATACCGCCATCGCCATAACAGACGCCCCCTGCCCCCTGTCGCCAACAGCGCAGTTAACGGCCGTGGCAAGCCTGTGCAAAGCCAGTGCAGACCCACTGCGCCTACAGGTGCTGCGCGTATTGCGTAAGGACTCTTTTGGCGTGTCCGAATTGTGTTCAATCTTCGATATTCGGCAGCCCGCGCTAAGTCATCACCTGAAAGTGCTGGCCAGCGCCGGCCTGGTAACCACTCGCCGGGAAGGCAACTCCATCTTCTACCGGCGCAGCCAACTGGGCCAGCATACGGACCTGGAAGGTCTACAAAGCAGTATCCTGGAAACGGTCGACCAGATCGAATTGCCGACCACAATACTGCAGCGACTGGCAGCTCTGCAGCTGCAACGAGAGGCCAACTCCAGTCACTTCTTCCGGGACAATGCCCACAAATTTCACCAACAACAGGACCTGATCGCCAATTATGAGCAATACGCTGATACTGTCGCCCAGGTGTTAAAAGACGCTGCCTTGGCGCACCGCAACACGGTGTTGGAGGTAGGGCCCGGGGATGGTTCGTTCCTGTTGCAGTTGGCTCCCGAATTTGAGCGCGTGATCGCACTCGACAACGCGCCGGGTATGCTGGAACAGGCTCGCAGCAAAGCAGCCGCCAGCGGGGCAAGCAATATCGATTTCATTCTCGGCGATACACGCAGCGCAAGCTTGCAGGGTTTGCAGGCAGATTGCGTGGTCATCAATATGGTGTTGCATCACACACCCTCCCCCGGGCAGATATTGCAGGACGTAGCATCCTGCCTGGCTGCAAATGGCATGGTGCTGGTCACCGACCTGTGCAGTCACGACCAGGCCTGGGCCAGGGAAAACTGTGGTGACCTTTGGCTTGGCTTCGACCCCCAGGAACTTACCCGGTGGGCGACGGATGCCGGTTTAGCAGATATATCCAGTGTCTATCTGGCGCAACGCAACGGATTTCAACTACAGGTGCGGCTTTTTGGCCGCGCGTGATTTTTAAGTTAAGGAAGAAACTATGAGTGAATATGCAGTTTTCACCTCCGAGTCAGTCTCTGAGGGACACCCCGACAAAATGGCAGACCAGATCTCTGATGCCATTCTGGACGCCATCATTAAAGATGATGCGGATGCTCGCGTCGCGGTCGAAACAATGGTCAAAACCGGCATGGTTGTGATTGCCGGTGAAGTCACTACCTCTACCTATGTGGACCTGGAAGATGTGGTGCGTAAAGTTATCCTGGACATCGGCTACGACAGCTCCGATGTAGGCTTTGATGGCGCCTCCTGCGCCGTGCTTAATGCCATCGGCAAGCAGTCTCCTGATATCGCCATGGGCGTAGACGAGGATACAGAACATGAACAGGGCGCTGGTGACCAGGGTTTGATGTTCGGTTACGCCACCAACGAAACTGACGTGCTGATGCCCGCTCCGATCTACTACGCCCACCGCCTGGTAGAGCGTCAGGCCGAACTGCGCAAACACGGCACACTGCCCTGGTTGCGCCCGGACGCCAAGAGCCAGGTTACGCTGCGTTACGAAAACAACAAACCGGTAGCCATTGATGCCGTAGTACTGTCTACGCAGCATGACGAAGACATCAGCCAGACAGACATCCACGATGCGGTGATGGACCTGGTGATAAAGGAAGTGTTGCCCGAACAATGGCTGCACGCAGGCACCAAGTTTCACATCAACCCCACTGGGCAGTTCATCATTGGCGGCCCGGTTGGCGATTGCGGTCTGACCGGACGCAAAATTATTGTCGACACCTACGGCGGCATGGCCCGCCATGGTGGCGGTGCATTCTCTGGCAAAGACCCGTCAAAAGTAGACCGCTCGGCTGCGTACGCTGGCCGTTACGTCGCGAAGAATATCGTCGCTGCGGGTCTTGCTGAGCGCTGTGAAATACAGGTCTCCTACGCCATCGGCGTGGCCGAGCCAACGTCTATCGCGGTAAACAGCTTTGGCACAGGCAAGCTGGCAGACGAGCGCATTGCGGAGCTGGTGCACGAGCACTTTGACCTGCGACCCAAAGGGCTGATCCAGATGCTGGACCTGAAGCGCCCCATCTACCTGAAAACCGCCGCCTACGGGCACTTTGGTCGCGAGGACGCAGACTTTACCTGGGAGCGCACTGACAAAGCGGAAGCTTTAAAAGCAGCCCTGTAAGCAACGACACGAATTTAATACTTGAACAGGGCCGGACAGGTCCGCAGAGGAAACTACAATGAGCACAGCAGAAAAACTGGCAACAACACAGGACTACAAAGTCGCCGATATCTCCCTGGCACAATGGGGTCGTCGTGAACTGGACATCGCCGAAGGTGAAATGCCAGCGCTGATGGCAATGCGCGCCAAATACAGTGCTAGCAAGCCGCTGGCCGGCGCCAAAATTCTTGGCTGTATCCACATGACCATCCAGACGGGCGTGTTGATAGAGACGTTGATCACCCTGGGCGCTGAAGTCCGCTGGTCTTCATGCAACATCTTCTCCACCCAGGACCATGCAGCTGCTGCCATCGCCGCCGCCGGCGTACCCGTTTTCGCCTGGAAAGGTGAGACCGAGGAAGAATACGACTGGTGCCTGGAGCAGACCATATTGCACAATGGCCAGCCCTGGGATGCAAACATGATACTGGACGATGGCGGTGACCTTACTGCCATGTTGCATGAGCAATACCCTGCCATGCTGGAAAACATTCACGGCATCACTGAAGAAACCACTACCGGCGTGCACCGCCTGGAAGAAATGCTGAAGGCCGGTACGTTGAAAGTCCCTGCCATCAACGTCAATGACTCAGTGACCAAGTCCAAGAACGACAACAAGTACGGCTGCCGTCACAGCCTGAATGATGCAATAAAGCGCGGCACAGATCATCTGCTGGCCGGCAAGAAGGCGCTGGTCATCGGTTACGGTGATGTGGGCAAGGGCTCCGCACAATCACTGAACCAGGAAGGCATGATAGTGCGCATTGCTGAAATCGACCCCATCTGTGCCATGCAGGCCTGCATGGACGGTTTTGAAGTTGTGTCACCGTACATAGATGGTGTTAACGATGGCACGCCAGCCAGCATTAACACCACGCTGCTGGGCAATACCGACCTGGTGGTAACCACTACCGGCAACTTTAACGTGTGCAACGCCAATATGCTCAAAGCGCTCAAATGCGGCGCCGTCGTCAGCAACATCGGCCACTTCGACAACGAAATCGATACCGCCTTTATGCGCAGCAATTGGGAATGGGAAGAAATCAAGCCACAGGTACACAAGGTGTACCGTGACCAGACTGCCAACGATCACCTGATCCTGTTATCCGAGGGCCGCCTGGTGAACCTTGGCAACGCTACCGGCCACCCGTCGCGTATCATGGACGGCTCATTCGCCAACCAGGTACTGGCGCAGATCTATTTGTATGAGCGCCAGTTCGCCAATCTTGAAGCAGAAATGAAGCCAGCGGCACTGGCAGTAGAAGTACTGCCCAAGAAACTGGACGAAGAAGTAGCGGCGCACATGGTCTCAGGTTTTGGAGCGGTGCTGACCCGGCTCACCCCGGAACAGGCGGATTACATCAACGTTAATGTTGATGGCCCCTACAAATCAGACACCTACAAGTACTAGGGAGCGCTGAGTCATGCCTGCGCCTAAACCAAGGATCAGTTTTGAGTATTTTCCAGCCAAAACGGAACAAGGCAAGGACAAGTTGCTCAATGTAACGACGCCTGCCCTGAATGAGCTGAACCCGGCGTTTTTCTCCGTCACCTATGGCGCAGGCGGCAGCACTCGCGACACCACGTTGGGGGTGGTGTCGTCCATTCGCGAAGCGGGTATTGATGTCGCCCCGCACCTGAGCTTCGGCGGCGATAACGAAGATACTATCGGCGCTCTGCTGGAAACGTATCGGGAACGCGGTATCAACCGCATCGTTGCCCTGCGTGGTGATATGCCCTCAGGCATGGGGGCGGCCATGCAAATGGTCTACGCTAACGAATTAGTAGCTTTTATCCGGGAAAAAACCGGCGACTACTTCAATATAGAGGTCGCTGCCTACCCGGAAATTCACCCTGAGTCGGAAAACTACGACAGCGATATCGCGTTTCTCAAGAAGAAGTTTGATGCCGGTGCGAACGCTGCTATCACCCAGTATTTTTTTAATGTGGAATCGTATTTCTACTTTCTGGATCAGTGCGGCGCCAATGGTATTAAGCAGCCTGTCTACGCAGGTATTATGCCGATTATTAACTTCGATAATCTTGTGCGCTTTTCCCGCAACTGTGGCGCGGAGATCCCGCGCTGGATTTGTCAGCGCATGGAAAGCTATAAGGATGATCCCGAAAGCATCCACAAGTTCGGGGTCGAAGTTGTATCCCAGCTATGCCAGACTCTACTGGACAATGGCGCGCCCGGCATTCATTTCTATACCATGAACCAGGTGGAGCCCACACGGGAGATTTGTACTAACCTGGGACTATAGCGTCCACTGGAACTACCATGCGCATTCCCCGTATTTTTACCGCACAGGAATTACGCGAAAATACCCGTATGCAACTGGAATCCGGGGCCAGCGCGCATATCGCCCGGGCGCTGCGTATGCGCCAGGGCGATAAACTTATTCTGTTCAATGGCAACGGCGGTGAATACCCGGCCGCAATTGCCGCTATCGACAAGAAAAGCGTCGCGGTGATAACCGCCACACACCGTGATCAGGAACGGGAATCGGAGTTGCAAATCCATTTGGGAATCGCCATTTCGCGAGGCGAGCGCATGGACTGGATCGTACAAAAAGCGACAGAACTGGGTGTAACCGCGCTGACACCACTGTTGACAGAGCGCACCGAGGTCAAACTGTCGGCTGACCGCGCCAGCAAAAAAATCCAGCACTGGCAACAAATTGCCATCAGCGCCTGTGAACAGTGCGGGCGCAATTACCTGCCGAGCGTGCAGCCCCTGCAACATGTGGCCAGCTGGCTTAGCCACACTGAGGCGCAACGCAAATTTGTTTTACACCACAAGGCAGAAGGCATTGGGCCAGCCAGCGACAAACCCGCCAGCGTCGCCTTATTGGTCGGTCCGGAAGGCGGCCTGAGTAGCGGGGAAATTGAGGCGGCAGAAAACGCCGGATATCACTCCTTACGGCTGGGCCCGCGGGTATTGCGCACCGAAACAGCGCCCCTGGCCGCGATTGCCATTTTGCAAGCTCACTGGGGCGATATGGGTCTCGCGCAATAAAGAGCCGCCTGTGCGCGTGTCCAACAAACCACCATCCTACACTTGAGATTTTTGCCACTGGGCATGCGTCCATTCCAGGAAATGTCCGACCGCATTTACCGTATGATCAGTGCGTACCGAGTGAAATATCTCGAACGCATGCTGCGCGCCGGGTAACTCAGCATAAGCCACCGGCTGCTCTGACACAGCCTGCAGCGCCGAGACAAATGCGCGCGCTTCTTCCACCCAAACCAATGAATCGTGGGTACCTTGAACCACAAACATCGGTGGCGCCTGCGCTGACACATGACTGAGGGGGGAGCCGCTGTCCCACAGCTCCGGGTTTGCTTTTTGGGTGCACTGCATAACCCGGTCAGCAATCATTCCCTCCATGGACATTTCGGGACGAATGCCATTGCGATCCAGGAAATCGTATACACCGTAGAACGGAACCGCCGCTTGCAGTGTGGTATCAGCCTCTTCAAAACCGGGTTGCCACTCCGACCGGTTGGGCGTAAGAGCCGCCAATGCGCTCAAATGGCCACCGGCGGAACCACCAGTGATGGCAATAAAATCGGGGTTGCCACCATAGTCAGCAATATTCTCCCTGATCCAGGCGATTGCCTTCTTAACATCGATAATGTGTGCGGGAAAAGCCGCTCGCGGACTTAGACGATAATTGATCGCCACACACAACCAGCCACGCTCAGCCAGGTGATACATCAAAGGTTTGGCCTGCTGTTCCTTCTCGCCAATCATCCAGGCACCGCCATGCACTTGCAATAGCACCGGAAAGCCGCCTTCACGGGGTTCATGTGGATGATAGATATCCAGCAAATTGCGCTTACCCGCATCGGAATAGGCGATATGTGTGTGCTGGCGCACGCCCTCTCGCTTGAAATTGAACGGCTTGAGCCAGTGACTGCTGTGAATGTCGTCACACAGGGTATGTTGGCGCTGGCTGGGAATATCCGCACGATAGTCATCACCCAGCGCTCGGCGCAATGCCGGGCGAAGATACCGTGGTGTATCCATTGATTGGCAATGCAGATACACCAGGCCCAGCCACGACAGGGCAAATATGCCCAGGCCTGTCTGCGCCAGGGGGTCTGCCAAGGCACCACTCAGGGCAAGCAGCGCTGTGAGCACCAATTGCCATAGCAGGTGTATCAAAGCCAATTCGCCGCATAACCAGGCACTGAAGAAATAGCCCGGCACAAACCAATACAGCCTGCGCGCCTGCACAATTGCGGTGATCGTACAATAGGCACCCAATAGCGCCAAAAAGAAATAGATACCAACCAGACTCACTGCAGCCTCCATCATAGAGCAATCATCAAGGGCGCCTATTCTATGCCAATTCAATGTGCCAATGGCAGTTCCTGTAAAAAGGCCCTGGCGCTGCCTATGTCCCAGGGTCAGGGTGCGCGGACCTGCGGACTTGCGCCCGGAATCACCTTTGCGTAAGTTAGCAGGCCCGCAGGTAGCAAGAGACAAGGCAATGACAATCAAACTGGGCGTGGTGATGGACCCCATCGCCGATATCAATTACAAAAAAGATACCACGCTGGCCATGCTATGGGCGGCCCAGGCCCGTGATTGGCAGCTCTATTATATGGAGCAGAAAGATCTGTATCTGGAACAGGGAGTGGGTCGTGCACGCATGGCACAAATGACTGTATTTCAGGACCCCGACAAATGGTACGACCTGGACGAGGCACACGACAGCGATCTGTCGGACCTGGATGTCATCCTGATGCGCAAGGATCCCCCTTTCGATAACGAGTACATCTACAGCACCTATATCCTGGAGGATGCGGAGCGCAAGGGCAGCCTCATCGTCAACCGCTGCCAGAGCCTGCGCGACTGCAATGAAAAAGTATTCGCCACGCTGTTCCCACAGTGTTGCCCCCCGGTGCTGGTGAGCGCTGATATGGCACGTCTTAAGGCATTCCATAAAGAACACGGCGACGCCATTTTCAAACCCCTGGACGGCATGGGCGGAGACGCGATTTTTCGCGTGAAGCCGGATGACCCCAACGTCAGCGTTATTCTTGAAATGCTTACGCAACACAACCGACAGACCATCATGGCACAGCGCTTTATCCCCGAGATCAGCGAGGGAGACAAGCGAATATTAATGATCAATGGCGAGGCCGTGCCCTATTGCCTGGCCCGCGTGCCTCTTGTGGGTGAGACCCGCGGCAACCTCGCTGCCGGCGGCACCGGGCGCCCACAACCCCTAACAGATCGGGACCGCTGGATCGCCGACCAGATCGGCCCTACCTTGCGCGATAAGGGGCTGCTGTTCGCCGGGATAGATATTATTGGTGACTACCTGACGGAGATCAATGTCACCAGTCCTACCTGCATCAGGGAAATTGATGCCGGTTACGATCTGGACATTGGCGGTCAACTAATGGATTGTATTGCCAGGGAAATCAACAACAGGCGCTAATCAGGTCCGATGTACTATCTGGAAGCGGGGGGCGACAACCAGTATCGTTTGCGCAATGCCATTTTGTTGGCCATGGCGATGCACGCTGCGCTGATCCTGGGTATTTCCTTCGATGCTGCCAACTCCAGAAACTATACGCCCCAAATTGAGGTTACTCTCGCCAGCAGACCCAGTGAGCAAGCACCAGAGGATGCCACGCACGTGGCACAAAGCAACCAGAGCGGCAGTGGCGAGCAGGCTGAAGTAGAGCAAGTCACCAGCCGCAATAATAATCCGCCCACCGCTGCCCAATCCGCGCAACAATCACTGGCAATGCAGGCCGACAGCCGCTCCGCACTAAGCGCCGAAATAGTCACTACCACCGCCGCCGCCCGACGGGCAGCAAACCGCAATCAGGTAGAGCGCGAACAACAGCAGGCGCTGCTGCAGGGGATCAGTCCGGAAGTCGACCGCTTGAATCAAGAGCTGGCTAGCCTGGAAGCAGAGTTGGACGAACAAACCCGCACCTACGCCAATATGCCCAGAGTGCGCCGCCTCACCTCAGTCTCCGCCAAGCAGGCGGTGGATGCGGCGTACCTGCTGGACTGGCGTCGCCGCCTGGAAGCCGTGGGCAATAAATACTATCCGGAAGCTTCCGTACGCTACGGTATTTTTGGCGACGTGCGCCTTCTGGTGATAATCAGGCAAGATGGCAGCCTGGAAGATATCGAGCTGCTGTCTTCTTCCGGGTATGCTGTGCTGGACGAGGCCTCCATCAAGATTGTGCGCATGGCTGCACCGTTTTCTCCGTTTCCCCCGGAACTGAAAGCCACCACGGACAAGCTGGAAATTATCCGCACGTGGCAATATCGAGAAAACCGGCTAAGCTCAGACTAGCGTTGCCAAACATCAGATATGACCGCGCAGCCAGCTATTATCGGCTGCAACAACGAGACTGAGCAAAACCAATGCCGGGAAGGTTAACCGCTAACACAGCACGAAGCAGTGATAGCCTGCGGGGTCATTTCCTGCTGGCAATGCCGTGTCTATCGGAGGGTATTTTTTCCCACAGCATCACCTATATCTGTGAGCACGGCGAGAGTGGTGCTATGGGTATTGTTATCAACCAGCCATTGGATCTTTCAGTAGGCGAGATTTTCGAACACCTGCAAATCAAACCGCGAGAAGATTTCTCCGACCTGCCCGTCATGGCTGGAGGTCCAGTACAAATAAATCACGGTTTTGTACTGCACCGCAAATGTGACACCAGCTGGGAGGCCAGCCTCAAGGTCACCGAAGAGATCACGCTTACTACATCCCGGGATATATTGCGCGCCATTGCCAACAATAACGGTCCAAAAGACCATTTGATCGCTTTAGGCTACGCCGGCTGGGCCGCTGGCCAATTGGAGCAGGAGTTGGCGGAAAACAGCTGGCTAAGCCTGCCCGGCAGTAGCGAAATCCTCTTCTGTACACCAGCGGAACAGAGGCTGAGCGCGGCGGCCGCGGGCCTGGGGATAGATATGAACCTTATTTCAGGCAAGGCGGGGCACGCCTGATTGGCCATAGACTCCGTTAACCAGCCATGAAACATAAACCCCGTACCGTAATGGCTTTTGATTTCGGCCTGCGCCAAATAGGTATGGCCGTTGGCAATTGCTTGCTAGGCACCAGCCAACCCCTGCCTATAATAAAGGCGCGCGAAGGCGTGCCGGACTGGCAACACCTGACGGCAGTCATTGACGAGTGGCGCCCTGATCTGTTGATTGTGGGCGATCCGCTGAATATGGATGGTAGTCCCAGTGAACTGGGTGAGCGGGCGCGCAAATTCGGCAGGCGTTTACACGGGCGGCTGGGCTTGCCGGTGACCATGACAGACGAACGACTTAGCAGCTTTGAAGCGAAACAAAACAGGCGGGAGCAGGGTCATCAGGGGGATTTCAAAAAACACCCGGTGGACAGCTACGCCGCAGAACTAATTCTGCAGACGTGGCTGGCGGGCAATACCGCGGACTAACGCCCCAGGAAACGACCTTCCTGTTCCACCTCATCAACAGCCAAGCCCAGGCTGTCATCTGTACCAAACTTGCCCCGCTCATGCATCTTGATCTGCAGGCGCACATCGTTGGCCGAATCGGCATAACGCAGAGCGTCTTCCTTGGATATCACGCCGTCCTTGTAAGCCACTACCAGAGATTGATCCAGGGTCTGCATGCCCAGCTCGGTGGATTTGGACATCAAGTCCTTGATCAAATGCACTTCGCCCTTGCGAATGTACTCGGCTATCAGAGGCGTGTTAAGCAGCACCTCCACTACCGGGGCGCGCCCCTTGCCATCTTTGCGGGGGAGCAATTGCTGGGCCACCATGGATTTCAGGTTCAAGGACAAATCCATCCACACCTGATTATGCAGCGCGGCAGGGAAAAAACTCTGGATGCGGTCCAGCGCCTGGTTGGCGTTATTGGCGTGCAGGGTACACAGGCACAGGTGGCCGGTCTCGGCAAAGGTCAGTGCCTGCTGCATGGTTTCGGCGGTTCGTACCTCGCCGATCAGGATGACGTCAGGCGCCTGACGCAAGGTGTTTTTCAGGGCCACATCGAATGATTCGGTATCCATCCCCACCTCGCGCTGGGTAACAATACAACCTGCGTGCTCGTGGATGTATTCGATAGGGTCTTCAATACTGATAATGTGTCCGTGGCTGTTTTCATTGCGATAACCCACCATGGCCGCCAACGAAGTAGACTTACCGGTACCGGTGGCTCCAACAAAGATCACCAGGCCGCGTTTTGTCATGGCCAGATCCTTAATGATAGGAGGCAACCCCAACTCGTCTACTGTCGGGATCTCGCTATTGATTCGACGCACCACCAGACCGCACTGCCCTCGCTGCACGAATGCACTGGCACGAAACCGGCCCAGGCCTTCGCGACCCATCGCATAGTTACATTCGCGATGCTTGTGAAACTCTTCCTGCTGATCATCTCGCATGGTGGAGAGCACCAGTTCACGGGCCTCCTCCTCGCTCAGCTTGTGTTCACTAATCGGCTTGATTTCTCCATCTACCTTGATGCTCATGGGGGCATCCACGGTAATAAATCCATCGGACGCACCTTCCTTTACCACCCTTTCCAGCAAGTCTTCGATGTTCATATCGAGTTTCTCCTCTTCCCGTTCTGTCAGACGCTAAGCAACGCCTAGAAATTCTCCGGCATCCGGGCTTTCTCCCGGGCAATCTCCCTGGTAATAACACGCTTGCTCACCATGTCCTCAAGGCACTGATCCATGGTCTGCATACCCAGTGCGCTGCCGGTCTGGATCGCAGAATACATCTGCGCCACCTTGTCTTCGCGGATAAGGTTGCGGATAGCGGAGGTGCCGCGCATGATTTCGTGGGCCGCTACCCGGCCGCCGGTAGCGCGCTTCATCAGGGTCTGCGAGACCACCGCCTGCAGCGACTCGGACAACATGGACCGCACCATTGATTTTTCTGCTGCCGGGAATACGTCGATTACCCGGTCGATAGTCTTGGCCGCCGAGGTCGTGTGCAGCGTACCAAATACCAGGTGTCCGGTTTCTGCCGCGGTCAAGGCCAAACGAATAGTTTCGAGGTCTCGCATCTCGCCCACCAGAATAATGTCGGGATCTTCGCGCAGAGCAGAGCGTAATGCCTCGGAAAAGCCCAGTGTATCGCGATGAACTTCACGTTGGTTCAGCAGGCACTTCTTGCTCTCATGCACAAACTCAATGGGATCCTCAATAGTAAGAATGTGCTCATATTTGTTGTCATTAATATAATCCACCATAGCTGCAAGCGTGGTGGACTTACCTGATCCGGTAGGACCGGTTACCAACACCAGGCCTCGCGGCATCATGCAAATGTCGCGAAACACCTGCCCCATGCCCAGGTCGTCCATGGTGAGGACTTTGGAAGGAATGGTACGAAACACACCTGCGGCACCGCGATTTTGATTGAAGGCGTTTACCCTGAAACGCGCAACACCGGGTACCTCAAAAGAAAAGTCAGTTTCCAGGAATTCTTCATAATCCTTGCGCTGCTTATCATTCATGATGTCATAGATAAGCTCGTGTACCTGCTTGTGCTCCATCGGCGGCAGGTTGATACGACGGATGTCGCCATCTACACGAATCATCGGCGGCAGACCGGCCGACAAGTGCAAGTCAGAAGCTCCCTGCTTGGCACTGAACGCCAGAAGTTCTGTTATATCCATATTTTCCCCTCCCTTTGTGGCATCCGCAGCCTATAGAACCCCGACCCGGATGCACCTCACGGCAGTACTTTACTGACGCGTCATTTTATTCTTGTGTCGCCTCCCGTGCCACGAATCGATTACCATTCACGCCATGGATCAACAACTGCTTCGCGACAATATAACAAAGCTACTCCAAAGAGTACGGCTCAGCGCAGAAAAAAGCCAGCGCAGCGAGTGCGACATTTTAGTGCTCGCAGTGAGCAAAACCCGCACCGCCGAAGACATCCGCATGGCCCATGACTGCGGACTGAGCCAGTTCGGGGAGAGTTATATACAGGAAGCTCTGGAGAAAATATCGGCACTGGAGGACCTGGATCTGACCTGGCACTTCATTGGGCCCGTGCAGTCCAACAAGACCCGGGCACTGGCTGAGCATTTCCACTGGGTACACAGTGTGGATCGTAGCAAGATAGCCACGCGGCTCAATGCACAGCGTCCACCGGGCATGGCCCCCTTACAGATTTGTATACAGGTGAATATCTCCGGTGAAGCCAGTAAATCCGGAGCTACAGTGGATGAGCTGCCACAGTTGGTGCGAGAGATAATTACCCTCCCCAGGTTACAATTACGCGGCCTTATGGCAATACCCGCGGCCACCACGGATTTACAGCAGCAAAAGCAAGCCTTCGCCCGGTTACGCGCAACTTTGCAGCAGCTAAAGTTAATTGCACCCACTATGGATACACTGTCCATGGGAATGTCCGGTGATATGGAAGCCGCTATCGCCGAGGGCTCGACGATCGTTCGCCCCGGCACTGCCATTTTCGGGGCCAGAAACAGGTGATTTCAGCATCCGCCGACATGTATACTGGGGGATTGAGTTTTCCTTATTGAATTGGCTATGGAACCCGTCTTGGACATACCACACATTGCATTTGTCGGCGCTGGCAACATGGCCAGCAGCATCATCGGCGGGCTAATCGAGAGCGGCCACCCGGCCCAGTGCATCAGTGCCGCCGACCCTTTTGCCGCCAGCCTGGAACGCCTGCAGGAAATCGCACCCGTGGCGATATACAGCGACAATGCCGAGGCCGTGGCGAACGCCGACGTAATCATTTTGGCCGTAAAACCACAGGTGATGGCAGAGGCCACCGACACTATCGCCTCAGCCGTTCAAGCCAACTCTGCTGTGGTGATATCGATAGCTGCAGGTGTCACCATCGGCAGCATGGAAGCGCGGCTGGGAGCGCAATCTGCCATTGTGCGCTGCATGCCGAACACGCCAGCCTTGCTAGGCTGTGGAGCCAGCGGGTTGTTTGCCAATCACAATGTCTCCGAGCAGCAACGCCAATACGCCGAGTCCATTCTATCCGCTGTGGGCATTACCACCTGGGTTGACACGGAGCAGGCGCTGGACGCCATAACGGCCCTGTCTGGCAGCGGCCCTGCCTATTTTTTCCTGTTTATGGAAGCGATGATCGATGCCGGATGTGAG
>JBALVO010000019.1:21075-42520 GCA_036961445.1 Halioglobus sp.
TGCAACTGGTTCGCGCCGATTTCTACAACCCGATATGCCAGTTCCTGGTGAAAATCACCAATCCGCTGGTAATACCCCTGCGCAAGGTTATACCAGGCTTTGCGGGCCTGGATATGGCGTCGCTGCTGCTGGCCCTGGTGCTGCAACTGGTGGCTATTATCGCACTGCTGCTGATCAACAGTTTGGCCTTGCCCAATGTTTTGCTGCTGCTGGTGTGGTCCGCCCTGGGGGTGATTGGCCTGTTGGTGAATATCTATTTCTTCGCGCTCCTGGCGATGATCATTCTCAGCTGGATTGCCCCGGGTAGCAGTAATCCAGCAGTGTACCTGTTGTTTCAGCTAACCGAACCGGTAATGGCACCGTTTCGTAAGGCCCTTCCCGCTATGGGTGGTATGGACTTTTCACCCATCCTGGTATTTATCCTGATCAATGTTATCCAGATAGCGCTGCGCCATATGGCCACGGGTGTGGGACTGCATCCGGCCCTGGTGATCGGTCTTTAATGCGCAACCAGTGAACACTCCTGCAGACAGCCACTCGGTAGGCATTGTTAAACCCCAGGTCGTGCACTTTGACACGCCCCTGCCTCTGGCCTGTGGTCGTGATTTACCTGCCTATGACCTGGTCTACGAGACCTATGGCGAACTCAATGACAAACACTCCAACGCCATACTGGTGTGCCACGCCCTGAGCGGACATGCTCACGCCGCCGGCTATCACAACGCGGAAGACAAAAAACCCGGATGGTGGGACGAGTGCATAGGCCCGGGCAAACCCATCGACACCAACCGTTTTTTCGTGGTCAGCCTGAATAATCTGGGAGGGTGCCACGGTTCCACCGGCCCCAGCTCTATCAATCCAGACACCGGCAATCCCTGGGGACCCGACTTCCCACCACTGCGAGCCAGAGACTGGGTTAATAGCCAGGTCCGTCTGGCGGACTACCTGGACATAGCGTGCTGGGCAGCCGTAATCGGCGGCAGTCTGGGGGGCATGCAGGCCATGCGCTGGTCGCTGGAATACCCCACACGGATCAGGCACTGCATCGTCATCGCCGCGGCCATGAAACTCAGTGCACAGAATCTTGCCTTTAACGAGGTAGCCCGCCAGGCAATTTCGTCAGATCCGGAGTTTGCCGGGGGTCACTATCAGGGACACAACACGATCCCGGCCCAGGGACTGGCACTGGCGCGCATGGTTGGTCACATCACCTACTTGTCGGATGATGCCATGGCTAGCAAATTTGGCCGCGACCTGCGCTCCGGAAGCCTGGAACAGGGCGACGATGGCAATGTCGAGTTTCAGGTTCAGAGTTATCTGCGCTATCAGGGCAGCCAATTCTCCAGTAGCTTTGATGCCAACACTTATATGCTGATGACTCGCGCCCTGGATTACTTCGACCTCGCCAGGGAATACAACAACGACCCTGTTGCTGCCTTCCGCCATGCACAATGCAGCTTTTTGGTCATCTCCTTTTCCACCGATTGGCGTTTCTCACCCCAGCGCTCCCGCGAAATTGTAGATGCGCTGATTGCGGCTGACCGACCCGTGACTTACGCCGAGATTGAAGCAGACGAAGGCCACGATGCTTTTCTGTTACCAATACCGCGCTATGTGAACGTGTTGACCGCGTATATGCAACGCGTAGGGGCAAGCTGCTAATGCGCCTGGACCTGAGACACATTCAACGCTGGATTGAACCCGGTTCACGGGTACTGGACTTAGGCTGCGGCGACGGTGAGTTCCTGGAATTCCTGGGTGACCAGCGCCAGGTCAGGGGTACCGGCCTGGAAATTGATGGCGACAACATTACCACTGCCATCTCCCGTGGACTCAATATCGTAGAGCAGAATATGGATGCCGGGCTGGCCAATTTTCCAGACCAGAGCTTTGACACTGTTGTCATGGCGCATGCACTGCAGGCTGTGCATTATCCGGATCGGGTATTGGACGAGATGTTACGCATCGGCCGCGAGTGTATTGTCACGTTTCCTAATTTTGGCCACTGGCGCTGTCGTGTGCACCTGAGTACACGGGGACGCATGCCAGTCTCCAAGTTCATGCCGCATAGCTGGTACAACACGCCCAACATCCATTTTTGCACAGTGAAAGATTTTGAATTACTGTGTCGGGAAAAGGGCATTCAAATCCTGGCCAGAGATGTAGTAGGCAACACCGAGCGCCAGCCAGTATTGGCTGGGACCTGGCCCAATCTCTTCGCCACCACGGCGATCTACCACATTACCCGGTGATATGAATATTCTTGCGAAAATCCTGCTGCTACTCGCCACGCTGTGTTGCGCTGGCCACACCAACGCCCAACAATCGGAGATGTTCGGACCTTTTGAGTTGCACTATAGCGTGGTCAATACCACGTTTCTCGACCCGGAAGTGGCGGCACGCTATGGTATTACCCGGGGGAAAAAGCGCGGCATTTTGAATCTGGCTGTGCGCGAGCACGTGGCGAACGGCACTGAGCCACGCACCATGCTGCTAAAGGGACGAACCTGGGACCTTATCCAGAACCAGTTCCTGGAATTCAAGGAGATTCGTGAGGGTCAGGCCATCTACTACATTGCCGAGTTCAAGTTCATCAACGAAGAGTGGCGCTTCTTTAACGTAGACTTTCGTCCAGAAGGGGCAGATCAGACCTACACTTTCGAACTCAAGCATCAGCTTTATATTAACTGATGAGTGAGCAGTCACAACAGCTTGTGGTTTTAGCCAGCGGCAACGCTGGCAAGTTACGAGAATTCAGGGAGATTCTTGCACCCCTGGCAGTAAATCTGAAATTTCAGGCTGAGTTTGATGTTCCGGACGTTGAAGAGAATGGCCTGAGCTTTGTCGAAAATGCCATCATCAAAGCGCGCTGTGCCGCGCAATACAGTGGTCTGCCCGCCATCGCCGATGACTCGGGACTGGAAGTAGATTACCTTAACGGCGCTCCCGGCATTCATTCTGCGCGTTATTCAGGACAGGGCGACAGCGCCAATAATATAAAACTGTTACAAGCATTGCTGGGCGTTCCCGAGGAGCAACGCAACGCTCGTTTCCAGTGCGCCCTGGTGTATATGCGTCATGCGCTGGATCCCATGCCCCTGGTTTGCCAGGCCAGTTGGGAAGGCCGTATCCTGTTATCACCCAGCGGTGATAACGGCTTCGGCTATGACCCGTTATTTTATCTCCCGCAATACCAATGCAGTTCAGCCGAACTGGATCCAGCGCTCAAGAACAAGATAAGCCACCGGGCTAAAGCCAGCTCACTATTATATGAGGCC
This sequence comes from Halioglobus sp., assembly GCA_036961445.1. Taxonomy (GTDB): domain Bacteria; phylum Pseudomonadota; class Gammaproteobacteria; order Pseudomonadales; family Halieaceae; genus JBALVO01. Next base: position 24,354 of record JBALVO010000019.1, read on the forward strand.
CTGCGCCAGGTCTAATGCAGCCACCCCCACTCGGTCTTTATATCCACCTGCCCTGGTGTGAGCGAAAGTGCCCCTACTGCGATTTCAATTCGCATGAAACAGCGCACATTCCCCAGGACCAATACGTAGACGCTCTATTACAGGACTTACGGGATGATCTGCCATTAGTGCAGGACCGAACGCTGGAGACAATATTCATCGGCGGCGGCACGCCCAGCTTATTCTCTGCAGAGTCTATCCATCGCCTGCTCCATGCAATCGCTTCTCTGATTGACCTGTCACCGACACTGGAAGCAACCATGGAAGCCAATCCCGGCAGTGCAGAAGCGGATAAATTTTCTGGCTTCAGAGCCGCCGGGATAAACCGCTTGTCACTGGGCATCCAGAGCTTCGACGATAGCCGACTACAGGCATTGGGCCGGATACACAGCAGCGACCAGGCCCACGCCGCGATCGAATACGCCCGCGCCGCCGGTTTTGACAACTTCAATATAGATTTAATGCACGGCCTGCCGGGACAAACCCTGGCCTCAGCCACTGACGACTTACAGGCTGCCCTGGCCTGCAAGCCCCCGCACCTGTCCTGGTATCAACTGACTATCGAGCCCAATACGGCGTTCTACAAACGCCCACCGATCCTGCCGCTAGAGGACGCCTTGGCCGACATTCAGCAAAGCGGAGAGCAACTGCTGGCAGACAACGGGTTGGCCCAGTACGAGGTATCTGCTTACTGCCAGAAGGGGTTCAACTGCCGTCACAACCTGAATTATTGGTCATTTGGGGATTACCTGGGCATAGGTGCGGGCGCCCACGGCAAAATAAGCGTCGCTGACGGGCATATCCGGCGTTATGCCAAGAAACGACAGCCAGGTAACTACATGGCGGCAAAGAAAGGCGGTTACATTGCCAGTCAGCGCGACCTGGACGGCAAGGAAATAGCCGGAGAATTTATGCTCAATGCCCTGCGCCTGAACAAAGGGTTTACGCTGGATCAGTTCAGTGCGCGCACTGGATTGGAGGCTACGACCCTGAATCCACAGTTGGCTGCGCTATATGACCGCGGTTTACTGGCACGATGCGATGATGAGGTTAAAGCCACGGCATTAGGTCGGCGGTTTTTAGATACCGTTATTGCCGAGTTTTTCCCCGACTGATCTAAAGTGACTATTTACCCAGGCCCCGGCGGCAACATTGTTGCACACCAAGACAGGTCTCTGTTGCGACCTCAATCGCGAACAAAAATCAGGTCCCAAACCCCATGCCCCAAACGCTCACCGCGCCGTTCAAACTTGGTAAGGGGACGCTGCTCAGGTCTCGGCGCGAACTCATCGATGCCGCAAGTATTGGAAAGGCCCGGGGTAGCACTGAGAACCGCCATAATCTGCGCCGCGTAGTTTTCCCAATCCGTCGCCAAATGCAAAGTACCACCTGACGTAAGTTTGGTTAGCAATTGCTCAACCAGAGGGGGCTGGATCAACCGTCGCTTGTGGTGGCGTTTTTTATGCCAGGGGTCCGGGAAGAAAATTTGTATCGTGTCCAGAGAGGCATCGGCTATACAGTCACGCAGAATTTCCACAGCATCATGGCGATAGACCCTGATATTGTTTATGTCGCACTCTTGCATACTATGTAACAACTTCCCCACCCCGGGAGTGTGCACTTCGATGCCGATAAAATTACTGGCAGGCGCCGACTGAGCCATGGCGATCAGGGACTGCCCCATGCCAAAGCCTATTTCCAGTATTGTGGGGCCGGCCCGACCAAATGCAGCCTCAATATCCAGAGTGCCGTCTGCGTGCTCCAGCCCACAGCGCTGCCAGTTTTCATCAAAACCACGTTGCTGCCCGGGGGTCATGCGCCCCGTGCGCAACACGTAACTGCGAATGGGCCGTCTTTTATCGGGTTCAGTCATGAGAGGGTCGCCAGGCAATCCGGATCAGACCAGTAATTTCCAGCCAGTGGCAGCCAAACAGGCCCAGCCGCCAATGAATGCCAGACCACCCAGCGGCGTAATGGCGCCGAGCCAGCGTACTCCGCTGAAGCTGAGTAGGTATAAACTTCCGGAAAACACCACAATGCCTATAAAGAACAGCCAGCCGCTGCTCTTGAGCATGGCTGTCTGGGGCTGGCTCAGGGCCAATACCCCTACCGCCAACAGAGCCAGGCTATGGTAAAAGTGGTACTGCACCGCGGTGTCAAATACACCTAGCGCGTAATCGTCCAGCTTACCTTTAAGAGCGTGAGCACCGAAAGCGCCAAACGCCACTGCCAGCATGCCGCTGAGTGAAGCCAGAGTGATAAATAATTTTGCCATAGGAGAATTGTAACGCAGAAAAGGCGGTTGTCACCGCCCTTTACTGGAATGATATAAGAGCTGAAATTCAGGCAGCTATGGAAGCCTTGATCTTTTTCATAGCATTTTGCTCCAACTGCCTTATGCGCTCTGCGGAAACGCCATACTGTGCTGCTAACTCATGCAGCGTCGACTTTTCGTCCGACAGCCAGCGCTGGCCCAGAATATCACGACTGCGTTCATCCAGTTCGGCTAAAGCCTGGTGCAATTGCGCTTCGGAATTCTGCTGCCAATCACTGGATTCCACAGCCATTGCCGGATCGGCACTGTGATCCTCCAGATAATACTGAGGCGCCTGCCAGGCGTCGTCATCGTCTGAGTCCATCGGCAGGTCATAGGCCAGGTCGCGACTGCTTAGCCGGCCTTCCATACGCTGCACTTCACGTACATCCACACCCAGGTCGTCTGCTACTGCCTGAGCTTCGTCAGCACTCAACCACGCCAGAGTCTTCTTGGCACCGCGCAGGTTGAAGAACAACTTGCGTTGAGCCTTGGTCGTGGCCACTTTAACGATGCGCCAGTTGCGCAGTATATATTCGTGCATTTCCGCCTTGATCCAATGCACGGCAAAAGACACCAGTCGAACACCTTTTTCAGGATTAAAGCGCTTTACAGCCTTCATCAGGCCGACATTTCCTTCCTGGATCAAATCGGCTTCAGCCAGGCCGTAGCCGGAATAACTGCGGGCAATATGCACTACAAAGCGCAGATGGGACATAACCAGTTCCCGGGCCGCCTGTAAATTCTCGTTGAAATATAAATCATTCGACAACTCCCGCTCGCGCTCAATACTCAGCACCGGGATACTGCTCACTGCCTGCACATAGGCCCCGAGATTAGCTCCCGGTACCATCTGGTCAACTGGCTGCAAACTGTTACTCATATCAGGTTCTCCGTCTTGCAAGGGTGGCGATTCTAGCACTCTTTAAGTTAGAGTGCTAATTCTGGTAAAGTTCCACCGCCTTGCCGAAAATCCTTATTTATATGTTTACATTCAACAAGTTACGAATTTCGAAAAGCAGGCAATCAGTTTCAGCGTGGCTCGATAACAATCAAATGTCGGGTAACCGCCAGCCACGCGCCCGTCAAACCTAGCAGGCCACCCAGTATGACCAGGTTGAGACCGCCCATAATCCCCAGCCCCCGCAGTACAAAAGAGCTTTCATAAAGCAGGGCAAGATTACCTATTGGTTGTTGCAAAAACCACAGGGAGAGCGCCACCAGAATCGCAGCGCAAACACCTCCACCCACCCCGTACCAAAGACCGGTATAAAGAAAAGGCCGTCGTACGAAGGCGTTACTGCCACCGACCAACTTAACAATGACTATTTCATCCCGGCGGCTCTCGATTGCGAGTCGAATCGTATTACCCAGAATCAGCACTACACCCAGGACCAGTAATCCCCCTATGGCGAAAACCAGGCGTCGACTAAGTTCCATCAGGCTGTTCAATCGCTGCAACCACTCCATATCCAGCACTGCCTCGCCCACCTCCGGGTAACCCTGCAATTCATCGCGCAGCGCTGCAACCGCGCCGCCGGAGAGACTACTCGCTGGAGTGATCAGCACCAGGTTTGGTAAGGGGTTTTCTTCCAGACTAGCCAACACATCGGCAAAGCCGGATAACTGACTGAATTCCTGCAGCGCTTCATCGCGTGAAACAAACTTTGTCTCATCAACATCCGCGCGTTCACTCAACTCTGTTTCAAACTGCCTGGCCTTATCCACCGCTATCCCGTCATCCAGGAACAAGGAGATCTGCGCAGGGCTGTCCCAACTGGCGCTGAGTTGTCCGACATTATCCAAAGCGACGTTCAAGCCAACCGGTAACGCCAGGGCGATGCCTATTACCAGCCAGGTGAGAACGCTGGAACCTAGACTTTCGAGCACCCGATGCAGGCTGTCCGCGGCTGACAAGCGATGATGCCGCAACCAGGCGTTGTACTGGTCACGCAGATCTGCTCGACTTTGGCTGGCACCATCACGGCGACCACCTGTGCGTCGCGCACTCAAAGCGCGCTCCCGGTGACCACTCGTCCCTCGCGCAAGGTAATGATGCGGTGGTGCAGCCTCGATATCAGCGCCATGTCATGACTGGCTATCAGGACGGTAACTCCCACCTGATTAAACTCTGCAAATAACTGCATGATTTCAGCCGACAACGCGGGATCGAGGTTACCGGTGGGCTCGTCAGCCAATAGAATTTTGGGTTTGCCAACCACCGCCCGGGCAATACCGACCCGCTGCTGCTCGCCACCGGAGAGGGTAATAGGCATGGCACGTTCACGGCTCAGCAGCCCCACTTTGTCCAGTGCCGCACGCACACGACGGCCGACCTCCCTGTGGTCGTAGCCAGCGATGATTAAAGGCAGGGCCACATTATCAAAAACCGGTCGGTCGAACAGCAGTTGATGGTTCTGGAAGACAACGCCAATATCGCGTCGGTGACGCGGAATCCCTCGGGAACCGACGGTCGCCAAGTTCTGCCCATCGATGGTCAATTGCCCACGCGTGGGGCGCTCCATGAGCATAATCAGGCGTAGCAACGTGCTCTTGCCTGCCCCGGAATGCCCGGTTAGAAAAACCAATTCGTCCCGATCGATGCTGACGCTGATTTCACGCAGGGCATCGTGCCCCTCTGCATAGCGCTTGCTGACCCGATCAAAGGTGATCATGCCGCCGTGTCATCACCGGCAAACAGGGCCTCGATAAACTGCTCTGCTGCAAACGGTCGCAGGTCGTCTACAGCCTCCCCAACACCAATGTAACGTATTGGCAGACCCAATTTTTTTGCTATGGCAAAGATAACACCACCTTTGGCAGTGCCATCGAGTTTGGTCAGGCTAATACCTGTTATGCCCACCCATTGCTGGAAATGATGAGCCTGAGCCAATGCGTTCTGGCCGGTGCCTGCGTCCAGCACCAGCATGATCTCATGTGGTGCCGTGGGGTCTATCTTGCCCATGACCCGCACCACTTTCTTCAACTCCTCCATGAGGTGATCTTTATTGTGCAAACGCCCCGCTGTATCAGCGATCAATACATCTACATCACGGGCTTGCGCCGCCTGCAAGGCGTCAAAAATCACAGAGGCGCTATCCGCACCCGTATGCTGCGCTACTACTGGCACACCATTGCGCTCGCCCCATACTTGCAACTGCTCTACAGCGGCGGCCCTGAACGTGTCTCCTGCCGCCAGCATCACAGAGCGGCCCTCGCCTATATAACGCCTGGCAAGCTTACCGATGGTGGTGGTCTTGCCAACCCCGTTAACGCCAACCATCAAAATCACATAGGGCTTACGGCCCTGGACATCCAGCGGCTTTTCACAGGGCTTGAGCAATGCCAGCAACTCTTCCTGTAAAGCGCCCTGCAACGCCTCGGGGCTGGTCAGCTCGTTGCGCGCTACCCGCTGGGTCAGGTGGTCAATGATCTCCACGGTGGCCTCCACGCCCACATCGGCCAGCAGCAGGCGCGACTCAAGCTCCTCCAACAGATCAGCATCAATCTCCTTGCGCCCGAGGAATAAATTGCCCAGGCCCTGCACCAGATTGTCGCTGGTGCGACCTAGCCCATGACGCAAACGCGAGAAGAAGCCCGCTTTGTTCACCGCTTCCATATCGCCATCGGCGACGGGAACAACCACTGCGGGGGGTGTTTCTGCTGATTGTGGCCCCGGCGCTATCGAGGACACCTGAGTGGGCACCACAACCGGGTCCTTATCTTGTGACACGGCCTGCACGGGAGCGATCTCTGGCGAATCCGCTGTAGCAGGTGCCGGCCCTGCTGCCGCAGCCGCAACAGATTCATTTATAACAGCCGTCTGAACTGGGCTGGATTGCCCCGTGGCCTCGGTATCGGAAGCAAGCGCCGATGATGCCGGCAGGTCATCTGCCTTTTTTTTGCGTTTGAAAAATTTCATATATGTCGTGCTAGAGTATGTGCCGACGAGTGTCCGCGAAGGCGCCTATCCTACCACCGTTGCACGAAGTGAAGAAATGGTAAGAACTGTTAAAGAGACAGGGAAACAGAGTCAGCTGCGTATTATTGGCGGTCAGTGGCGTGGCCGTAAGCTGTCCTTTACGCCGGCAGAGGGTTTGCGACCTACCAGCGATCGTGTGCGAGAAACCTTGTTCAATTGGGTCGCTCCCCACATTAACGGGGCAAGGTGCGCAGACCTGTTTTCCGGCAGCGGAGCACTTGGCCTGGAGGCGTTATCCCGCGGCGCCCGTCATTGTGACTTCGTAGATACCTCCCCCGCCGCACTGGCCCAGATAGACGATCACCTGACAATCCTGAACGCAGCGACCGCGGGCTTGTGCCACAGAACGTCAGCTCAACAATTCATGCAGGCAGTCCGTATGCGCTATGATCTGGTTTTTGTCGACCCGCCCTTTGGCAAAGGTCTGGTAGACCCGACCTGTGCATTGCTCGCCGAACGACAGCTGCTAAACACCGGGGGCATGGTCTACGTGGAAACGGCATCCTCCGAACCACCTCCCACATTGCCGCCGGGATGGTCCATCTACAGAGACAAGAGCACCAGCGGTGTAGCCTACCGTCTGCTTAGCGTTGATTAACAACAAAGCGGCAGTTTGATAATAGCGCTTGGTGTCGGGTGCATTGTCGCGCAGGGGTAAATTGTTTAACATCCGCTGCTCTTCCCACCAGGTAAGACCAACACCATGAGAACGCACTCCGTCATCTATCCAGGCACCTTTGACCCGATAACCAACGGTCATATTGATCTCACCGAACGCGCCTCCAGGTTGTTTGACCGGGTGGTCGTGGCAATCGCTTATAGTGAGAAAAAGACGCCATTGTTCGATCTGCAGCAACGGATTGAGCTTTGCCAGGTCTCCCTGGCTCACCTGGACAATGTCGAGGTTGTAGGCTTCAACAACCTGTTAACAGACTTCGCCAAGAGCCAGAATGCCCGCTGCGTGCTGCGCGGATTACGTGCGGTTGCGGATTTTGAATATGAGTTTCAATTGGCGAATATGAACCGTGCCATGTATCCGGAGTTCGAAAGCATCTTTCTCACGCCTTCGGAGCATCTGTCCTACATTTCCTCTAGCCTGGTCCGGGAGATAGCCGCATTAAATGGCGACATAACACCGTTTGTGCCACAGCAGGTCGCCCTGGCACTTAACGAGAAATTTTCCGGCGACTAAGAAACTGGTGCGCGCTGCAAGCAACGCGCGTCATCAACTCAGGGGTAGACTGGCTTTGCCTCTGCCTGCTGTACCGCTTCTGTTGGAAAGGCAGGTCCCACATAGGGATGGTCTTCCATTTCTTCTGCCTCTTCTGCCTTGTTTTTCTCATTCTGCGCAATGTCTTTGCCAGTGTAGCCCGTATTGCGGCAGCCAAGACAACGCATGAACGTGGCCTCCGCTGGACCCAGCATCAGCGTTTCAGCCGCTTCGCTGGCATGTCCCGCAAGCAGGGTAAAAGGCAGACTGACCAACCATACGGCAACGCCTCCTACAGTCATGACCACGCCAATCGGTCTTGCTACAAATAAATCCCCGACCATGGCAAATTCATTGGGAGTCTCATCCACCGCGTTTTGAGCCCAGAGGGCCTGCGGCAAAATCAGACAACCAATCATTAGAGCTGTAGTGATGCGACGTGCGCCTACTTTTATTTTCATACCCATCTCCCAGGTTCCCTTCCCCTCTTCTTTTTACAGTGTAGCCTGTTCAGCGCTGACAGGCCACGCAGTAAACACTACTGCGTTGACCCAGGCGAAGTTCGCGCAAATCACCGCCACAGGCCTTACAGGGCTGTCCGGCCCGGCCATAAACATGCAGTTGCTGAGCGAAATAGCCGGGCTTGCCATCACCCCCTACAAAATCACGCAATGTAGTGCCTCCTTGATCTATAGCAGAAGTAAGTACTTGCTTAATCTCTGCTGCAAGACGTCGATAGCGCAGCAGTGAAATGCGACCGGCTGCCCGGTCAGGGCGAATACCTGACAGGAACAGCGCCTCATTAGCGTAAATATTACCAACACCAACCACGACTTTTCCGTCCATGATAAAGCTCTTCACCGGTCCCTTTCGGCCTCGAGAGCGCTGGAACAACAAATCACCGTCAAAATCATCTGACAGCGGCTCGGGTCCAAGATGGCTTAGCAGCGGGTGCTGCTCGCCTGGCTCCTGCCACAAAAAACAACCAAAACGCCTTGGGTCGTTAAAGCGCAAACAGTGGCCAGATTCGAACAATAGGTCAATATGGTCGTGCCGTCCCGGCTGTTGATCGGGCGCTACCACTCGCAGCGACCCGGACATTCCCAGATGCACGATCAAGGAGCCTTTAGCGGTAGTGAACAACAGGTATTTGGCACGGCGCTGAACCGCAAGTATCGCCTGGCCACACAGCAGCTGTGCCAGGTTATGGGGCACCGGCCAACGCAATCGGGGCTCCCGCACAATGACTTGACGCACTATTGCGCCCTTGCTGTAGGGCTCCACACCCCTGCGCGTGGTTTCTACTTCGGGCAACTCAGGCATAACTAACGGGAAATATTTGCATTAAATTCAACCGGGAAAGGTTCGGATGAGGTCCTGAAACAAAAAACCCCGGCATTAGCCAGGGTTTGATGAAGGTTATTAAAGGACAGGGCCTATTTGATTTTGCCTTCCTTATACATGACGTGCTTGCGTACCACTGGGTCGTATTTTTTCATTTCCAGTTTATCCGGCGTCGTACGCTTGTTCTTGTCAGTGGTATAGAAGTGTCCTGTACCGGCTGAAGAGTTCATTCTGACTTTCTCTCTCATTGTTCTTCTCCCTTATACCTTCTCGCCACGAGCACGAAGATCACCCAGGACCTGCTCGATACCCTTCTTGTCGATAATGCGCATGCCCTTACTTGATACTCGTAAACTGACAAACCGCTTCTCGGACTCAATCCAGAAACGGTGCTTGTGCAAATTGGGCAAAAACCGACGACGGGTACGGTTCTTTGCGTGTGATACGTTATTTCCAGTTACGGGACGCTTTCCAGTAACCTGACATACTCTTGCCATGATCTTTACTCTCCCAAAAGTCGCGGGAATTTCTATACATTGATGTGGCTTTAACGACCCAAAAGAGGGTCCCAGCCGCGCGGAGCGCGACTTTATACCAGAACACCACAGGCATAGCAAGCTAAAGGTAAACCCGCGCCCAGCCCGCAAAAGTGTTTACAACAGCCCCTCCTCAGCGAAGGAGTACTCTTTGCCACGACCTACAATGATGTGATCCAGCACCCGGACATCTAACAAAGCCAGAGCGGAGCACAGGCGCTCGGTAATGCGCCGGTCCGCCGCGCTGGGCTCAGCTATCCCCGATGGGTGGTTATGAGCGAAAATAACGGCCGCGGCATTGTACTGCAGCGCCCGCACCGCCACTTCCCTGGGATAAACCGCAGCACCGTCGAGTGTTCCAAAAAACAGGTCTTCACAGCGCAACACCCGATGCTGAGTATCCAGAAACAGGCAACTGAACACCTCTCTTTGATGACCGCCAAGGTGATATTGCAGAAAACGCCGCGTCTCAGCCGGGCTACTGAGCACGTCGCCGGCAGAAAGGGCCTGCAGCGCGCGCCGACGGGCCAGCTCCTGCGCCGCCTGCAGTTGCGCATACTTGGCAGGTCCCATTCCCGGACAGGCCAGCAGGTTGGCTTGATCCGCTCGCATCACACCACTGAGACCGGCAAACTGATTCAGTAAATTGCGTGCCATATCCAGAGCACTGCAATCACGATATCCCGTATGCAATAGCACAGCCAATAGCTCTGCATCAGACAATGCCTGTGTCCCTCGCTGCAATAATTTGTCGCGAGGCCCTTCCCCTGGTATCCAGGCGGCTATACTCATGGCGCTCCTCCGTGAGCAACCACTCGCCACAGTGTCAAATACTGTAACAGGGTGGTATCTTTCCATTCCCTTTCGCTATTTTCCCAATTTGGGCGACCAAATGGCACATCTATTCAATCGCAATGTACTGCTGGGTGTTAGCGGTGGCATTGCGGCCTATAAATCTGCAGAGCTGGTCAGACAACTGCAGGAACGCGGCGCTAACGTGCGGGTTATCATGACCCACGGAGCGCAGGAGTTTATTACCCCGCTCACTTTACAGGCACTTTCGGGCAATCCCGTGCACACACAACTGCTCGATGCCGAGGCAGAGCAGGGCATGGGTCACATAGAACTGGCCCGATGGGCAGACCTGCTATTAATTGCCCCGGCAACCGCCGACCTGATTGCGCGGCTTTGCGCCGGACGAGCTGATGACCTGCTGACCACAGCAGCACTGGCAACTGCTGCCCCAATACTGCTGGCACCCGCCATGAACCAACAGATGTGGAGAGACCCCGCTACCAGCGCTAACATCAAAACACTGTCCGCAAGGGGGGTCGCCCTGATTGGACCTGCCGCGGGACCACAAGCCTGTGGCGACGTTGGCCCGGGGCGCATGGAAGAACCAGGCAATATTGCCGAGGCCGCCGCCAGTCTGTTCAGTCGCGGTCTGCTGGCCGGGAAAAGAATCGTCATCACCGCCGGGCCAACACGAGAGGCACTGGATCCCGTGCGCTATCTGTCCAATCACAGCTCCGGCAAAATGGGTTACGCCCTGGCGCAGGCCGCGGTCGACGCCGGCGCTATAACAACGCTGGTCAGTGGCCCGGTGGCGCTGAGCGTGCCGGAGCATGTGCACTGCCACGCGGTCCAGAGCGCTCAGCAGATGCTGGACAAAACCCTGGAGCTGACACCGGCGTGCGATATTTTTATCGCCTGCGCCGCAGTGGCAGATTACCGGCCAATGACCGTTGAGCAACAGAAGATCAAGAAGGGTGCACAGCAGATCACCCTGCAACTGACCCGCAATCCGGACATCGTAGCGGCGGTGGCAGCAGGCGAAGACCGCCCCTTCACTGTGGGGTTTGCCGCAGAAACCAACGATGTGCTGAGCTACGCCAGGGACAAAATGCAGCGCAAGGGCCTGGATATGATCGTCGCCAACGACATATCGGACCAGTCCATAGGTTTCAATAGTGAGCACAACGAGGCCACCGTCCTTTGGCATAGCGGGGAGCAGGTGCTGCCCATGGCTGGAAAAGCAACTATCGCGCGCCAAATCATCGAGCTAATCGCCGGCGAAATCAGCGCCGGGCAATAAAGACTGATACGCGCATTGGTTTGCCCCGATGATTCCCTCCGCCCCTGCGAACCTCATTCTATATCGTGCTCATGGTAAATAAAGGAAGGAAGTGCATTTAAGAAATGTCCCCGACGTAATATCATTGCCTAACTGACTTACCAATAGACCCTGCGGATGCTGAAACTAAAAAAAAATAAAGAGGCTGCCCCCAAACCCACTAAAAAAGTTGCTCAAGCGAGCAATCCACAGGGCATAACAGTCAAGGGCAACGCCCTATACAGGATTAACGCAATCGCCCTACTGGCCGCTCTGGTTCCCACCTTGTTGGGCTTCAGCTACCTGGTTCTAGTGCGCGAACCCGCCATGCAGGAACACCAGATTGAGCGCGTCGCGACCTCCTTCGCCACCCAACAGGCGACTAACATGCACCGCTTGTTTGCCCGCATGAAAGAGCGTATCCAGGGCGCAGCACGATCTCCGCTGGCCCTGTCGGCCATCGCCAGCCAATCTGGCGCCGATATTAGTTTGGTAGAACAAGCCATGCTTGACTACTTTCCGGAAGTAGCCAGCCTCAGAATTTTGCCCATAGACGATATGGGCACAGCAAATTTCGAAGGTGGCAATGAAGGTCTGCGCAACCATATTGAAGTAGATCTGGTACGCCGCACCAGCGCCGGGGCGCAAACCCAACCTGAAGCTTACAAATTTGAGAATCGCTGGTTAACCTCCATGGCAGCATTGGTTACCCACCCAAGGATCGCGGACAGGCAGGCCGTGATCATCGTATCCATTGACAACGAACAGGTCGCTACGCAACTTAAGTCCCTGGATACAGGTGCCGGGAAATTCGCACTGGAACAAAAATATGCGGGGTCCACTGGGGCCGAACGCACGGATACCATCGCATTCGCCGGCAGCGGCGATGCCACTGCGTACACCCGCTATGCCGTAATACCCGAAACTCCCTGGCGTGTATCCTTTACGCCCTCTCGGGCCCTTGTAGCGACGCTCACCACCAATCAATTGCCACTGCTGCTGGTTATGGCGCTGTCGGTGCTGGCCGCAGTCGCCGCGCTGGCCATTGTGTTTATGTTGTTTTCGCGCAGACTGGAGGAGGAGGTGCAACGGGTTATCTCAGCGGCGGACAAAAAAACAGCCCTGCAACTTGGCATTCCAGCATTGCTCAGCATCGCCAAACAGCTACGCCGCGCCAGCCTCCGCTCAGTGCGCCAGAGTTCGGCGAGCTCTGCGGCCATACCCCAGGCTGAGGTTGAGATGTTCGAATCAGATAGTTCCGACTTCACCAACCCCATGTTCCAAAACGCCAGCATCCTTGACGAAGACGAGGAGGTGCTGGAGCTGGACCTATCCGCTGACAGCGATTCGGTGACCTCCGATTCAGACAGCAAAGATGGATTTCCGGAACACATATTTCGCGCCTATGATATACGTGGTGATGCGGAAACCGAACTGTCTGACGAGATGGTAATCAGCATCGCCAAGGCCATCGGTACCATCGCCGGAGAGATGTCGGAACAAACCCTCATCGTCGGCTGCGACGGCAGGACCTCCAGCCCGCGGATTAAGTCGGCCCTGATCAGGGCACTGATGGAAAGTGGCAGGGACGTTATCGACATCGGTATGGTGCCCACGCCACTGCTTTATTTTGCCACCCGCCACCTGAGCTGCAAATCAGGCATTATGGTTACCGGCAGTCACAATCCACCTCAGCACAACGGGCTGAAAATAGTGCTGAACCAAAACACTATCGCTGCGGGCGGCATTCAGCAGATCCGCGATACAATAGTCAGCGGCGAATTCAGCAAAGGCAACGGCCGCATGATTCGCGAGGATATCGTCCCCGCCTACATGGAAGAAGTATTGCACGACATCGCCATTGCGGTACCCCTGAAAATAGTCATTGATGCCGGCAATGGAGCTACCGGTGGCATAGCGCCACAATTGTTTGAGGATCTGGGCTGCGAAGTGGTGCCGCTGCACTGTGAGGTAGACGGCAGCTTTCCCAACCATCCCCCTGACACCAGCAACGAGGACAACCTGGCCGATCTGGTCCGTGTCGTGCAGGAGCAGGAAGCCGATTTTGGTGTGGCCTTTGATGGTGACGGTGACCGCCTGGCAGTGGTCACTTCCAGCGGACGCATAGTGCGCTCAGATGTGCTGCTGATGATCTACGCTCAGGATGTGGTCGCCCGCAACCCCGGGGCAGACGTGGTCTTCGACGTAAAGTGCAGCCGCAACCTGATGCAGTTAATCACCCGTCATGGCGGGCGGCCCGTGCTATGGAAAACCGGCCACGCCTATATGAAGGAGAAAATGACGCAAACTGGTGCATTGCTAGGGGGCGAATTCTCCGGGCACATGTTCTTCGGAGAACGTTGGTATGGCTTTGATGATGGCATGTACGCCGCAGGGCGCCTGGCAGAGATCCTCAGCACCCACGGAGACAGCCTGGACGATGCTATTGCTGAGTTCCCCAGCTCGATCAACACTCCTGAGATAATAATACCGGTATCGGATAAGGTTAAATTCGGTCTCATTGAAAAAATAATCGATACCGCTGATTTTCCCTCTGGCAAGGTCAATACCATGGACGGTATCAGGGTCGACTTTACCGATGGCTGGGGCCTGGTAAGAGCCTCCAATACCGGCGCAGCGCTGACTGCCCGCTTCGAGGCGGACACCGAGGAAAACCTCGAAATCATCAAAGCAGCATTCCGCACCCAGATTGCGCGGGTTGCACCTGACCTCGAACTCAATTTCTAGCTCTGCGAGCCATACCCGGCTCTCGACCCCCTAACAGGTATCACTATGTCTCTCACTCGCGAAGCAGCTCTCAACATTGCCAATGTTCTGACCGAGGCGTTGCCCTATATTCAGCGCTTTATCGGCAAGACCATCGTGGTTAAGTTTGGCGGTAATGCAATGGTCGACCCGCTGCTGCATGAGAGTTTCGCCAGAGATGTGGTGCTGATGAAGCTGGTCGGAATGAACCCGGTTGTGGTTCATGGCGGGGGTCCACAGATTGGCGCATTGTTGAAGAAGCTGAATATCACCACTGAATTCGTTGACGGTATGCGCGTTACCGACGCGGAGACCATGGACGTAGTGGAAATGGTTCTGGGGGGCAGCGTAAACAAGGAGATCGTAGCCTCGATTAACCGCAACGGGGGCAAGGCCATCGGCGTCACCGGCAAGGACGGCCAGCTGATCAGGGCACACAAGATGCAGGTTAGTCGTTACAGCCCGGAATTGGATGTCTCCGAGATTATCGACATCGGCCATGTGGGCGAAGTCGACCAAATCGACACCGAAGTTATCGATGTCATTCTGGGCAGCAATTTCATTCCCGTGATTGCTCCCATCGGCGTCGGCGATGACGGCAGGACTTACAACATAAACGCCGACCTGGTTGCTGGCAAATTGGCCCAGGTTATGCGCGCCGAAAAATTGATGCTGTTGACCAATGTCGCCGGGCTAATGGACAAGCAAGGCGGCATTCTCACTGGGCTGAGTACAGCCCAGGTTGACGAACTCATTGCTGACGGAACCATCAGCGGTGGCATGCTGCCGAAAATTGCCTGCGCTCTGGACGCAGTGAAATCCGGAGTGGCCAGCGCACACATCATAGATGGCCGGGTACCCCATGCAGTACTGCTGGAAACATTCACAGATGAAGGAATGGGTACTCTTATTACCAACAAACGCGTTTAACCCGTAAAAAACAGGAAAAAAAACGCTTTATCGCCTATCCGCTTATTGCAGGCCAGGCAGGTAATCGCTAGCATTAGCGGAACACGACTCAACATGGATCGTCATGCCTCCCAGAAAATCCCAACGGCGCCAGCAGATCCTGGAAGCACTGGCTCAAATGCTGGAAGCCGGTCCAGGCAGCCGCATCACTACGGCCGGTTTGGCCAAGCAAGTTGGCGTCTCTGAGGCAGCCCTTTATCGCCACTTTCCCAGCAAGTCAAAAATGTTTGAAGGCCTTATCGAGTTTATCGAGGAGACCCTCTTCAGCCGCATTAGCATCATCCTGAATGAAGAGCACGATGCCGCGCAGCGCTGCGAAAAAATGTTGCTGTTATTGCTGGCTTTCGCCGAGCGCAACCCCGGCATCACGCGCATACTGACGGGCGATGCGCTGACCGGAGAAACAGAACGACTGCACCATCGAGTAGCCCAATTATTTGACCGTTTCGAAACCCAGTTGAAACAGGTCATCAGGGAAGCGGAGATGCGAGAAGGACTCAGGCCGGCGATCGCCCTGCCAGCGGCTGCCAACTTGTTAATGTCTGCCGCTGAAGGACGCATTTCGCAATATGTACGTAGCGGATTCCAGCGCTCGCCCACCGCAGACTGGCCGCAACAATGGGAATTGTTGATGCGTGGGTTCTTTCGTGATGCTGTAAGCCAGCAGGTGCCCGGGCAAGCCAGCACCTTCGCAGGCTAAGCGCAGCAGATAAGCATCTGGCTAGCGACGTGGGTCGCTGGATTCTTTCTGCATAGCTTCACGCTCTTGTGCCAACAAGGTACGCCGTAACTCCACCACCTCAAGCAGCAATTTGAAGCGCTCAATATCCATCTGATAAGCGCCGGACACATCCTTTATTTCCTGCTCCCGGTCCGCAACCGCCCTGTTGGTAACAGCAATCTCTCTCTGCAGGTCTTCGATTGCCCGCAGCTGGGCCACATCAACCTCGCGGCCACTGCGTTCCAGATCAGCTGCCTGCGCCTGATAATTTTCCACCTGCTGCTTGAGCGAACGCCTGTTACTTTTAAGAATGCTAACCCTGATCCGTAAATCTCGCAGGGCACGCTCCCTTGCAGCGTCAATGTCATCTATCGTGCTGTAACGCAATAACAGGGATTCATCCCACTTACGCAGACGCTCCTGTTCGATTTCGGCCGCATCATCCAGTTTTTGCTGAGCGTCGACGACCTGCCGCTCTTGTTCGCTAAGCTCCCGGGGCACCACCTTGATGACAACACCTTTTTCATTAAGTACTTCATAGCCTCCGGCGATATAGGTGGTGGGTACCCGATAGTCCACCACCATGTTGCCCTCGGCATTATAGTAGCGGTACAGATCGCGGGATTGCGCGGCAGGCACAACACACAGCAACAAAACTGCAAGAAGTAACGGTCGACGGCTAAGGATACGAATTACCATGGGGTCAATATAAAACCTGCTGCGCCTTGGCACAAGTCAGACACCGAAGCGTTTGCGATATTTGCGCATGGCAACCAATGCCTGCCCCGACTCAGAATCGGAATTCTCAAGGTAATCAATGATATGGCTCATATCAATAATGCTCAGTACTGGTACTTGATAGGCCTGCTCTACCTCCTGGATTGCGGATAAGTCCCCCGAGCCGCGCTCTTGCCGATTCAGTCCTATAGCCACACCGGCCAATTCCGCTCCGGCCTCGGCAATCATGGCGATGACCTCGCGCACCGCCGTGCCGGCCGTAATTACGTCATCAATAATAAGTACCCGTCCTTGCAGTGGGGCGCCCACCAGCGTGCCGCCTTCACCGTGGGCCTTGGCCTCCTTGCGGTTGTAGGCAAAGGGAACATCCAGACCGTGATGTTCAGCTAACGCCACCGCCGTGGCCGCGGCCAGCGGAATCCCCTTATAGGCCGGCCCCAGCAACACATCGAACTGCACGCCAGATTCCACTATCCTGCGCGCATAACAGCGACCCAGACTGGCCAATGCCTGCCCGCTGGAGAACATTCCCGCGTTGAAAAAATAAGGACTGACACGTCCGGATTTAAGGGTAAATTCCCCAAATTTCAGTACCTCGTATTGGCGAGCTAGCTCGATGAATTCAATCTGGTAGGCGTGCATGGCGTTTTCCGATCCTTAAACGAAGCATTGTATTCCGCTGATAGCGATATAGAATACGCTGTTCTGGTATTGACCACTACCTAATGGCGGGCGTTGCCCCAGGCAATAGAATCCGGACAGAAATATAATCGGCAGTGGCAAGACCAACGATAGTTCAGAAAACACATTTATTGCCCGCTCCTCTCGCAGGGGCCGGCATATAAACAAAGCGAGAGCTTCGCTACCATTACTCTCTCATACCAAGGGGCTATGAATGAGGATCATCAGTTTCAGTGCTGACGGCATTAAAGACGCCGCAGAAAAAGGATTTTACGACTGGCTGAAAGAACAGGAGGCAGATTTCGTCTGTGTTCAGGATCTCCAGTGCTCGGAATACGACTTACAGGACAATATCTTCTTTCCGGAGGAGTATAACGCCTACTTCTTTGATGACGCCGATGGGAAAGCCAACGGTGTGGCAATTTATTGCCGACAATTACCTAAAGCAATAATGACTGGTCTGGGCTTCGCAGATTTCGATATGGAAGGACGTTACATCCAGGCAGATTACGAAAATCTCAGTGTGGCCTGCCTGTTAGCCCCAGTGGCAGCACAGGGAAATGTCGAGCAGCAAGGCCGCAAAAACGAGTTTTTTGAGCTTCTGGGTGGCCATCTGCAAAAAGTGCGAAACAAACGCAGAGAATTCATCATTTGCGGCAACTGGGGCATCGCCCATACCGCCGCGGATGTGCAGGATACCGAGCGCAACAGCACGAGCTCCGGCTTTCTGGCCGAAGAGCGCCAATGGATGAAT
>JBALVO010000020.1:0-39465 GCA_036961445.1 Halioglobus sp.
AGGCAATATTATTGAACACGGTGTCATGGAACAGGGTTATTTGCTGTGATACCAGCGCCAGCTGACTACGCAGATTAGCGAGCTGATAGTGGTCGATCGCCACACCGTCCAGTAAAATGCGGCCGCTACCCATCGGGTAAAAGCGTGATAGCAGTTGTACCAGGGTGCTTTTCCCGCTGCCGGAACGTCCCACCAGTGCCACCGTCTGCCCCGCCTTGATGTCCAGCGAAATGTCCTGCAACACCATTGCATCATTACCAGGATAAGCAAAACAAAGATGCTCGATTCGAATGTCGCCAGCCACCCGGCGGGTGATGTGCTGACCCTGGTCGATCTCCTGCTCCTGATCCAGCTGCGCAAAAATATCCTCCGCCGCCGCCAGACCCCGCTGTACCACACTTTGTACGCCACTTAACTGGCGAATGGGCTTACCCAGCTGCGCAGCTGCGGTGAGAAATGCCACCAGCGATCCAGCAGAAAAGTCACCGAGAATATCTGGACTGAGGGCGAACCACACCAAAGTGCCCAACGACAAAGCCAGCAGTGTCTGGATTACCGGGGTGCTCAATGCATCGGCCAGGGCTAGTTTGAGACTCTGGATGCGATTGTAATCACTGGCTCCGCGAAAGCGCTCCTGTTGCTGGTGCTGGCCACCGAATATACGCACTTCTTTATAGGCACCGATGGTCTCGGTGCTAACTTGTGTCACATCACCCATGGACGCCTGAATACGCCTGCTATAGCGTCTGAAGTGCCTGCCTACCACCGCTACCACCACGGCTATAAAGGGCGTGACCACCAAAAACACCAGACACAGGCGCCAATTCAGGTAAAACATATAGGTCAGTAGTCCCAGCACGGTAAGGCTCTCACGCACGATAATCTTCAGCGCTTTGGTCACGGCTCCCGTAACCTGTTCCACGTTAAAGGTAATCTTGGAGATCAACACACCCTGGGAATGGGCGTCATAATAGGCACTGGGTGCCACTAGCATCTTGTTAAACAATTCACAGCGCAGTTCATGTACCAGGTGACGAGCCACATGATTCATAAAATAGGTGCCAACAAAAAAGCCGGATGCACGTGTCAAGGTCAGCAACACAATGGACACCGGCACAGCAATACGTGCAAATTCCAACTGATCCATGGTATTGGCGTCAAAAAAACGATAGGCCAGGCCCGATACGATTCCAGTGGCAACGTCATCCGATTTATTCAGCGCATCCAGCAAAAATTGCATCAGGTCTGCCAGCAATACATTACCCAGAGAGTAGATGGCATAACCAAGCAGACTAAATAAAAAGAAGTACCAGTATGGCCGGACATAGGACAACAAACGGCGGTAGAGCTGCCAGTCCGAGAGGTTACCCTGGCGGCGGGTACTGCTGTAACTGGCGTGCTGGTATTTAGCCACCCGCTGACCCGGACTCATTTGCCGGCTGCCGGGTGGTTATGCTCAGGTGCACAAAACCCATTTGGCCGGCAGCATCCATAACACGCACAACATCCTGGTGTGCGGCCTGGGCATCAGCAGTGAGCACCATCGGCATCGTAGTATCACCGGCGGATATTTTGTAAATTGCCGCTTGCAGGGTGCGCATACGCGTATCGACCAGACCCCGACCATTCACCCGGTAGCGTCCGCCCTCATCGACCTGTATTTCTATCTGCTCTTGCGAGCTTTCCTTAACCTGCCCCTCTGCCTCGGGCAGGTCGATGCTCAATTGGGTTTCCCGGGTAAAGGTGGTGGAGACCATAAAAAAGATGAGTAACAAAAACACCACATCGATCAGTGGGGTGAGGTTAATACCCACCTCCTCCGGGCGCTGGCGGCGAAATTTCATGGACTGGTGTCCGTATTTTCTTCACTGTGCAACGCATCGACCAGTTTAATGGTCTCCTGCTCCAGTTCGACGACAATGCCATCGATCCTGCCGACGAAGTAGCGGTGCATAACTAGTGCCGGAATGGCCACCGTCAGACCAGCGGCAGTGGTAATCAGCGCCTCGGAGATGCCGCCGGCCAAGGCGCTGGCATTGCCGGTACCCTGAGTCATTATTTCGGCAAAGACCTTAATCATACCCACCACCGTGCCAAGCAAGCCCAGCAGAGGTGCCACAGCAGCAATAGTGCCCAGCGTATTGAGATAGCGCTCCAGATCATGCACCACATGGGCTGCAGCTTCCTGGATACTCTCCTTCATGACATCCCTACCGTGGTAGGCATTACCAAGACCTGCCGCCACAATTCGTCCCAGCGGTGATGATTGTTTGAGCGTGCGCAGGCGAGGTGCATCCATCTCACCCGCTTTGAGTTGTTTCCAGATCGTAGCCAGGAGGTGCGGAGGCGCAATCTTTTTTGGATTTAGTGTGTACAGTCGTTCAATACAGATAGCCAATACGATGATGGAGCAAAGTACTATCAGCACCATCAACCACCCGCCAGCCACTAGCAATTCCAGCACAGTCATACCCCGTGTGTGTTGTAATGCCTGCATTATACCCTCACCACCAAGAGGTACGAAACAAGACAATAGTCACATCCAGTAACGCCGCACCCGTTTACGATAGGCATGCACCACTGGAGGCAGTCCCGGAGCGAACTCAAACTCCAGAGCGCCGCCCTCAGCAGTCGACAGTATGCTTGCCCCGGATCGATGAATCCGCGTAACAACCTCTGGGTGTGGATGTCCAAAACGATTGGCGTAGCCCGCGCTTACAATTACGGTGCCTGGACGCACTGTCTTAAGTAGTGCCTGGGAGGACGAGGTAAGGCTGCCATGGTGCGCTGCCAACAGCCAATCGCTATGCAGCCCCTGCCCCCAATAGCGCACCAGCTCGCGCTCTCTGGCACTTTCAATGTCACCGGTCAGCAACAATGTGTAGGGCCCGATTTCAATCTGCAATACACAGGAGGTATTGTTGCTCGACAGTGCTGTTTCAGTCCCGGGGGACAAGAACTGAAACCGTTGTCCCCCCGGCCAGCGCCAGGCCTCTCCGGCCATGCACAACTTGCCACTGGTAACGTTCGCCGGTGGACCACCGTAGCGCAGTCGCGCCACCGGCATAGCCCGTAACACGCCGACAGTGCCCGCAGAGTGGTCGTTATCGGTATGACTGATGACAAAGGTATCCAGCGTATTGATCGCATGATGACGCAAGTATGGCAACACAGCGGAACTGGCCACATTGACCCCTGCTGGATCACCGCCTCCGGTGTCATAAAGCAACGTGCGGTCGCCGGAACTAATCACAATCGCGGTGCCCTGACCCACATCGAGTACCGTGACTCGCGTAGACTCAGTTGCTATAGCACTCGGCGATTCCGATGGCAGCAATAATGGCAACATCAACACGAGCGATAGCAGTCGCAACACAATTCCCGCCGGCACAATAAACACAGCAATCGCCAGTAAGGCGAGCAAAACGGCGAGCAGCTCCCCGGATATCGACTGATAGAGCCAGGGCTGGCCGGCCGCAACTATTTGCCTGGCTGCGGGCAACAACTGCTGCAGTGGCCAGGCTGCCAGGCGCCAGAGCAATGGCTCCAGCGTAAGCCCGCATAAAAAGCTGACCGTCGCCAGTAGTGCCAGTGGCACTACGATCAGCCCTACTAGCGGTATCAGCATCAGGTTGGCCGCGGCTGCCACGACAGAACTACCGCCGAACCACCAGGCGCCCATAGGGATCATCACACCCGCCATAAAGAGATGGGTGCCGGGCATCCGTATGTACCACCGCGCGCCGCGCTGCCAGCACCCAAGCCACAACAGCGCAGCGACAGCGCCAAAGGACAACCAAAAACCGCTGCCCAGCGCGGCCAGTGGATTTAATACCAACACCAGGACCGCCGCCAATAGCAGATTGTTGCCAGAACTGCTGCTGCGGCGCGCAAGTCCGGCGACGATAAAACAGACGAGCATGCACAATGCC
This sequence comes from Halioglobus sp., assembly GCA_036961445.1. Lineage (GTDB taxonomy): Bacteria > Pseudomonadota > Gammaproteobacteria > Pseudomonadales > Halieaceae > JBALVO01. The sequence continues at coordinate 3,933 of JBALVO010000020.1, forward strand.
CGCTGGGTCGCCAGGGAGAATCCTGCCAGAGCCGCGTAGCAAGACGCGACAACGAGCGCAAGTACGGCGGGCAGCCACAGTGCTGTCGCACCGGTAGCAAGCAGGTAAAGACGCGCGACCAGGCCGCCAAGCAGATAAGCAGCTCCCGCGACCAGGCCGATGTGCAAGCCGGAGATCACCAGTAGATGATTGATACCGAATTGTTGCAACACCGACCAGAGTCGCGCATCGATAGCGCTTTTATCCGCGACGGTAAGCGCTCGCAGTACTGCTTTAACATCACCTTCCAGAGCAAGCCCAGCGATATGATCGCGAATCGCCAGTCGTAAACGGTGATGCACAGTCCGCAGGCTGGTTGTCGCGGGCAGGCGCTGCGCACTACCCTTGCTGACACTACCAACGGCGTTGATCGCAGATTGGGCAAACCACGCCTGCATGTTAAAACCCCCAGGGTTTGCCAGGCCCCAGGGTCGTTGCAGCTTTACCTTGAACTGCCAATCGTCTCCGGGAATCATCTGCTGTGGCCCATAATACGATAGCAGTACTGCCGAGGGGCCCCGACAACGCAAGGGGGTTAAGGACGTTACATGGAAGTTAAAGCGCTGGCGCATCTGGCCACTGTGTATCAGTGCTGTTGCAGGCAGCGACGTTACGGTGCCAGTTATCGTCAGCGGAAGTTTGACACAGGCCTGGGGCAGTTGCTCCTGTAACAGGGTATTGCCGTGCAACAGTGCCAGCGCTGTGCCCAGGGCCAGACCACTGCCCCACTGCGCGAGGAGCAAGTGCCGCCAGCGCAACAACCAGAGCGCGAGGACCAATGTGAACACTGAGACTGGCCATGGGGGTAAAGCGGGCCACAAGCCCACAGACAATATTGCTGCTATTATGCCCGTCATCCATGACCGCATGCAGAGCTCCCTAGAGTGCGCCATGTTTTCAAGGCATAATGTCGAGCACGAAGGACGGCACCGCGCTCTCCACCGTCCCCGAGACCGGCACAGACCGCCAGTCAATCACATCATCACAGGGAATGACACGTCACATTCGATCCGCCTTAAGATGCCGAAAAAAACGCTCAAAATGCTCGTCCCCAGCCCAGCCAAATTGCGTGAGTTCAAGTCACTGCATTTATTGGGCGATTGGATTTATGCGGGCAACCTGTGGCATGTCAACCGCTACTCAGCGTCCATGGCCTTCTTCATCGGCTTTTTTGTGGCGTTTATGCCCGTGCCGGGACAGATGTTGCTCGCTGCGTTACTGGCCGTCCTGCTAAGCTGTAACCTGCCGTTATCCGTCAGCCTGGTGTGGATTACCAATCCGGTCACCATGCCGGCCATCTTTTTCCTGGCTTATAAAGTCGGCGCGATGATCATCGACGTGCCGTTGAAGAACATAGAGTTTGAACTGAGTTTCTTTTGGCTGAGTACTAGCCTGGGAACGATCTGGAAGCCTTTCCTGCTAGGCTGCTTTATCTGCGGCCTGTTTTTCGGCAGCCTGGGATATTTTGTGATTAGCATGCTGTGGCGCTGGCAGGTCATGCGGCGCTGGCATGACCGCAAGCGCAGGCGCGCAGAGAAAAAACTCAACGATCCTGGTTAAGAATCATAGCCGGGGCAAGTGCCGCTGCACGGCGAGCGGGATAAATAGCCGCAAGCACACACATAACAAAGGCTACGCCTGCCACCATAATCACGTCCCGGGCGAGCAGGTCCACCGGCAAAAACGAAACCGGGTAGACGTCGGTATTAAGGAAGCGCATGTCCAGCACATGCTCCAGCCAGCCCACTATGCGCGGCACCGCGATACTGCCAAGCGCGCCCACCAAACTCCCCAGGAGCACGCCAACCAGACCGATCATGGCGCCCTGCAGCACAAAAATCCAGGCTATGTCTCCGCCGGACGCTCCCAGCGTGCGCAAAATGGCTATATTGCCCTGCTTGTCAAAGACCACTAATACCAAAGAAGACACCACGTTGAAGGCCGCCACCGCAATTATCGAGAACAGCAAGATAGACACCAGGTCACGCGATAGCTGGATTGCGGCATACAGATTGCCATGAGTCATCATCCAGTTGGTGGTGTAATAACCCGGGGGCAGATTATTCATCAGCTCCCAGCCAATACGTGACACTGCAAATAGTTGACTCGTTGTCACACGCAAACCGCTGACGGCATCGTTAAGACCCGCCAGGTGCGAGGCCAGGGCCAGGTGCACCAACGCAGCGCTCTGATCCAGTTCTGTACCGGTGTCGAGTACCGCGGTCAACTGCAGCGTTTCAAAACGGGTGGCCCTGGGGTCGCTACCCTGGCGTGAACCAGGAACGATCAAGGTCAGTTGCTCACCCACCTTTACACCCAGTCTTTGCGCCAGGCCTGTGCCGAGAATCAAACCGTCTGGGCGGCCCTGGAACAAGGCGATATCGTTGGCATCAAGATTACTCAGCAAGCGCGCAGTAGCTATCTTATCCTGTGCGTCCAGACCAATGCCCTGGGCTGTTTCAATGTCCGCCCCACGCATGAACAAAGCGTCGAAGCGGGTAAACGGCGTCACCTCAATGACATCGGGGTGCTCAGCCAGCAGCGCTGCCTGAGCTTGCCAGTCGACGATGGGCAAGTGGGAGTAAACCGTAATATGTGGCACCAGGCCCAGAATACGCTCGCGCATTTCCTTGTCGAACCCATTCATCACCGACAGGACGATGATCAGCAAGGCGATGGCCAACACCAGGCCTAACATGGACAGGGACGACAGGAACGTCGACAGATGCCCTCGACCAAAGGCAAAGGTGTAACGCAGCGCTATACGCAGTATTTCGCCTGGACTCACCGCAGCTCCCGCAAACCACCGTCGCGCAGTTCCAGCGTTCGGTTCATATGTGCGGCAATGGCGGGGTCGTGGGTGACCACCACGAAACAGGCGCTGTCCTGGCCCAGTTCGTCTATGAGTTCCAGGACCTGCGCTGCAGAATGAGGGTCCAGGTTACCCGTTGGCTCATCCATCAACACGCAATCGGGTCGACCCACCAGTGCCCTGGCAATCGCTACGCGCTGTCGCTCGCCCCCGGACAACTGCGCCGGGCGATGCGTCAAGCGATGGGCCATACCCACGCGCTCCAACATTTGCGCTGCGCTTCGCCACGCCTCGCTGCGCGGGACGCCACCTATCAACAGCGGCATTGCGACATTTTCCTGCGCGTCAAACTCTGGCAACAGGTGATGAAACTGGTAAACAAAGCCCAATTGCGCATTGCGCAGCTGACACAGGGCGCGTTCAGACAGACTCGCCAGGTCTTGCCCACGCATCAACACGCGCCCGCTACTGGGATTGTCCAGGCCACCCAGCAGGTTGAGCAGCGTGGATTTACCGGAGCCAGATGCCCCTATCACAGCAATTTTTTCACCGGCGAGCAGGTTCAGGGCAACGTTCTCCAAAACCGCAACAGAGCGATCGCCGTCAGCGTATACCCGCGATAAAGATTCGCACTGCAGTACCAGTTCACTCATAACGCAACACCTCAGCCGGAGCAATGCGGGCCGCTCGCCAGGCCGGATAGAGAGTCGCGAGCAGGCTAAGCGTCAAAGAAGCAAGCAGCACCCACAGCACATCGCCCCACTGCAGGTCAGACGGCAGCTCGCTGATAAAATAGACGGATGGATCAAACAATTTTACGCCCAGGATGTTTTCTACAAAAGCGGTAATAGACGAGATATTAGTCGCCAGCAACACACCAGCAACGGCGCCGATTGAGATACCGACCGCTGCCAGGCCAATACCATGCGCGACAAAAATCGCCATAATTCCACCGGCGCGAGCACCCATGGTGCGCAGCACAGCAATGTCACGGCGCTTTTCCGCCACGGACATTACCAGGGTAGAGATAATGTTAAACGCAGCAACAGCGATCACGCTGAGCAATAACAAACTAACCATCAGTTTTTCCAATTTAACCGCGCGAAACAGCGAACCCTGGGTCTGACTCCAGTCTTTTATCGTATATTGCTGTGGGAGCACCCGGGCGAGGCTCGACATCGTGGCTGGCGCGGTAAACAAGTCCACCGTTCGCACCTGCAAGCCATCTACGAAGCCTTTGCTACCCAGTAACTTTTGTCCTGTGGCCAAGGACACGTACGCCTGGTAAGAATCCGGCTGAGCACCCACCTCAAACAGACCGGTGACCGTCAGGCGCTTGGTACGAGGAAACACACCCAGTGGGGTAACGGTCAACCTCGGCACAGTCACCTCAACCTGGTCGCCGACTGCCACACCCATAATACGCGCCATCGTTGCCCCGAGTATCACGTTGAAATCAGGCATATCCAGGGTATCCAACGTGCCGGCAACCATGGCATCTGCAATACCCGAAACCTTACTCTCTAGCGCGGGATCTACCGCTGTGAGCACTCCGCCGCGCAATGTATGACCACTGCCGAGGATAACTTTGTCTGAAATGTAAGGGGACACAGCAACCACCGCAGGGCTGCTTTGCATTTTCAACAGTAGCTCCTGCCACGCCTCTATACCCTTGCCATCTTGTTCGATGTACCCATGCGGCACCAACGACAGAATACGACCACGCAACTCTCCGGCAAATCCGTTCATTATGGACAGAACAACGATCAGGCTGGTCACGCCCAGCACCATACCAAGCATGGATACCATGGCAATGACGGAGGTGAAACGATTGCGCTTCCTGCTGAAACTATAACGCAGCCCGATAAAAGGGGCGTAATTGACGATGGCGCTGCCGCGCGGCTTCAAATGTCGAGCGTCCGGAACTATTTATCAGCCGGATAGTATAAGCCAGGATTGTTCTTACCCACTTCGCCATCGCGAGTTTCATCGTCGCAGCGCTGCGGGTTGCCACCACAAAGATCACAGGTGGAATCTATACCCAGTGCCCCCATACCGCCACAGGAGCCTTTTATCGGTGGCCGACCGGCGATCACACCCACCGCCATACCCGCTATCACCAAACCAATAACCAGTGCGCTAACTAAAAATAATGTCATAGATACATGCTCCAGGACTATGCCCTAATCCTATAATTGCGCTGCCACCAGATAACCGGAAAATTCGGTGGTATGAGAGTGTAAATACTCTTCGCCCGCACTACGAATAAAATATACAGCCAATCCCTGTGCCTGCGCTACCGCCATCGCCTGCTCTGCCCCGAGAACTGTCAGCGCAGTCGCCCATGCATCCGCCAGCATGGCACTGGAATGTACCACTGTAACCGATACCAGGTCATGCGCCACTGGATAGCCTGTGCGTGGATCGATGCTGTGAGAGTAGCGTTGTTCGGCCACCTCAAAATAATTGCGATAATCGCCGGAGGTGGCTACCGCGGCATCAGTAAGACTTATCGCCGTCGCAACGGATCTACCCATGTTATCGGGCTCTTCAATGGCCACCCGCCATAGATCGTCCCGGCCGCTGAGCCCGGACATCTTCATCTCACCGCCGACTTCTACCAGAAACCTGCTAACGCCTTGCTTTGTCATCCAGTTGGCTACCAGGTCCACTGCGTAGCCCTTGGCCAGTGAGGAAAAGTCCAGGGACAGCTCACCCAGCTTCATCACACCATAACGGGTGCCATCCAATCTGAGCTTCTGCTGCCCTACCCGTTGCAATAAGCGCTTGATGTCGGACGCAGAGGGTGGCGCATCAATGGCAGCACCGGGACCAAAACCCCACAGGTCTACCAATGGCGCTACCGAAACATCATAGGCCCCGTTGCTTTGCTCGCCAACGGCTAAAGCCGTGGACAACACCGTATAAAAGTCCGGTGAAACCGTAAACCATTGCCCGGATGGAGAGATATTAAAACGGCTTATTTCGGAGTCCTCCCGGTAGGTCGACATACTCCGGTTGACCAGCGTCAGCTGCTCTTCAATACCCTGCTGTATGGCAATGGCCTCGAAGTCACCGTCGGGGTCAATGTAAGTGACATGCCAGGTGGTGCCCATGGTGGCGCCTTCCAACTGCACCGGGGTCTGCTGCCGGGCGTTACAGGCTGTCAGGCACAACACTGCGAGCATACAAAAAAGCCACCCTTTCGAGTGGCTTTTTTGTGGCATCCGCTTACTGCTATCCGCCGAAGTCATCAAGCAGGATATTATCCGGTTCCACGCCCAGATCGGTGAGCATCTGGACTACCGCGGCATTCATCATCGGCGGACCACACATATAGAATTCGCAATCTTCAGGCGCAGGATGATCCTTGAGGTACTGTTCATACAATACATTGTGGATGAAGCCCGTATAGCCCTCCCAATTGTCTTCGGGTTGGGGATCAGATAACGCCACTTGCCAGGTGAAGTTTTCGTTGTCGGCGGCAAGTTGATCATACTCTTCATTGTAGAACATCTCCCGCAACGAGCGAGCGCCATACCAGAAGGAAATCTTGCGCGTGGACTTGATTCGCTTGAGCTGATCGAACAGGTGCGAACGCATGGGTGCCATACCGGCACCACCGCCGATAAATACCATCTCTGCGTCTGTATCCTTGGCAAAGAATTCGCCAAATGGACCATACACTTTTACCTTGTCGCCTGGTTTCAGGCCGAACGCCCAGGAAGACATTTGACCGCAGGGAATCCCCGTACTGCCAGGAGGTGGCGTCGCGATGCGGATATTGAACTTAACCACGCCCTGCTCTTCTGGGTAGTTAGCCATGGAATAGGCACGGATCACATCTTCTTTCACCACGGATTCCAGCTTAAAGAAGCCAAAGTGCTCCCAGTCGCCGCGATACTCTTCATCGATGTCAAAATCAGCGTATTTGACATGGTGCGGTGGACACTCCAGCTGCACATAACCGCCAGCGCGAAAGTTTACGCTTTCACCCTCCGGCAGTCTCAGGGTCAGCTCCTTGATAAAGGTTGCCACGTTGGGATTGGACTCAACCGTACACTCCCATTGCTTTACCCCGAATACCTCTTCAGGTACTTCAATTTTCATGTCCTGCTTGACGGCAGCCTGGCAACTCAGACGCCAACCCTCAGCAGCATCGCGTCGGGTAAAGTGAGCCTCCTCGGTTGGCAGCATAGAACCGCCGCCGTCCGTAATAATACACTTGCACTGCGCGCAGGTGCCGCCACCGCCACAGGCAGACGGCAAGAACAAGTCGGCTTCAGAGAGCGTTTGTAATAGCTTACCGCCGGCAGGTACGGTAATGGTTCTTTCGCCATTAATCAGGATATTCACGTCACCGGTGCTAACCAAATGGGAGCGCGCATAAAGGATGATAGCCACCAGCAGCAGCACGATCGCGGTGAACATCCCTACACCGTATACAATTGTCAAATCCATATCAGTTCAATCCCGCCTAGATATCGATGCCGCCAAAGGACATAAAGCCCAATGACATCAGGCCAACAATAATGAAAGTAATGCCCAGGCCTTGCAGCCCATCCGGCACATCTGAATATTTCAACTTCTCGCGGATCCCGGCCAGGGCAACAATTGCCAGAGCCCAGCCCACACCGGCACCTGCACCGTACACGATACTTTCGGTGAAGTTGTAGTCCCGCTCAACCATAAACAGCGATGCGCCCAGAATGGCGCAGTTCACTGTAATCAGGGGCAGGAACACGCCTAGCGCGTTGTATAGCGCCGGCATAAACTTGTCCAGAAACATCTCCAGGATCTGCACAATGGCGGCGATCACGCCGATGTAGGACAACAGGCCGAGGAAACTCAAATCCATGTCAGGTAGCCCGGCCCAAGCCAGTGCACCGTCAGCCAATAGGTAGGTATAGATCAGGTTGTTGACCGGCACGGTAATGGTCAGTACCACAATAACGGCGATGCCCAGTCCCAGTGCGGCCTGTATCTTCTTGGAGATAGCCAGGAAAGTACACATGCCCAGGAAGAAGGCCAGCGCCATATTTTCGATAAATATGGCGCGAACAAACAAGCTCAACATGGCTTCCATTTACGCGCCCTCCTTCACTACTGTGTGCTTGGACATCGTGAAGTCCGGCTCCTCTACCTGCTCCTTGCGGAAACCGCGCAAGCCCCAGATAAACAAGCCTATGAGAAAGAACGCGCTCGGCGGCAGTAGCAACAGGCCGTTAGGGTTATACCAACCGCCATCAGTAACCAGCGGCAGGATTTCAAAGCCCATCAACTTGCCCGCACCGAACAGTTCCCGCACCACCGCAACAGCGATAAGCACAACACTGTATCCCAGGCCGTTACCGATACCGTCGATAAAACTGGGCAGCGGTGGGTTCTTCATGGCGAAGGCTTCAGCCCGTCCCATAACAATACAGTTGGTGATAATCAGGCCAACGAATACCGACAGCTGTTTGCTGATGGCGTAGGCATAGGCCTTCAAGAACTGATCAACCACGATAACCAGCGAGGCGATAATCACCATCTGCACGATAATGCGAATACTGCCCGGGATGTGGTTGCGTATGGACGAGACGAAAAAATTCGAAAATGCCGTCACCGCAGTGAGCGCTACACACATCACCAGAGTCACCTGTAGCGAGGAGGTAACAGCCAGCGCGGAGCAAACACCCAGTATTTGCAGCGCGATAGGGTTATTCTTGAAAATAGGCGCCGTGAGGGTTTCTTTTACACTATCCATGATCAGGCCTCCCCGGATTTCAGGTTATTCAGAAATGGTTCAAAGCCATCTTCGCCCAGCCAGAACTGCACCAGATTGGTCACACCGCGAGCGGTCAGTGTTGCGCCAGCCAGCCCGTCGATTTGCCATGGCGCATTGGCACCGGCGGGGTCAACAGATCCCTTGATCAAGCCGATTGCAGCCTGTCCGTCGCGATAAACCTGTTTACCCGGCCACAGGCTTTTCCAGCGCGGGTTATCGACTTCACCACCCAGACCCGGAGTTTCTGCGTGCTCGTAAAACCCCAGTCCCGCTACAGTGTTGCCGTCGGATTCCAGGGCGACAAAACCATACAGTGTCGACCACAGGCCGGCACCGTGAACCGGCAGGATGATCTTGTCGATATCGCCGGCAGAATCTTCCACCAGATAAACGATGGCAAAGTGTTCACGCCGGGAAACCTTGGCCTTGTCCTGTTCAGTGGTCAGGGCGTCGGAGGCAGCCGGGTCTTTCGCTGCCTTGCGTTGGTCATATTTTTCGGCGTCTATCTCGTCTGTGAACTTACCTGTACGCAAATCCACGACACGGGTAGTCACCTGAGCGAACTGTTCGTCTATCGTCATGCCGTCGTCGAGCATACCCGCAGCTGACAGAATATTACGCTTGCGGTCCAGGGTCTTGTTGACCTCCTGGGCCGGCTTCAATATCACCGCAGCACCGGAAACGATAATCGAACATACGATGCACAGGGAGAAAGCAACAATCAGTGTTTTACTGACGCTATCGTTACTGGACACGTGAGAGCCTCCGTTTGATATTGGCCTGAACCACAAAGTGATCCATCAGCGGAGCAAAGAGGTTGGCAAACAGAATCGCCAGCATAATGCCCTCCGGGAACGCCGGGTTAACTACGCGGATCAATACTGTCATCAGGCCGATGAGAATGCCGAAGGCCCACTTGCCGGTATTAGTCATCGCCGCCGATACGGGATCAGTCGCCATGAAGATCATACCGAAAGCAAAACCACCGGTTACCAGATGCCAGTACCAGGGCATATTGAAAGCGGGGTTGCTGTCGGAGCCGACCATATTAAACAGTGAGGACAGCGCTATCATGCCGAGCATTACCCCGGCGATGATACGCCAGGAGGCAATCCTGGTGGCGAGCAATAACACGCCGCCGGCCAGAATTGCCAGGGTAGAGGTTTCACCGATAGAGCCTGGCACCGAGCCAACAAAGGCTTCCATCCAGCTCCATTGCTGCTGCAGTGCGGCCATACCATCGGATGCCACTATCGACAGGGCTGTCGCACCACTATAACCATCTACGGCAGTCCACACTGCATCTCCTGACAGCTGCGCAGGATAGGCGAAATACAGGAAAGCCCGCCCGGTCAGCGCCGGGTTGAGGAAGTTCTTGCCGGTGCCACCGAATACTTCCTTGCCGATCACCACACCGAAACTGATACCCAGGGCGACCTGCCACAAGGGAATATCTGGCGGGCAGGTCAGGGCAAACAAGATAGAGGTGACAAAGAAGCCTTCATTCACTTCGTGGCCACGTTTCATCGCAAACAGGATTTCCCAGCTGATACCCACCAGGAAGGTCACTATATAAATGGGCAGGAAGAATACCGCGCCAAACCAGAAGCAATCCCAGATACTACTGGCGTCGTAACCGCCCAGTAATTCTATCAACCAGCCACGCCAACCCTCTATGGCCTGTCCAGCGGGCAGTACATCAGTGGCTTGTACACCCAGGTTGTACATACCGTAAAACATGGCGGGAAAGGCCGCCATCCACACGGTAATCATGACACGTTTCAAGTCAACACCGTCACGCACATGAGCAGTGGACCTGGTCACCGAATCGGGTGCGTAAAGAAACGTGTCGAACACCTCAAACAGCGCAAACCACTTCTGGAATCGCCCACCTTCCTGAAAGTGGTGTTCCATATTGTCCAGAATTTTTCTCAGTCCCACGTCTTAACCCTCCTTCTCGATACGCGTCAGGTTGTCCCGCAGGATGGGACCGTATTCATACTTACCCGAACAGACATAGCTGCACAGGGCCAGATCTTCTTCCTCCAGCTCAAGGCAACCCAGGGCCTGGGCCGTCTCAGTGTCGCCCACGATAAGGGCACGCAATAACTGGGTCGGCAGGATATCCAGAGGCATTACGTTTTCAAAACTGCCCAGCGGCACCATGGCGCGCTCACTACCATTGGTATTGGTCGTCATCGCCAGTGGCTTGGTACCAAAGAAACTGGTGAAGTAGATACCCAGGTTTGAATGCTTTTTAAAGCCCGGGGACAACCAGCCAAATAACTCCCGGTGGCGTCCTTCGAGCAATACCGAAACCTGGTTGTGATAGCGCCCAAGGTAGGCCGTTGCGCCTTGTACTGCGCGCCCACCCAACACCGAACCACTGATAATGCGATTATCGCCACTTTCTAGCTGTCCGGCCGTTAATGCCTGTAGGTCCGCACCAATGCGCGTACGCAACAACCGGGGCTGCTCTACCTGGGGCCCACACAGAGCAACCACACGCTCGGTATACAGTTGACCATCGATAAACAGGCGACCGACAGCGATAACGTCCTGGTAACCGATAGTCCAGAAGGTTCTGCTGGCACTGGCACCTTCCAGAAAATGAACATGGGTACCCACCAAGCCCGCCGGGTGCGGGCCATCAAATTCTACAGCTGCAATGTTCGCCGCCTTGCCCTGCGGCAATTGAGCACCGGGGGCCGTACATAAGTACAGTTTTCCTGCAGTGAGCTGGGCCAACAGGTCCAGTCCCAGGCTAAACGCCTCGGCTTGCTCCGCAATAACAACCGCCGGGTTCGCCGCCAGCGGGTGGGTATCTATCGCAGTAACAAAAATGGCTGTGGTCTCGGCATCCAGGGCTGGAACCTTGCTAAATGGCCGCGTGCGCAGCGCCGTCCATTGGCCGCTTTGCTGTAACTGTTCACGGATAACGCTGGCATCAGGAATCGCCTCAGCACTGCAGGTAGCAAATGGCTCCGCATCGTCTCCATCTACCTCGATAACCACGGACTGCAATACTCGCTTGGCGCCGCGATTGATGGCAGCGACTACGCCACTGGCCGGTGCCGTGTAGCGCACGCCCTCGTTCTTTTTATCGGTGAACAATAGCTGGCCGACCTTCACCCGATCGCCTTCGCGCACCGCCATGGTGGGTTTCATACCTATATAATCAAACCCGACAAGCGCCACCGCGCGCGCTGCTGGTGCATCTTCGATAACTTGCTGGGGAGCTCCCTGGAGAGGGATATCCATGCCCCGCTTGATCTTGACCATACGATCTGCCTACAGAATCAAAACAAATGTGGATGGGCTGGAGTCATATATGAAATCGCAGCAGCACATGTGAGCCGCCTCATTTGCCATAACTTTGGCAAGCATTCCTTGTCGAATCCAGATCGCGCGCATTATAGCGGATAGCTCCCCCAAAACGCCACCTCAGGTGGACCAGTTCTTTGATTTTGAACAAGTTTTGCGCAGGTCAATCAACTTTGCTCGAAACTACCGCATACAAATCACGGGGAAACGTATGCCGCAGTCCCTCCTGATCAGGCTGACCGGGGGTAAACCGCAAAATCGATACCTGCCATTTTCTCCAATATACGGTGCACCTGGCAACTGTACCCAAACTCATTGTCATACCATAGATACAGTACCGCTTGCTTGCCATTGGTTATCGTAGCCTGGGCGTCGAAGATACAGGCATGGCGCGAACCAACGAAATCGCTGGATACCACTTCTGGTGAGGACGAGTAGTCTATTTGTTTGCGCAAGGATGAGTGCAGCGCCTGATTACGCATAAATTCATTCACTTCCTCCACGGTTGTTTCCCGCGCGAGAGTGAGGTTAAGGATAGCCATGGAAACATTCGGCGTGGGCACGCGAATAGCATTCCCCGTCAATTTACCTGACAGCTGCGGCAATACCTTGGCCACCGCCACTGCGGCGCCGGTTTCAGTCAACACCATATTCAGTGGCGCACTACGACCGCGGCGAGACGCCTTGTGGTAGTTATCGATCAGATTCTGATCGTTGGTAAATGCATGTACGGTCTCAACATGACCGGCCACAATACCAAACTCGTCGTCCATTGCCCTCAGCGGTGGAGCAATCGCATTGGTGGTGCACGACGCTGCGGAAATTATAGTATCGGAGGGTTCGATCTGGTCGCTATTGAGGCCCGCCACGATGTTTTTAAGATCACCTTTACCCGGCGCGGTTAGAATTACCTTGCTGGCACCCTTGCTCTTCAGATGCAGTGATAACCCGTCCCGGTCACGCCACACACCCGTATTGTCGATAATAATGGCGTTGTCGATGCCGTAGGCGGTGTAATCAATGGTATCCGGGGCGTCGGCGTAAATCACCTTGACCTCATTGCCATTGGCGACAAAAGACTGACGCTCCTCATCAACCCTGATAGTGCCATCAAAAGCGCCGTGCACTGAGTCGCGACGCAACAGGCTGGCGCGTTTGACCAGATCGTTGGGGGCTTTGCCCTTGCGCACAACAATGGCGCGCAACCGCAGGCAATCGCCACCATCAGTCTTATCGATAAGAATTCGCGCCATCAGTCGACCAATACGGCCAAATCCGTAAAGCACCACGTCCTGTGGCTGAGCCAGCGGCTTGTCTAATGACCCTATCAGCTCAGCCACTTCCCGCTCAATGTACTGATCAATAGTGAGTCCTTCTCCAGCACCCTGGTCGTAATAGCGCACGGCCATGCGGCCGATGTCTATATGGGCAGGCCCCAGATCCAGCTGCGACAAGACATTCAGAATAGGGAATGTTTCGAACTCTGAAAGCTCGTTACCCTCTATCTGGCGCACATAACGATGGTCTTTCATGATCTCAAATACAGATCGGTTGACCAACGGTTTGCCATAGATATAGCACTTTACGCTCTTTTCACGGGACAGCCGGCCGACCAGGGGAATCATCCCCTCTGCCAGCGCCTCGCGCTCTTTCCAGTTGGTGAAATAATCGTCGGGACGTGCTCGTTTGCGGTCATTCACTACTAAGTACCCTTATGTTTGCGGCCCAGCGCGGGGGTGGGTCGGCTATTATCATCCGAGCTGAAATGGCGTGCAAGCCGAGATCCGGCAAATTTACAGTCTGTGCAACAACAGTCACTGGAGGTAAGTACCGTCTTGCCTATACAATAACGCCCCTTCAACGCATACCTACTCACCGCAGCAAGCGATTCTCACTTTATGTTCAGCACGCTGGTCGAAAAAACACCCTGGCCCCAAAAGATTGCCACTCGCACCGCCCTGGGACCATTTTCCGGCAGCGCCGATGCGCGCTGCATCGCCGAACTGGCTACCGCAGATAGCCTGTTAGTGGTTATAACCGCTGACACCAGCTCAGCCCTTGCGCTGGAGCGCGAACTCCCGTTTTTTCTTGACCAGCCGCTGGAAATCCTGGCTTTTCCCGATTGGGAGACGCTGCCTTACGATAATTTTTCGCCACACCAGGACATCATTTCGGAGCGCCTTAGCACGCTGCACCGTCTGCCTGCCATGACCTCGGGAATTCTCATCGTACCAGTGCCGACCCTAATGCACCGACTGGCTCCCACTGAATACATCGCCGGTTCCAGCCTGGTATTGCAAGCGGGACAAACACTGGATATTGACGTTTTCAGGCGCAACCTGCAGCGCAACGGCTATATCAACGTTGAGACCGTCTACGAACATGGCGAATACGCCCTGCGCGGGTCGTTATTTGACATCTATCCCATGGGTAGCGAACTGCCCTACCGTATCGACTTGCTTGATGATGAAGTGGATACACTGCGCACCTTCGAACCCGAGAGCCAGCGCACTGTGGACAAGGTCGCTGCGATTAACCTGCTGCCGGCCAGGGAATACCCGCTGAATCGTCCTGCCATCAGCCGCTTCCAGTTGAACTGGTATGACAATTTTGACGTGGACAACGATAGCTGCCCCGTCTACGTCGAGGTAAGCGCCGGGCGCAGTCCCAGTGGCTGCGAGTATTACCTGCCGCTATTTTTCCAGCAATGCGCCACCTTATTTGATTATTTACCGGAAAACGTAGCCATCATTACCACGGGTGATCATCACGCTGCGGCGCAGCATTTCTGGGCGGAAGTTGAAACCCGGTTTGAGGAGTATGGGATTGATCCCAGACGACCACTGCTGCCACCGCGCAAGTGTTTCGCGCCGGTGGAAGAACTGTATGAGGTTCTTGGTAAGTTTGCCGTGCTGGAGTTGCGTCACAACCCCGATGCTCCCGTACACCAGAAAACAGAGGTGCAGGTTCCGCCCAACCTGGCCAGTGAAGGCCTCAACAAGTCCGCCACCGACAAACTCAAAGTATTTCTGCAGGCGCATCAGGCACCCGTATTACTGTGTGCAGAATCTGCCGGGCGCCGCGAAATTTTACTGGAATCACTGCAAGAGCATCAGCTCGCTCCGCCGGCGGTTGCCAATTGGCACGCATTTATCACCTCCGGCCTGGATTTTGCGATAACCACCGCACCCCTGGACCGGGGGCTGTATTTTGGCCCGCAGCATCCCACACTGGTATGCGAGGCTCAGCTGTTTGGCAATCGTGTCGCCCAGCGTCGCCGGCGCAAAACAGAACAAGACACTGCCTCAGTTAACATTTTCAAAGATATTAACGAATTGCGCGAAGGTGTCCCGGTGGTGCACCTCCAGCATGGTGTCGGTCGCTATGTCGGACTGCAAACTTTACGGGTGGACGACCAGGACACCGAGTTCCTCACGCTCGAATATGCTCAGGATGCCCGCCTATATGTCCCGGTAGCGTCACTACACCTGATCAGTCGCTATGCCGGTAGCGACCCCGAGATGGCGCCACTGCACAAACTCGGTTCCGACCAGTGGGAAAAAGCACGACGTAAAGCCAGCGAAAAAGCCAATGACATTGCCGCCCAATTACTTGAGGTCTACGCCCGTCGTGAAGCACGCGAAGGTTTCGCCTTCGCACGTGAAAGCCATAGTTACGAGCAATTTTGTGCGGCATTTCCCTTTGAAGAAACGCCCGACCAGGAAGTTACGATTACTGCAGTGATTGAGGACATGCACAGCCCGCGCGTGATGGATCGCTTAGTTTGTGGCGATGTCGGATTTGGCAAAACTGAAGTAGCCATGCGCGCCGCATTCGTTGCCACCTGCAATAAAAAACAGGTCGCTGTACTGGTGCCTACCACGCTGCTGGCACAACAACACTACAACTCTTTTAGCGACCGTTTTGCCGATTGGCCGGTCAAGGTGGAAGTTGTTTCTCGGTTCAAGTCTGCCAGGGATCTGACCGAGATTACGCGCCGGGTTGCAGCGGGTGACATCGACATTCTGGTAGGCACTCACAAGTTACTACAGAGTAATTTCAAGTTTAGCGATCTGGGGCTATTAATTATCGATGAAGAGCACCGCTTCGGCGTTAAGCAAAAAGAGGCGATCAAGGCCTTGCGCTCAGAAGTCGATATCCTCACGCTAACCGCCACCCCTATTCCACGTACACTGAATATGGCGCTGGGTGGCATGCGCGATTTATCAATCATCGCAACGCCACCCGCAAGAAGACTATCCATCAAGACCTTTGTACGCGAGCACAATATTGCCCTGGTAAAAGAAGCGGTAATGCGCGAAACCCTGCGCGGCGGGCAAGTCTATTACCTGCATAACGAAGTCAAAAGTATAGAAGAAACCGCGCGCAAGCTGCGCGAATTGCTGCCAGACCTGAGCATCGGGGTCGCCCATGGACAAATGCGCGAAACACAGTTAGAGCAAGTGATGTCCTCGTTCTATCACCAGCGTCATCATATCCTGCTGTGCACCACGATTATCGAAACTGGAATCGATATCCCCAATGCCAATACTATTATTATCGAACGCGCTGATAAATTTGGCCTTGCTCAACTGCACCAGCTGCGCGGTCGCGTGGGGCGATCACACCACCAGGCCTATGCCTACTTGCTGTGTCCACCGCGCTCGGCCATCACCACCGATGCTGGCAAACGCCTGGAAGCTATCGAAGCCGCTGGCGATCTGGGTGCAGGCTATATGCTCGCCACACATGACCTGGAAATTCGCGGTGCCGGCGAATTATTGGGTGATGAGCAGAGCGGGCAAATTCACAGCGTCGGCTTTTCCCTTTACATGGATATGCTACACCGTGCAGTGGACGCGCTGAAGCGCGGCGAGATTCCCAACGTAGATGCACCACTGGAACAGGGAACCGAAATCAATCTGCACCTGCCGGCTTTGATACCCGACGATTACCTGCCTGACGTGAACAGCCGCTTGATACTTTACAAGCGCATTGCCGCCGCCGCCAATGATGATGAATTACGTGAATTACAAGTGGAGATGATCGATCGTTTCGGACTTTTGCCACCGCAGGTAGGCAATCTGTTTCGGGTATCGCGCCTGCGTATTAAAGCGCAAGACCTTGGCATACGGGCCATTGATGCCGGAGCAGAGGGTGGTAGTATCGACTTTAAAACATCGACACGGGTAAACCCAATGAGTTTGGTCACGCTGGTGCAGACTGACCCGCTTTCCTACAAACTGGCGGGGGCGACACGATTGCGTTTCGAGCAACACCTGCCAGACGCGGAGGAACGCCAGCAATATCTGGAACAACTGTTGGCGACTTTCGCCATCGATGCCAAAGAGGACGCCGCTTGATAGTCAACCAAATTTATCGCGTTGCAGTGGCCAGCCTGGCACTGCTGGTCAGCGCTTCTGCGTTTTCCGAAGATGGTGATCGCTGGTTCCGCATTGAACTGCTGGTGTTCGCTCATGAATCGCCGCAGACCACTGAACAATGGCAGTCTACACCCAAGCTGGTCTACCCGGGTGCTGCGCGTTTTCTGGTAGATCCACAGTTGGTGGCCGATAATCTCAGCCAACATCATGCACAAAGTAACGTGGATGACTTTGGCCGGCAGGTCCTTACACTCCTCCCTGAACCCGGCTCACTGGCTGCGCAAGAGGCCAGCATCAGGGCCGAGCAAGCCGCTGCGCAATCGTTAGCAACTACCCCGGCCGAACCTGGAGACCCAAATACACCAATCCCGGCAGTAGACGAAGAGCTAGAACTGCTCCCCATGCCGTTTATTGCCCTGCCCAGCTCGCAGCAAGAATTTCGCGGCAAAGCCGCCTATATGCAGCGTAGTGGGCGCTACCGCACCTTGTTCCACGAAACCTGGGTGCAACCGGTGGCTGACGAGGAACGGGCCTTGCCGATCATTCTGGACCGGTCCGGTGACACCGGACAATGGCCGCTGTTGCAAGGCAGTGTCAAATTCTACCTGTCGCGCTACCTGCACCTGCAGACCAACCTGTGGCTAAACACCAAAGGCGAATACCTGCCCGGGGTATGGCAGATGCCCGCTCCGCCCCTGGGGCCCCCATCGCTTGTTATCGAGGCACTACCAGAACCTGAGGTGGCGGATAACAGGGAACAATGGAGCGATACAACGACCGTCGCCGACTTAGTGCCTGAAGGGGAACTGGCCGCTGAAACATCACTGGTCACAGAAGATATAGGGCCAATATATCCCTTCCGGCACGCTGTACTGATGCAACAAGATCGACGGATGCGCAGTACGGAAGTCCACTATATTGATCACCCGTTGCTTGGCGTCGTTACAAAAATATCGCCGATTACCAAGGATGAACTCGAATCAATGGCTCTGGCAGAAGCCGCAAGCACAGGTAATCAGTCGCAGTAGCGACTGCGCAGTAGCTGCAATAGCAGACGCCTGACTACCGAGGCTTCACGCTGTAATATCTCGCGCATCATATCCAGGCAGAGCGGCTGATCGCCCAACCCCGCCGCAGGATTGACCACCATGCACACCGAGGCATACGCCAGCCCCAATTCCCGCGCCAGTGCTGCCTCGGGCATCGTCGTCATCCCCACCACATCACAGCCATCACGCGCCATGCGCACGACCTCCGCGGCGGTTTCGAGTCTTGGACCCTGCGTCACACCATGCACCGCGCAAGGCTCATGCGGTATTTCGTTCAACGCAGCCACCTCCACGAGTGCGAGGCGCAACTCACGGTCATAGGGCTCGGTGAAGTCGATATGCATTAAGTGGCCTGAAGCACCATCGTCGTAAGTGTGCTGCCGACCCCAGGTGTAATCAATCACCTGGTCAGGAATCACCAGCGCACCCGGGCGCATCGCAGAGGTGATACCACCCACCGCATTAATAGCAACCACCTCCGTTACACCCAATGACTTAAGCGCCCACATATTGGCGCGGTAGTTGATCAAATGCGGCGGGATCGCCCCCGGACTGCCGTGGCGCTGTAAAAAGAATATCCGGACATTGCCTAACCTGCCCTCTTCGATGGCACGGGACGGCTCACCAAACGGGGTCTGTGGCATATGGGAGTCGACAATATCCATCCCGGGCAACTCATCGACGCCGGTACCACCTATAACGGCCAGTTGCTTCATAGATCAGGTTCCAACATGGCCTGCTCCACATGCAGCGTCCTGGTAGGGAAGGCAACATCTGCACCGTTGGCGTGAATGATCTCCAGGATTTGCAACAAAACATCCTGCTTGATCTTGTGAAAGTCCACCCATACCGTGGTCTTGGTAAACGTGTAAATGAAGAAGTCCAGGGACGAGGGTCCAAATGATACGAAATTGACGATCAAGGTACGGGACAAGTCTATCTCTGCATGGCTTTGCAGCATTGCCCTGACCTGATCAACAATAAGCTCCATACTGGCGGCATCCTGGTAGCGGATACCAATGGTTTCATAGATACGCCGATTGTACATACGCGATGGATTTTCCACCGATATCTGGCTGAAAATGGCATTGGGCACGTACAACGGACGCTGGTCAAACGTGCGAATACGGGTCAGGCGCCAGCCAATATCCTCTACCGTGCCCTCTATTTCCTTATCCGGCGAGCGAATCCAGTCACCGTTGGTAAATGGTCGATCCAGGTAAATACTCAAGCCGCCAAAAAAGTTGGCTAGCAGGTCCTTTGCGGCGAAGCCGACCGCAATACCGCCGATACCACCAAACGCCAACAGCCCCGAAATGGTTACCCCGACGCTTTGCAATAGCATGAGCCCGGCAACCATCCACAGGGCGATGCGTGCCAACTTGGCTGTCGCTCGCACCGTGGCTTTGTCAGCGGACGCAGTCAGCCCTCTATCCTCAACCAGCATCTCCCGTTCTATGCCGGCAATCAAACGGTGCAGGAACCAGGCTAACAACAGCACCAGAGCGGTGTCGTAGGCCTGCGCCAGCTCAGCGGCAATCCCTGGGGCCAGGGGGTATATCTGCAAGGACAGGTAAACCACCAACACCCACAGCACCAATCGAATAGGCGTTTCCAGCGCGGTAATCAGTACATTATCCCAGTTCTGCGCACTCGCTTTGGCAATCCTGTGCAGGCGCCGCACTATGACGCCCAGTAACAAGTGCGCGACAATACCGGCCACCACCAACAAGGCAAGGGAAACCACTTGCGTGTCCTGCCCAAAATTGTCACTAAGCGTTTTAACTAACTGGTTAATGCTGTTCACATCGTATTCTCATATTTTTCCAACCCAGTCTTTTTAGACAGATTGATTATGTCCAGAGCACCGTGCGTGCAAGAACCGATATATAAAGGCCCGCGCGTGCTTAAGTCAACTCTTGAAGTTCAATGCAACTGCTTGATCTGTTTTGAAAAGATTTTTTGCGCGCAAATACGTAATTTAGCGAGTGCTTTTTATACCGTTTTCACATAATGGACACGCCAAGTCAGCGTGATATGTTGATGCTGTAATCATCAACAAAGGCAATAGGTACACGGAAATGAAAATGCTACGCCCCGTTGTGGGCAGCTGGTACAGCGACCTGCAAACCGGCGCACTGTTTGAGGTCGTTGACTGGGATCCAACGACTCTAACCATTGAAACACAGTATATGGACGGCGAGGTATCTGAATACGATCTGGACGCCTGGCGGGAAATGCTACTGCAAAAAGCTGAGGCTCCGGAGGACTGGCGTTCCGCATTCGAACTGGATGACGACGACATGTTGGACCCGGATCTTCCCATGCATCCGCAGGACTGGGGCAATCCATTGAACTTTGTTGAGCCGGATGCGATGTATGGCGTAGAGGATTTCTGAGCCCCGGCTAACGGCGCTTGGTGCTTCCGGGCGACACGGCGCAATGACTGGTTGAATCCCTGACCACATACTGTATATAATCACAGCACCTGTATAAATAAACAGAGGGTGCCCGTGATGGAAAAGCTTACGCAACGACAGCAGCAAGTGTTGGATATCGTCCGCCAACATATAGACCAAACCGGCTACCCCCCCACCCGCGCCGATATCGCTCGTGAGTTGGGCTTCAAGTCGGCCAATGCCGCAGAAGAGCACCTCAAAGCACTGGCGCGCAAAGGCGCAATCGAAATGATTGCAGGGGCATCCCGCGGCATCCGCTTACCGCAAAGCCAGGGTATACCCATTGTAGGACGTGTGGCGGCGGGCAACCCGATACTCGCCGAACAAAATATCGAAGATTATTGCGACCTCCCCCCCAGCTTTTTCAAGCCCAGCGCTGATTACTTTTTGCAGGTACACGGCGACAGCATGATCGAAGTCGGCATCTTTGACGGTGACCTGCTGGCGGTACACAGCACTCCGGTTGCCAATAACGGTGACATTATCATCGCTCGTATCGAGGACGAGGTTACCGTAAAGCGCTTGCGTACGACGACACAAAAGCACCTGATAGAATTACTGCCGGAAAATTCAGATTACGAAGCGATTAAAGTAGATCTACGCGAACAGCAATTCGCGATCGAGGGCCTCAGCGTAGGCGTGCTGCGCCGCGGCATTTGAATGCATCAACTGCCTAATGCAGTATGCGTGAACCGTCCGAAGAGGTCTCTATTTCCATTTCTCCATGCTCGACTAGAGCAGCGGCTGCCTGAATGCCTGCCTGAATCATGGCTTTAGCCACTTCAAGCCCATTGTCCATAAGATAAACTCGGGATTCATCGGAGAAACTGATTGTCACCAGCGGCTCCGAATCATCATCCGCGCGTTGCAGGACGATTTCCCCATCTCCAAGGTCGATGATTTCCAGTAAGGATGCTGGCACGCAAATGTCCTCTCATTGTTTAAACAGCCCGTTGATTCTAACAGCCAGCGCCGCCAGCGGCCAGCGTTGCTATAAATACCCCCGCATTTGCCCAGCTAGTATTCCTCCAGGGAATCGCTCATACGGTCAAATAGTGCCTCAAGCTCATTTACCCAGTGCTGCACAAGTTCGCAGTCCTGTGAGCCAGGTATTGAGCGCGCCAGGTTCCCAGGTGTGGGAGCGGCAACTGTAGATTCTTCGTCTTCGCGCAACAGCGCGCCTAGCCATCCATCGTTCTCGAGCTGCTGAAATTCACGAATTTCGCCGGGAACGGCCTTACCGGCGACGACACCTGGTAGCTCAGCACAACCCCGTGGGGGCCGCCCGTTGGCCGCCTCACAGCCACTGACATGCAACAGAAACCAGCCATAGGCTGCCAGCAAATGTTCCCTCACTGCCGGCAGGAATGCCTGGGTGAGCGTGGTAGCAGGGATATCCTCAGCAGCTAACGCCTGGCGCCAGCTGGATAACTGAATTTTTGCCAGGTACAGCTTGTGGTTGGCCTGGGCTCGGGCTGAGCTCATTTCTTTTTACGTGCGGCCGGCGCCTTACGCTTGGGTTGGTCTTCCTGCCACTTGCCATTGCTATAAAAAGCCTTCCAACCGGTGGCCTTGCCGTTTTTTTCCGTCATTACATACTGTTCTTTGGTCTTGCGGCTGAAACGGATCTGGGCCGGGTTGCCGTCGCGATCGGCGCTTGGAGCACTGAACAAAAAAGTATACTTGGGATCTATCTCAGCCTGGTGCGGTAACAACTCGCTCACCAACGGCGCACGGGTCTCACGATTGCGCGGAAACTGGCTGGCGGCAAGGAACAGACCAGCGGCACCATCACGCAGAATATAGTGGTCTTGTACTTTAATGCATTCCAATTCCGGCATCGGTACGGGGTCCATCTTGGGCGGCGCTGCCTCGCCACTGCGCAACAACTTACGGGTGTTTTTGCATTCCAGGGCAGTGCAACCGAAATACTTGCCGAAACGGCCATTTTTGAGCTGCATTTCTGCTCCACACTTATCACATTCCAGAACCGGGCCCTCATAGCCCTTGATCTTGAATTTACCGTGCTCCACTTCGAAGCCGGGACAATCCGGGTTATTGCCACACACATGCAGCTTGCGGTCTTCATCAATTAAATAGCTATCCATCGCGGTGTTACACAATTTGCAGCGATGCTTGGTGCGCAGTAGCCGGGATTCGGCCTCATCATCAGCATCTTCCCTGATCGCCTCATCACCGGCAGTCAGGTTAATGGTATTCTTACAGCGCTCTTTGGGCGGCAATGCGTAACCGGAACAACCCAGAAATACGCCAGTACTGGCGGTGCGCACCTGCATGTCGCGTCCACAGTTGCTGCACGCAATATCAGTCATGGTGGGTTCGTTGGGCTGCATGCCCGCCGGTTGCGGTTCGCCGGCTTTTTCCAGTAATTCACTAAACTCAGCATAAAACCGGTCCAGCAATGTGTGCCACTCCAGCTTGCCCTGTGCTACCTCATCCAAGCGCTCTTCCATGGACGCGGTAAAACCGTAGTCCAGTAGTTCAGAAAAACTCCCCTGCAGCCTTTGGGTAACAATATCTCCCATTTTTTCTGCATAAAATCTTTTGTTTTCCAGGCGCGCATAGCCCCTGTCCTGAATCGTGGAAATGATAGCGGCGTAGGTAGACGGGCGACCAATGCCGCGCTTTTCCAGTTCCCGCACCAGGCTGGCCTCACCGTAACGCGGTGTGGGCTTGGTAAAGTGCTGCGCCGGGTCCAACTTGTCAAGAGTGAGCGTTTCACCTTCTTTCATATCCGGCAGAACGGCGTCATCGCCTTTGCGACCCGCCGGTGCTTGCACTTTAGTGTAACCATCAAAGCGAATAATGCGCCCCTTGGCATTTAACTTGTAGTCTCCAGCCGTCACCGTCACCACGGTTGCCGTGTACTCAGCGTCAGGCATCTGCCCCGCTACGAACTGGCGCCAGATAAGCTCATAAAGTCGCTCGGAGTCTCTCTCCATACCTTGCAATGAGGTCTGGGAGACATTGACGTCTGATGGGCGAATCGCTTCATGTGCTTCCTGTGCTCCCTCCTTGGAGGAAAAACTCTTGGCCTGATCAGGCAAATAGCTCGCGGGGAAATTCTTGCCAATATAGGCCCGGCAGGACGCCACGGCATCCGCGCTGAGATTGGTTGAGTCGGTACGCATATAGGTAATGTAACCGGCTTCATAAAGGCGCTGAGCCAACATCATGGTTTTCTTTACACTGAAGCCCAGCCGGGTGCTAGCTGCCTGTTGCAAGGTGGAGGTGATAAAGGGTGCCGGTGCTTTGGAGCGAGTCGGCTTATCTTCGCGCTTGCTGACTGTATAAACTGCGCCTTGCAGCTCCGCGACCGCCGCCGTAGCGGTGGCTTCGTTGTCCGGACGAAAATTTTCGCCGTTATGCCTGCGCACCTGGAAACGGGTTTCAGTCTCCGCCTGGTTGCGTAAGCCTGCATGAATTTCCCAGTATTCCTCTGGTACAAAGGCCCGTATCTCCCGTTCACGCTCTACGATAAGGCGCGCTGCCACAGACTGCACGCGACCTGCAGACAGCCCCCTGGCGACCTTTGCCCACAGCAATGGCGACACCATATAACCCACTACCCGATCGAGGAAACGTCGTGCCTGCTGGGCATTGACCCGATCCTGATCCAGTTCTGAGGGATGCTCGAAAGCTTCCGTAATCGCCTTCTTGGTGATCTCGTTGAACACCACGCGCTGATATCGGGATTCGTCCCCGCCTATCGCCTCCTTTAAATGCCAGGCTATCGCCTCTCCTTCGCGATCAAGGTCCGTCGCAAGAACGATAGAGTCGGCACTGGCGGCAAGCTTTTTTAACTCGTTGACGACTTTTTCCTTGCCCGGCAAGATCTCGTAGGTGGCTTTCCAA
Organism: Halioglobus sp.; assembly: GCA_036961445.1. GTDB lineage: Bacteria > Pseudomonadota > Gammaproteobacteria > Pseudomonadales > Halieaceae > JBALVO01. The sequence continues at coordinate 28,646 of JBALVO010000020.1, forward strand.
CCGTGTTCAGGGTCAATACCCATACGCCGAATCAATTGCTTGCGGGCATTGGTTTTTTTATAAGCCGCCTTCTTGTCCGGATCCATTTTTCGGGTCCTGGCTGCTTGTGCCGCGCGCTCTTTGGGATCGGCCTTACTGGTACCACTGCCCGCTGTAGGCAGGTCGCGAATATGGCCAACACTCGATTTAACGACAAAATCCGCCCCCAAATACTTATTGATAGTCTTGGCTTTGGCCGGTGATTCCACAATGACTAGTGTTTTACCCATAAATTCCTGTATTGCATTCAATTATCATTTGTACGCCAGTGGATCCGACGCGCAAAAAAGTGGCATATATAAGTCTCTATTTAGCTGCGGTCAAGGAAAATCGCGTATTGTCACTGCAGTAATGCCTCGGCCCATGACTCTAATACCTGCCTTATCTGCTCTACCTGCGCTTCTTCACCAGACTCCTGCCAGTAGATTCCACAACTACTTTCCTGCACGCTGGCGGCAAGAATATTATCCGGCAATTGCAGTAATTGATCGGGCGGCGAGGTGCGCCGGTCAAGACTGCGCCAGCCCTGAGCCGAGTAAATCCAACTAGCAGTTTGCACGGCGTCTGTGCGGCGCGGACGCAGGCGTTTACCGTAGTATATGATGTCCCCTCGGGGCGCTATCACTGGCCGTTCGCGGTTCTTATCGGCCCCTGGCAGCGTGCGAAACTCCACAAACAAACCGTGTACGGCGGCATACTCGCGCAAATTGGCGATCCTGCGTTGCCTTTTACTGGGTATAAAGTGCGACAGCGGCGCCAGGGCCAGGGCAATAACAAAGAGAATTAGCAAATACTTCACGATTGGGCCACCTGATCCAGGTCAATCCAGCGCTTATGACCGCACCAAGATACCCGAAACGGCATTGATCCGGTAAAAATCTATGTTATAAATGGCAAAACATAGTTTTCCTACTCGGAGCATGGACATGTCTCAATACACAAAAATTCTGGTCGCAGTAGATCTCAGTGAAGATTCCACACTGATTGTCCAGCGTGGCCAGGCCATTGCGGCTAATAACGGTGCCGAATTGCACTTAATCCACGTTATCGAGCCTTTGAGCTTCGCTTACGGGGGTGATATCCCCATGGACTTCTCTGGCATTCAAGACGAAATCCACCAGCAGGCGACTCAGCAACTCAATCGCTTTAGCGAAACCAACGGTATAGATGAACACCACCAGCATATTGTGTTGGGCCGCCCGGAAGTGGAAATTCACGCGACTGCGGAGGAACTGGGCACAGATCTCATCGTAGTAGGCAGCCACGGTCGTCACGGCCTGGCGCTGTTGATGGGCTCCACCGCCAACGGTGTACTGCACGGCGCCAGCTGTGATGTGCTCGCGGTGCGTGTCGGCAAGCACCAGTAAGCCCCTTCAGCTGAGCAGGAATTGCTGCAACCTTGATGGTGAGAACGGCCAGTTTAGCTCCCTGCCATCGGGATGTTGCAGTACCGGAATAAGCACTCCGTAACGCTGAAACAGGTCGTCTGAATCACTGATGTCAACCCTGGTCAGGTTCACCGCGATACCCGCAGCGTGTTGTTGCTGCACCATGTCCTGGGCAATCTCGCACAGATGACAGGCCGAGGTGCCGTAAAGAATAAATTGTGCCAAACTTCCTCCTGTATTCACCAAGCAGCCAATTTTGGCAGCGCACCAGCCTCCCGCCCGATAATCGCCTCCCAATGAGGCTTGAATTGCGGGAACGCCAAGCGTTAACATGCGCGACGAAGTACAATAATACAAACCGCACCCCGATCCTAGACTCGCGCTTACAGCACCGTGATCAGGATCACGTCACCGGAGAACACTCGTGGCACTATTTTCCCAACCTACAGCGCGCGCACTGGCCATTCTGGACCTCTTAATGGCCAATCCACACCAGGCGTTTGGCCTGACGGAGATGACCCGGCGCCTCAACTTAAACAAGGCCACCTGTCACGCGATACTGACGACAATGGCGAATTACGGCTTTTTGGTGCAACACCCCAAGACCAAGGCTTATCGCCTGGGGCCGTCGATTATCGCTGCCGGAAATGCGGCGTTTGCACAGTTCCCGGTACTGGAATATGCACGCCCTGAACTCGAAGCCTTGCAGAACGACCTGGGCATCGGCTTTGCGGTTACCGGACGCTCCAAGATGCACCAGGTACTATTGGCGCTGTATGGGCGGGCTACGCCACTTATAGACTCCTTCCAGCTGGGCCTGCGCCTACCCAATACGGCCCCGGTCGCAGCGTGCTTTACTGCTTTTTCTCCTGCCAAATATCTGGAAGCCTGGCTGACCAGAGCCCACGAATCCCGCGGCGGCTACGATGAGAAACTGGATCAGACCCTGCGAGTGTCACTCATCTCCATTCGCGCCCGCGGTTTTGAAGTCACTCTGAAAACCCGGGCCGAGGCAGAGCTTACCAGGGAGCTGGGACGCATTCACAACTCCTGGAGTCTCACCGAGCTGGAGGAGGCTGCCAACAAGTACCAGCACGATCTCTGCGATGAATATTTTCACCTGGACCGTGTCGACCCCAAAGCCCGCTATGACGTCAGCACTATCTCGGTTCCCGTATTTGTCTACAAGGAAGTGCCGGTGATGTGTTTTGTGGCCGGCTCGTTTGACAAGCCTATCAGCGGAGCCCAGATTGAAGAGATCGCCGCACGCATGAAAGCGTCAGCCGACCATGTCACTGCATTGGCCAGCGGCCGGGAGAAAATCAGTTAACTGCCCCCGCACAGCTGGAACTTTGACGCACAAACAGACGATTTACTGCCTGATCATCCCCCGCTACAGTGCCATGTAGCATCTAATTTGCGCCCGGATATATGCCTGAACAAAATAATTACGAAGATAAAAAAGCTTTTTTCGACCGTATGCTTACAGTCTATGGCCGTAAACCCGTGCTGGAAGCCCTGCAGGATGATGGCCTTCAGTGCCATGCCCTGCACCTTGCCCGGAGCAATCGGGAAGCGGGGATCATCGGCCAGATAAAACAACAGGCACAATCACGTGCAGTACCGATAAAGATGCACAGCAGGGAAGAACTGGCACGTATTTCAAAAAACGGCAAACAGGACCAGGGGGTTGCGGTGGATATTATCTGCCCTGACTTTCGCACACTGGAATCCTATGTGCAGCACCTGGAATCCCTTCCCCCTCAGCGCTTGCTGGCGTTGGACAGCATCAGCAACCCGCAGAACCTGGGAATGATCATTCGCTCAGCAACCGCGGGGCAAATCGACGGCATTATCTGGTCGCGCAAGGGTAATGCGGCATTGGGCCCATTGGTAATAAAGGCCAGCGCGGGGACCCTTTACAAGGCACCCATACTATTGTGCCCGGCGTTACCCGAAGCGTTGCGGCAATGCCAGGTGCACGGGGTAGAAGTGTGCATACTGGCGGCGGATGCCAGGCAGTCTTTGTTTGAGCACAGACCAAAGCGACACTGTATCTATGTACTGGGCAACGAGACAGACGGGGTAGCAAAGACCATCAGGGACCTGGCCAATACACCATTATCGATACCCATGGCAGGCGGCGTTGAATCGCTCAATGTAGCGGTTACAGCAAGCCTCATCGCCTACGCTACCTATTTCGAAAGATAGGCCATACCCTCTTCCAATCCTTTTAATGTCAGCGGGTACATATGTCCATCCATTAGCTGATTGGCGATCGCAATGGACTGGGTGTATTGCCACTCATCCTCGGGAGTCGGATTGATCCAGATGACTTTGTCGTACACTTCTTGCAGGCGACGCATCCACTGCTCTCCGGACTCATCGTTCCAATGCTCAACCGAACCACCGGGCTGCACGATTTCATAGGGCGACATCGATGCATCGCCAACAAACACCACTTTATAATCATGGCTGTACTTGTGCAAAATATCGATCAAGGAGGTACGTTCATTGTGCCGGCGCACATTGTTACGCCATACGCTTTCATACAAAAAATTATGGAAGTAAAAATACTCCATGTGCTTAAACTCAGTGCGCGCAGCAGAGAACAACTCCTGGCAGACCCTTACATGCGGGTCCATTGACCCTCCCACATCAAAAAACAACAATACCTTCACCGCATTGTGCCGCTCCGGTACCATTTTAATGTCCAGTAGACCCGCGTTACGTGCGGTAGAGCTGATGGTATCGTCCAGGTCCAGTTCGTCCGCTGCCCCGGTGCGGGCGAATTTACGCAGGCGACGCATGGCCACTTTGATATTTCTGGTTCCCAGCTCTACGCTGTCATCCAGATTTTTGAAGTCGCGTTTATCCCAGACTTTAACGGCTTTTTTGTTGCGTCCGTTGGGCCCAACCCGAATTCCTTCGGGGTGATAACCTTCCTGGCCAAAAGGCGAGGTACCGCCGGTTCCTACCCACTTGTTACCACCCTCATGACGCTCTTTTTGTTCCTCCAGGCGCTTCTTGAACTCTTCAATCAATTTTTCCAGCCCGCCCAGGGATTCTATTTTGGCCTTCTCCTCCTCTGTCAGGTTTTTCATGAACTCTGAGCGCAGCCAGTCATCCGGGATCAACGCCTCGATCACATCATCCAGTGCTTCAAGGTCCTTAAAATGCAGGCCAAAGGCCCTGTCGAAACGATCGAAGTACTTTTCATCCTTCACCATGCAGGTGCGACTGAAATAGTAAAATTCGTCCATATCCGCGAATGCTATGTGCTGTTTTAGACCCGCCATCAGATCGAGCAGCTCCCGGGTTGTTACCGGAACACCCGAGTCTCTGAGTCCCTGGAAGAAATTGATTAACATGGATTAACGGGTCTCGCGACGATGCATAAAAGCAAGTCGCTCCAGCAGATGAACATCCTGTTCGCTCTTCAAAAGAGCGCCATACAAAGGCGGTATCGCCTTGCTGTGATCGCGATCCTTGAGTATTTCATCAGGGATATCGTCGGCCATCAATAATTTCAACCAGTCAATCAATTCTGAAGTCGATGGTTTTTTCTTGAGACCGGGAATTGCGCGCACATCAAAAAACACTTCCATCGCCTCTTGTACCAACTCCTTGGCGATTGCCGGGTAATGCACGTCGATAATTTCGCGCATGGTGTCACGGTCGGGGAAATTGATAAAGTGAAAGAAGCAGCGGCGCAAAAAGGCGTCGGGCAATTCCTTTTCGTTGTTGCTGGTGATGATAATGATGGGACGCTGTCTGGCCTTGATAGTCTCACCCGTTTCGTAAACATAAAACTCCATACGGTCGAGTTCCACCAGCAGATCGTTGGGGAACTCGATGTCCGCCTTGTCGACTTCGTCGATCAGCAGGACGACCTGCTCGTCGGAATCAAAGGCTTCCCACAACTTGCCACGCTTGATGTAATTGCCGATGTCGTGAACTTTCTCATCGCCGAGTTGGGAGTCACGCAGGCGTGAAACCGCATCATATTCATACAGGCCCTGCTGCGCTTTGGTGGTGGATTTGATATGCCACTGGATCAGGCGTTTGCCCAGGCCTAACGCCACCTCCTCCGCCAACATGGTTTTACCGGTGCCCGGTTCGCCCTTGATTAATAATGGACGCTCCAGCGTCACCGCGGCATTTACCGCCATCCGCAAATCATCAGTGGCAATATATCGTTCAGTCCCTTGGAATTTCATAGTCTAGTTATCACTCTTGCAAAGTACGAAAGGCGCACAGGTTACAGTTTGGCCGACCGCTTATCAATTAGGCCGGGGTTTGTTCCGGGGATTTTTGGTCTGGATTCCTATCCCTGTGTCTGTTTTTACGGTTTTTCCTGGGGCCGCGACCACGCAACACTGTCAGGCCCAACAGCAATGCAACGGCGACTGCCATTGCCGACATAAACGCCAGTGGTCGCAGCGCGTGTTCAGCAGCGTCATAGCCCTCGGTAAGCAGCTGGAATGCGGCCACTATCAATGCCGGTGCCAATGTTTCGACGCCGCTTTTCGGATAAGCCGGGGTCAATAACAGCGCAGCGCACAATAATACGGTAAAGGCGACCCAGGCCGCCCGCCAGTGCCGCCCCAACCACCACGCCAGGTACAGCAGCATAAAGCTTGCCGCCCCAAGATAGATGTACATCGCCATTAAATAGGAACTTTCACTCAGCACTTACTCTCTCCTACTCTACCCAGTGCACAATGTGCTCATCGTAGCCTTCAGGGTGAACATATTCATCTGAAATAGCACGACCGCGGATCGATATGCCCGCCTTATGAACCGAACCAGCATCGCCACTGACCAGCGGGTGCCACTCAGGTAAAGGCTGACCGTGAGCGCGTAAACGGTAAGCACAGGTACTGGGTAACCAATCCAATTCCAGCAGGTCATCCGGTCGCAACTTAATACAATTGGGCACTAGCACCGAGCGTCTGGAATAATCAGTGCAGCGACAGGTAGTTTCGTCGAGATACCGACAGCGCACTTTGGTGTAGTACACCTCACCGCTGTCCTCGTCCTCCAGCTTATGCAGGCAGCACTTGGCACAGCCATCACACAGAGCTTCCCACTGCGTTGCGTCAAGCTCCGCCAGCGGCTTGTTATTCCACCAATCGACCACTTTGCCCATCCCGACGCAATAACTCCGCCGCGGTTGGCGGCATTTGCAGATAAAAACCATATTCGGTAATGCCAGAAAGCACCTCAGCGACGTCCGCCCTGGCCAACTTACGTCCATCACCCAACAGGATAATCATCACAGATTGGGGCTCCCCGAACTGTGTCATTAACACCTCAGGTACATCGACCAGGCCGCGCGCCTTTTCGACATACAAATACATCTCCTGCTTGCGCGAACTCTTAAACACCTGACATATCACTGTCATACTGTACCGCCTGCCAATGACTCACGCAGAGGCGAAATCACTACATCCTTGCGCCAGCCCTGCCAGTGCAGTGGCACGCGGGACAAAGCGCCGGCAGCCTCACGCAACAACAGTTCGTAATCCTTGCTTTGCAATAACACCTCAGGGGCCATTGCCAGACCCTCGGCGATGGCGCGAGCTTTAGCCTTGAGTTGCTTTACCTGGTTGCGCTGTTGCGCGTCCAGCGGCCCCGGCAATGCCTGGGGCAAATCAACATCGGGAATGGTCCGCTGGGCCGTCAACAGGCCCAGCAAATCTTCACCATAGTGGCGCAGCGCCGGGGCCGGTAGCTCCACCTTTGATTTCAACTCTGCCCAACTCCGCGGGTCCTGCTGGGCCAGCTCCAGACAGCACTTGTCGTCAATAATCCAGCTGCGCGGCTTATCGCGCTGGCGGGCCGTGTGCTCACGCCAGTCACAAATCACCGCCAGTATACCCAGCTGGCGCGGACTCAATCTCCAGGCTGTTTTAATGCGTTTATGAAAATCAACGACTGCTGTTCCCAGCGCGCCCATAGCATCACGCCCATCAGCCAGCACCCACTCGCGCCGGCCCTGCTCCACACATTGTTTCTCCAGCTCTCGCCACACCGGCAACAGCCAGATGACATCCTGCGCCGCATACTCACACTGCGCGGCACTAAGTGGTCGCTGCAACCAGTCGGAGCATGTTTCGCCTTTGGGTAAGTCTACGTCGCAGATGGATTGCACCAGGGCGCGATAACCCAGACCAAATCCCAGCCCCAGAAGTCCCGCTGCGCGCTGCGTATCGAATAATGGCTGCGGCAACACCCCTAGCCAATTCTGGAATACCTCCAGATCCTCACTTGCCGAATGCAACACTTTCACTACAGCGGGGTCAGTGAACAGTTCCGCCAGTGGCGCAGGGTCTGCAATGCGCAGGGGATCTATCAGCCAGGCAGTTTCAGTGTCGACACCCTCCCTGGCGAAACACAGCTGCACCAGGGCAACCCGCGGGAAAAACGTATTGCGCCGCATGAATTCGGTATCAACAATAACCGCTTCGCTACCTGCTGCGTCTGCCAGCATTTGCCGCAAGGCCGCATCCGATTCTATTAGTTTCCAATCCATCAATTACTCCATCGGCCGCCGGCCAGACAAGGCGTGAGCCAGGGTGGAACCGTCTACATACTCCAGCTCGCCGCCCAGCGGCACGCCATGGGCGATGCGCGATACCCTCACGCCCTGCGGCTGCAGCATATCAGTGAGGTAGTAAGCGGTAGCCTCACCCTCCACCGTGGGATTGGTCGCCAGAATCACTTCCTGTATGCCTTCATCGATAACCCGCTGGTGTAGCTTTTCCAGGCCGATCTCTGCTGGACCGATACCATCAATCGGCGACAAATGGCCCATCAGCACATAATAGATACCGCGAAAACTGCCACTCGATTCCACCGCCAAAACATCACCCGGGGTCTCCACAATACAAATGGTGGTTGCGTCACGCCTGGGATTGCTGCAAATTTCGCACACCGCAAGTTCAGTAAAATTACGACAGCGACTGCAGTGATCGACTCGCTCAACAGCCTCGTTCAGAGCTGTGGCCAGAGCGGTAGCGCCCTCTCGATCGCGTTCCAGCAGATGCAATGTCATACGTTGAGCTGACTTGGGGCCAACCCCGGGCAAACAACGCAAGGCCTCAATTAAATTCGTTATTGCCGGACTAAACTTCATATTTGCTGCCGCGGCAAATCAAAATGGCATCTTGAAGCCGGCTGGCAAATTGAGACCAGCAGCAAGCCCCGACATAGCGTCGCGATTGTGGGCTTCGACTTTACGCACCGCGTCATTGACTGCCGCGGCCAAAAGATCTTCCAACACTTCCTTATCTTCAGTAAACACCGCATCGTCTATCGTCACCCGCTTCACATCGTGTCGCCCGGTCATGACGACTTTAACCAGACCGGCACCGGATTCCCCATGCACCTCAGCCTTGGCGAGCTCTTCCTGTTTCTGCTGCATATCAGCCTGCATCTTTTGGGCTTGCTGCATCAGGTCCGTAATATTTCCCTTCATATATATTCCTCTGTATTTCCGCTGGAGCGTCAAAGATCCGTGGGTACGATAGAGGAACGGTCCAATTCCCCATCGAAGCGAACAATCAGCGCCTGCAATTGTGGGTCGTTTTCTATTGATACGACTGCTTCCTCTTGTCGTTCGCGCGCCACACGGGCCTTACCCATGGCAGGCGTCTCACTGCCTACCTCTCCCGGCACTATGGAAACTGACAGCGAGTGGCCGAAGTAGTTCTCTAATGCCAGGCGTATTTTAGCGCTATGACTGTCGTTGAATAACGATGCGTTGGCGCTATCGAGTACAAAACCGAGATCATTTTGCTCCTTACTATCAAGCTCGCAGTGAGATGCAATGTTATACACGATGCCAACCAGACCTAATAACTCCAGCAAATGAGGCCAGCTGGACGTTGTCAGGTCCGACAAGGCAAAGCTACCAGCGCTCACCGCTGCAGCTGTCTTGGCAATAACCGGCGCGGCCGCCACTGGCTCAGGTATCGGGACTGCGACTATGGCCGGCTCAGTGTCTGGAACCGGCTTTAAGGGCACCTCACGGGACTTTTTTACCTGGGCACCGACCTCCCCGGCGGCGTTATTGTGCTGCACGGCGGCTACCGGGGATAAATCTTCCGGGCCGAGACTTTCATCTATTACCGCGGCAGGGCGAAATGCCAGCATCCGCAATAAAATCATTTCAAAGCCACCGCGAGGATCAGGCGCGAGACCAATATCCCGCTTGCCATTTAAGGCGATTTGGTAAAATAATTGGGCATCCTCCGCCGCAATGGCAGCAGCCAGTTCACCTACACGCTGCGCATCGCCCCAACTATTATCAATGGCATCCGGAACCACCTGGGCCAACGCCACGCGGTGGATCAAGGACAACAGCTCATCGAGACCGCCTTCATAGTCCGGTGCATGCTCGCCCATGTGGCTTACAACTTTCAGCAGTTCTGCCGGGTCACCCTCGGCAATAGCCTCTAACAGCTGATAAACAAACTTGAGATCTACACTGCCCAACATACTGCGCACATCTACTTCGCTGAGCTTGCCCGAACCAAAGGCGATGGCCTGGTCAGTAAGACTCAAAGCATCACGCATACTCCCCGCAGCCGCGCGTGCCAGCAGCCACAGCGCGGGCTGCTCGAAACTGACCATTTCTTGCTCAAGTACATTGGCAAGATGCCCGACAATTTGCTCGGGAGGCATGTTTTTCAGATTGAATTGTAAACAACGCGACAGGATGGTCGCCGGTAGCTTCTGGGGGTCGGTAGTCGCCAGTAGGAACTTGACGTGCGGTGGTGGCTCTTCCAGCGTCTTGAGTAACGCGTTGAAACTGTGGTTCGACAACATGTGCACCTCGTCAATGAGATACACCTTATAGCGAGAGCGAGTGGGTGCGTATTGCACGTTCTCCAATAACTCGCGCGTGTCTTCTACTTTGGTGCGTGATGCAGCGTCCACCTCCAGTAAATCGACACTGCGCCCTTCCGCGATCTCCAGGCAAGATGAACACTCGCCACAGGGCTCCGAACTCACTCCCTGCTCACAATTGAGACACTTGGCGAGAATCCTGGCGATAGTGGTTTTGCCAACGCCACGGGTTCCGGTAAACAAATAGGCATGGTGTAACCGGTCGTGGTCCAGTGCGTTAACAAGTGCTTGAAGCACGTGTTCCTGGCCAACCAATTCCCGGAAACTCTTGGGTCGCCATTTACGCGCCAGCACCTGATAGGACATTACTTCGATTGCCTTACAACACAAAAAGAAAGCTAGGATACACCAGCCACGGATGGACACAAAACTTGTCAGGGAAATGAATCGGGAAGGACCGCCTGGAGATTGGAGGTGTCCCAGACAGCCACACCCCGGCACACGAGTCGATAATTACCGTTGCTCCCTTCCAGGCCT
>JBALVO010000208.1:0-3475 GCA_036961445.1 Halioglobus sp.
CAGACATAGACGGCCTGATCAGTGCGCTTGCCGATACGCTGCAGGAGCTTGCCTAAGCGCAGTTTTCACTTGCGGCACTACGACACTCGATAGTTGCAACATAAAAAAACTCTGAGTCCTCACTGTTTTCGGTGTGAATATTGCCCATTATTTTCACTGCAGGCACGTGTTCGCTGAGCTATTTTGGGCCTATGGCAAATAATTATAGTTATAGCTATCAGTACCTTGTGTATTCCGGATCTGGTAAATCTTGCCTCTGTGCGGTGGCGAGATAGCGGCCATATAACAATTAAAACAATTATAACGAAAATAGTAATACCCAACCCATATTCCTGGAGTAAGAGAATGCTTAAGCTAAAACACACGCCCTTATGTTTGGCGGTTTCGGCCGTTGTAGCAACCATGGGCCAGCCGGTGCTGGCACAAGACAGCGAACTGGTGATGGAAGAAGTTATCACCATCGGTACCCGTAGTTCCAAGCCGCGCTCGGCGACAGATTCACCGGTACCGGTTGACGTTTTCAGCTCGGAAGATTTGAATGTCGGCGGCAACACGGCTGACATTACCGATAGTTTGAAATCGCTGGTGCCTTCCTATACAGCCTCCCCCGCCACAGGTGACGGTTCGGCCTTTGTTCGTCATACCTCTTTGCGCGGCATGTCTCCAGACCAGAGCCTGGTACTGGTCAACGGCAAACGCCGGCATCGCTCTTCACTTGTGCAAGATTTAGTGCCGGCTGCTGGCCGTGGTGCCCACGCACCCGATATCGCCATGGTTCCCAGTATGGGAGTCAAGAGCGTTGAAATTTTGCGTGACGGTGCTGCCGCACAGTACGGCTCGGACGCCATCGCCGGCGTAATCAACTTTCAGATGAAAGACGATAACGAGGGTGGCGAGGTTATGGTCCAGTATGGCGAATACTTCGACGATGAGCAGAGTATGAAAGTTGGCGCCAACGGTGGTTTCGCGTTGGGTGAAAATGCCTTTTTGAACCTGACTCTGGAATATGTTGATAACGATGCTCTGTCGCGCGGGATACAACGCCCCGACGCGCAATCTTCCATTGACGACTTTGGTGCGCAAGGCGTCGGTGGTGACTCGCCCTTTGGCGATGCACCCTTCGTCAATTCCTGGGGCCGACCGGAGACCGAAGCCACCCGTTTTTTCTTTAATAGTGGTTACGATATTTCGGATGCAATGCGTGTCTATGCATTTGGTAACTATGCTGAAACGGAAGGCCGATACCGGTTCTTTTGGCGCGAGGGTCGCAACCTGGTCGACTCAGGTCCTGATGGACTCGACGGCACTTTGCTGAGCCTGAGAGATGATCATGGCTACGATGGTGATTTGCTTGAAACTGGCTACACCCCTTTTCTCGACGGTGAGCAGGACGACATCAGCCTGGTGCTGGGTCTCAAGGGCGAATTCGGCGGTGATCTCTACTATGACATCAGTGGCGGTTACGGGCAGAATACACTCGACTTTACCCTCAATAACACCACTAATCACAGCCTCGGCCTGGGCGATGATGGCGAACCTTTACAGACCACGTTTAACACCGGTGGCTATGAGCAGGAAGAGACCAACCTGAATGCGGATTTCTCCATGCCCTTGTCTGATGCCGTCAATCTGGCATTCGGTGCTGAGTGGCGCGAAGAAACATTCACCATTAACCCTGGGGAGCCTAGTTCCTATTTTGAAGCGGGGTCCAGCGGTATGCTCGGGTTTTTCCCTCGTAATTCAGGCGATTTTTCTCGGGACAACTGGGGCATTTACACTGATGTGGAATGGGATATCACCGATGACTTCCTACTCCAGGGTGCTCTTCGTTACGAGGACTTTTCTGATTTCGGCGACACCACTAACGGCAAGTTGGCGGCGCGCTGGAACATCTCAGATGCATTTACCCTCAGGGCGGCGGTATCTACCGGTTTCCATGCGCCTACGCCTGGCCAGTCCAATTTGCAGAGTACCACCACCACATTTGACGGTATTACCGGTGAGCTGACTGAGGAAGGTCTGCTGCCACCCACCAGCCCCATCGCGGTGCTCAATGGGGGTAAGGCACTTACCGAGGAGAAGGCGGTCAACTACAGCATCGGTTTCACCAGCAACTTCGGTGAATCTACCAGTCTGACGGTGGATGTTTACCAGATCGAGGTTGAGGATCGAATTTACCGAACCGGCGATATTAATGTCATCGGTACGGTGAGCGATACGATCAGCTTCTATACCAATGCGCTGGATGTAGAGTCCAGCGGCATTGATATCGTGCTGACCTCTGGTTGGGAGTGGGGCTCCAGCGCTAGCACGGATCTTAGCCTGGCCGTAAATTTCAGTGAGTTTGAGGTAACCGATCAGTCCGCTGTGCAACGCCCGGGCGGCCTGGAGCCAGTGTTACCAGTGAGTCGCCGCAACGTTCTCAATATTGAAAACAACCTACCTGAGGAGCGCTTCGTGGTCTCCGCGAATACTTTTTTTGGGGACAACTGGAACCTAATGATCCGCGCCAACTACTACGGTGACCATTATGATGAAGCCGGTACGGTTGGTGGCGCTCTTGTCGATGATAATGACCCCTCACAGGGCACCATACCCGGTTCTGCAAGTCAGAAGATCGACGATACCATCTTCTTCGATCTGGAACTGGGTTGGAATGTTACCGACAATGTGCGCCTGACAGCCGGTGGTGTGAACATCTTCGATGAGTTTGTTGATGAAACCGATTCACCCTTCCGCAACAACCGGGGCTCAGGTCTACAATACCCCCGCCGTAGTGCTGCAAACTACGAAGGTGGCTCATGGTACATGCGCGCGGCTTATCGCTGGTAATCGCAGCTCCCTAACAGCGGTGTTTGTTTAAGATCAAGGGCTGATCGGGTTTTCCGGTCAGCCCTTTTTTTTGATTAAAACTGAGCGAAGTTGATGGGTGGATGCGGGTCGAGCGTTTGCGGGGCTTCCGTATGGCCGCCGGGACAATCGCGACAATCGGGGACAGACCACGTTTCTCCGTCGCGTATTGTTTTGAAACGAACTAACGAATTCTGCGGTTTAACAAGATTGCTCTGGCCGAGGACGGGACAGTGTTTCTCAGTTGTTCCCGCGATGCCGGACCAACGAATTCGCTTGGTGAGAAACCCTGTCCCGCCCGCGTCCTCAAGTGCTGCCACCCTGCTCAATTGGAGTATTCGGTAATAATTTTAGAGACAGCTTCCCTGGAATCGATAAGCCCATTCGGCATACCACGCTGGTAGGGGAGGGACGAATATAGCCTTTTCACCAAGCGAATTTCGTGGAGCGACTGAAAAGGCTATATTCGTCCCTCACCGGCGACAAGATACGATCTAGGGGAAATGCCTAAGTCAAGTTTTTTAGAGGTGCTAGGATGCGCCCCTAGTATGTGCAGAAACTATTTTGGTCTTAAAACTGGCTGTAATCAATGGGACTGTTTCGATCCAGATGCTGCGGAGCTTCC
>JBALVO010000021.1:0-24147 GCA_036961445.1 Halioglobus sp.
ACACTATTTCAGTAGCGCCATTGACCCGCTCGGCGTGCTCCATAATCGAAGTAATGGACAAATCCATGCCCATCATTAATCCGTTCATCGATATTCCTCTTTAGTCTTATAGTGATAATTCATTAAACGCGCAGACGACCTATAGTTCGAACATCTCCCATGCATCATCCTTGGTATGATGCACTGCCCGGTTTTCCTGATTCAATTTAATCAGGTGCGCACTCAGAGACAGTTTGGCCATCTTGTGTAAGCTGGTATCCACATCGTCGTAGACCACCTTGACCAGGTCATCCAGTGCAGTGCGTCCCAGTTGCTGCAGACTCGCAATGACCTTTTGTTCACGCTTCAGGCGATGATTAACCAACCATTCAACCACTGCGCGCGAATCCTCCATCACCTCCCCATGACCCGGGGCGATAAACTTTAGCGGGTACTGCATCAACAACTGTAGTGATTCTATATAGGCTTTCATGTCGCCACTGGGAGGGACGATGACCACCGTCGAGCCGTTCATAATGTGGTCACCGGCAAACAGCATTTGCTCTTCTTCCAGGAAGAAACAGAAATGATTACTCACATGACCGGGGGTATGCACTGCCCGCAGGGTGAACTCGGGGGTACTCAGCACCTCATCGTGCTGCAGCTCCTTACCCGGCTTGAAGGTGTCGTCCTGAAACATGTCATCGGCAGGCGAAGCGCCGATAACCTGGGCACCCGTCGCCTCGGCTATGGCTTGCCAGGCAGGCGAGTGATCTGCGTGAGTATGGGTACAAACGATCCAACGAATACGCTCGCCTGCGGTTGCCAATATGGCATCAATATGCGCGGGGATCGCCGGGCCCGGATCAAGCACGGCAACCTCCTCATCGCCGAGCAAGTAGGTATTGGTTCCGGCGCCGGTCATCACCCCCGCATTAGGTGCCACAATTCGCCTGACTCTGCTGTTAAGGCGAAAGGGTATTCCGTGTTCCAGCATAATCTAGACCATATTTTCGATAGTAACGTGGGGATTAACCTCTGCGTCGTAGTCGACCCCATCCACCTCAAATCCAAACAACTGCAGAAACTCTCGTTTGTAACCGGCAAAATCAGATAGCTGGCGCAGGGTGTCTGTATTGATATTCTCCCACAACGCCCCTACCGCTGCCTGTATTTGTGGATCCAGTTCCTTGCGGTCAGCGCGCAAGCGTCCCTCTTCATCCAGATAGGGAGCATCGTTATACAGGGAGTCGCGAAACAGGCCTTCGACCTGCTCAATACAACCTTCATGGATGCCCTGCTCCTTCATAACCTTGAACAGCAGGGCCAGGTAAATTGGCATGGCCGGAATGGCCGCGCTCGCCTGCGTGACCACCGCCTTGAGCACCGATACCCGAGCATCACCACCTTTTGCAGCGAGGCGCTCGCGAATACTGATCACCCGCTTGTCCAGGTCTTTCTTGGCCGCGCCTATCGTGCCGTGCCAATAAATGTCCCAGGTCAGCTTTTCACCGATGTAGGTATAGGCCGTGGTCTTGGCACCGTCAGCCAGAACACCGGCATCGTCCAGTGCTTCTATCCACATCTGCCAGTCCTCGCCGCCCATCACCGCCACGGTGTTGTCTATTTCTTCCTGGGTAGCCTGCTCCAGGTGAAAGTCCTGCACTTCTTCCTTGTCGGTATTCACGCCCTTTTGTGTCGCATCACTACCGATCGGCTTTAGCGTAGAGTTGTGCACCACCCCGGTCACCGGGTGCTGCCGACGCGGAGAGGCAAGACTGTAGACCACCAGATCAACCTGCCCCATATCGGCCTTGATGGTATCTATGGTTTTTTGCTTGATCTCATCACTAAAGGCATCGCCATTGATACTCTTGGCATATAAACCTTCGGCGTCGGCAAACTGATGAAAAGCGGCAGAGTTATACCAGCCTGCGGTACCCGGCTTGCGCTCCGTGCCCTCTTTTTCAAAAAATATTCCCAGTGTGTCGGCACCCGAACCAAAGGCCGCCGTAACGCGCGACGCCAGACCATAACCGGTGGAAGCACCGATCACCAACACCCGCTTGGGACCATTTTCCAACTGGCCTTGTGACTTTACGTAATCTATCTGCTTCCTGACGTTGGCTGCGCAGCCTACCGGGTGAGTGGTAATACAGAGGAATCCGCGTACGCGTGGCTTGATGATCATTGGCTCATAGTCCTGAAGATGGGGGCAATTATCGAGCAGGACCTATAGCGGCCTGACCCGAACGCGACTGCGGAGTTTAACATAAGGCAGGTGCCGTGCTGCAAGCTGAGGTGAGGAGCCACGCGCCCCCGATCTTGTGTTCGGCGCTAACTTAACGTTCAATGACCGCCCCTGCCCAAAGCACGTACCGTCACATGCCAGACCTGCCACTTCGCTACGCCACACCCGCCGCCTGGACTGAGACCGTGATGGCGGACTTTGACAGTTTTTTACTGGATCACGCGGCTGCGGAAAAAAAAGCGTCCGGTATGGCCATCTCCATGTTGTCACACTACCCGGACAGAACAGAACTGGTGGCCGCCATGGCCGACCTGGCAGTGGAGGAACTCACGCATTACCGGGAGGTGGTCAAATGGATACACCGTCGCGGCCTGATAACCGCCACAGACAAGAAAGACCCCTATGTACTGGCCTTTCGCGAGTCCATTCGCCAGGGTAGCGAAGCCTATCTAATGGACCGTTTGCTCACAGCAAGCATAATAGAAGCGCGTGGCGCCGAACGTTTTGCCCTGGTGGCGGCGGCTCTTGAAGCTGGTCCACTGAAAAAATTCTACCAGTCCATCGCCCGTTCCGAGGAGCGCCATTTTGAGCTATTCCTGGAGCTGGCAGAGAGGTACCTGGCGCGCGAGGCCATAACACAACGCTGGGAGGAACTGCTGGACGTTGAAGCAGCCATTGTTGCCAGCCTGCCGATTCGAGCAGCCCTGCACTAATGCGCAAAAGTGTTGCCCTGCAACGCTACCTGCAACGGCATATTGAGCCGGATCTGCCGGACTACCGGGGCACGACGCCACGCTGGCAGCATGCACTGGTGATTCCCGCTTACAGGGAATCATCTGCCCTGTTACAACAACTCATTGCGCTGCCTGGAGCAACCGGTAGCGAAAATACCCTGGTCATTCTGGTACTGAACCGCCCCGATTCGGATGGCGATAAAAACGCGAACCGGGCACTGCGAACGGCAATCAATACGCTGCCTGCCGACACCGGGCAGCCGATCGTTTATCGATTAAATCCGTATACAGAGCTCTACGTTCATGACATGGATGCTGCGGGCGTGCTGCACCCTGGCGGCCAGGGTGTGGGCCTGGCCCGTAAAACAGGTTGCGATATCGCCCTTAAATGGATGACTCAGGGCGCGATTAATGGCCCCTGGATTTATTGCAGCGATGCCGACGCGCATTTGCCCGCGGATTACTTTAGCCAACTGGCAGACGCGTCACCCGATGCAGTGGCCGGGGTATTTCCCTTCACCCATGTACCCGGACAAGAGCACGACTGCAACGCGGCAACTGCCTTATATGAACTGCGCCTGCACCACTATGTGCTGGGACTGGAATATGCGGCATCGCCATACGCCTACCATACCCTGGGCAGCGCGCTGGCAGTAAAGGCCAACGCCTACGCCCAGGTGCGTGGCTTTCCAAAACGCGCCGGTGGGGAGGACTTCTATCTGCTCAATAAACTGGCGAAGCTCGGCCCGGTAACCAGACTGGCAGGACACTGCATCGAGCTGCAATCAAGACAATCCACACGCGTTCCCTTTGGTACCGGCCCCGCAGTTGCGATGATCAGTCAGGGCGAGCGACCACAGGACTCAGCAGTGTTTTATCACCCGCAATGCTTTAGCGCATTGCGCGCCGTGCTATCCACCATGCCCAATCTGCAACACAAGGAATCAGCGCAACTGATCAAACTACTGTGTGAGCTGGGACTGGAACAAGAACTGGCTCTGGCATGTCACCAGGCATTGCACAGCCTGGGATTGGAGGAGGCTTTAAATCACTGCAGAACACAGGGCAAGGCACCGAATCAATTCATGCGCCAGTTTCACCAGTGGTTTGATGCTTTTCGCTCTTTGAAATTTATCCATGCGCTACGCGATGATGGCTGGCCACAATGTTCATTAGCAGAACTGGCAACCCTGGAACCACGCTTATGGCAAACAGACCGCGCTACGCTCTGGGAAGTAGATAGTCTGCGCGCTATCTCTCGTGAGTATTGGGGCTGGCAGCGCTAGCTGCGACGGGGAGGGAACGACCGCCTGCTGGTCACATTACCAGTTGGCGAATATCCCCTAGCAAAGCCACGATCTGTGATAAATAGCGGCCACCGTCCCCGCCGTTGATCACCCGGTGATCATAGGACAAGGCCAGTGGCAGCATTTTGCGCGGCGCAAATGCCTGACCATCCCAGATCGGCTTAATCGCGGCCTTGGATACCCCCAGGATGCCCACTTCGGGAGCGTTGACGATAGGGGTGAAGCCATTGCCACCAATATTTCCCAGGCTGGAAATAGAAAAACACCCACCCTGCATCTCCGCCGGCTTGAGCTTGCGGTCGCGAGCCTTGCCTGCCATGGACAAGACTTCTTCGGCCAACTCCCAGATTGTTTTCTGGTCGACATCGCGAATTACCGGCACCATCAAGCCCGCCGGCGTATCCACCGCCATACCGATATTGATGTACTTTTTGTATACCAGCTGCTCGCCACCACCGGCCAGGCCGCTGTTAAACTTGGGGTTGTCGCGCAGCGCCACTGCACAGGCCTTGAGCAAGAATGGCATGGGCGTAAGCCGGGTGCCGCGTTTTTCAGCCTCCGCCTTAAGCCCGACCCGGAATTCTTCCAACTCGGTGATATCCGCCTCATCGAATTGAGTCACGTGAGGTACGTTGAGCCAATTACGCTGCATATTCGCCGCAGTCAGTTTATCCAGCTTGCTGCGCTTGGTAACGTCCACCTCGCCAAACCTGGCGTAATCAACCTCGGGAATGGCTGGAATACCTGTTCCACCGCTCACGGCTACCGAGGACTTGCCACTCAAACTCTGCTGCACAAACTGCTGCAAGTCTTCCTTGAGGATACGACCCCGTGGGCCAGTACCAGCGACCAGGCCTAACTCAACACCGAACTCCCGTGCCAGTTTGCGCACGGCAGGTCCGGCATAAACATTCCCGGCACCCACTGGCGCCGACTTGCCAGCGGCCACGGCCGCGGCCGCCACTGCAGGCTGCGCTGGTGCCGCCACAGGTGCCGCTACACTGGCGGCCGGAGAAGCAGGAGGAATCGTTGCCGGTGCCGCATTGGCTGTCGTTTGCAGTACCAACAGGTCATCGCCCTGTTTGACGCTGTCTCCCTCTTTAACCAGAATCTGCAACACTTCACCGGCCACAGGCGAGGGTACTTCCATGGACGCCTTGTCCGACTCCAGCACCACCAGGGAATCGCCCTCGGCCACACTGTCACCTACTTTTACCGAGATCTCGATAAGCTCCACGGCTTCATCACTGCCAATATCCGGGATGGGAACGGTCTGGCTAACATTCTCCGCCCCGGCTGCCTGCCCGGAGTCCGCTGCTGCGGGTGCAATGGATTCCACTGCAGTCGCCGCGGGTGCCGCAATGGTAGCGGGGGCCTCATCAGATGTTACTGCACTAACGGGCTGCGCAGTCGTCGCCGGGGCATCCACCCCAGCCGCCTCACCAACCACTTCGATGACCACTATCGGCGCACCTTCGGCCAGCTCTTCGCCCTCTGCAACCAGCAGCTCTACCACAACTCCAGCGACGGTTGAGGGTATTTCCATCGAGGCCTTATCAGATTCCAGCACCAGTAGGCTTTGATCCACGGCAACCTCATCGCCGACCGCAATCAGCAACTCGATAACCTCCGCTCCCTCGGCACCGCCAATATCAGGGACTGTTACTTGTTGTTTAGACACATCGATATCCTTATTCTTCAGGCCAGTAACGGGTTGGTCTTGTCCGGGGAAATACCTAGGGCACGCATTGCTTCCACCACCCTGGAAGTTTCTATTTTGCCTTCATCGGCCAGGGTTTTAAGCGTCGCTATTACGATATAGGCACGACTCACTTCGAAAAACTCACGCAGTTTGCCGCGCGTATCCGAGCGCCCGAAGCCATCGGTACCCAACACCGTAAAACTGCCCGGTATAAACTCCCTGATCTGGTCTGTGTAGGATTTCATGTAATCTGTGGCCGCAATAAAGGGGCCAGTGGCGTCCTGTAACTGCTGGGTCACATAGGGCACCCGGGGATCCTCTTGCGGGTGCAGCATATTCCAGCGCAGGGCGGCCTTTCCTTCGCGTTGCAATTCGTTAACGCTGGTCAGGCTCCACACATCTGCAGCGATCTGGTAGTCGTTTTCCAAAATTACCGCGGCTGCCTCCACCTCACGTAAAATCGCGCCGCCACCGAACAACTGCACGCGCAGCTCACTTCTGTTAGTGGAGCTTTTCACCTGATACATGCCTTTGATAATGCCGTCCTCGACACCGTGAGGCATATCAGGCTGCACGTAGTTCTCATTCATGGTGGTGATGTAATAGAACTTGTTCTCACCTTCCTGAAACATACGGCGCAAGCCGTCCTGAATAATCACCGCCAATTCATAGGCGTAAGCCGGATCGTAAGCCACGCAATTTGGAATCGTGCTGGCCAGTATGTGGCTGTGACCATCCTGGTGCTGCAAACCCTCACCGTTAAGTGTGGTACGCCCGGCAGTAGCACCAATCAGGAACCCGCGGGCCTGACTGTCGCCGGCTGCCCAGGCCAGATCGCCGATACGCTGAAAACCAAACATGGAATAATAAATATAAAAGGGCAGCATGGCATAGCCACTGGTACTGTAAGACGTTGCCGCCGCCAGCCAGGCAGAGAAGGCACCCGCCTCGTTAATACCCTCTTCCAGAATCTGCCCCTGCTTATCTTCTTTGTAATACATGATCTGGCCGGCATCGTGGGGGGTATATTGCTGGCCCTCCGCAGAATAGATGCCCAGTTGCCGGAACATGCCTTCCATACCGAAGGTACGCGCCTCGTCGGGCACTATGGGCACCACGCGCTCGCCAATTTCCTTGTCCTTGACCAGACTGGACAACATGCGCACAAAGGCCATGGTAGTGGAAATCTCTCGCTTGCCACTGCTCTTGAGCTGATTGCTAAAAGCGCTGATAGGTGGGGTTTGCAATAACTCCATCTGCGCGTGTCGCGCGGGAATCTGGCCACCCAGCTCCTGCCTGCGTTCTCGCATGTAGCGCATTTCAGGGCTGTCAGGTGCAGGACGATAATAGGGCACGTTTTTGAGCTCTGCATCGCTGATGGGAATACCAAAACGATCGCGGAAGGCTTTGAGGCTATCAATGTCCAGTTTCTTCAACGAGTGGGTTTCATTATTGGCCTCACCCGCCTCGCCCGTGCCATAGCCCTTGACCGTCATCGCCAGAATTACCGTGGGGCGGTCCCGCTCTTCACAGGCTGCGGCATAGGCCGCGTATACCTTGTAGGGGTCGTGTCCGCCACGATTGAGATACATGATGTCGTCGTCAGACAGGTCGGCGACCAGCTCCAGTAGCTCCGGATACTTGCCAAAGAAATGCTCTCTGGTATAGGCACCGCCGTTGTATTTGTAATTTTGCAACTCGCCATCACAAACTTCATCCATACGTTTTTGTAGCAGGCCCGTTTTGTCTTTTTCCAGCAATGGATCCCACTTGCGCCCCCAAATCACTTTGAGAACCTTCCAGCCTGCCCCGCGGAATACGCCCTCCAGTTCCTGGATAATCTTGCCATTGCCTCGCACCGGACCATCCAGGCGTTGCAAATTACAGTTGATCACAAAATTCAGGTTACCCATGTTTTCCCGGCCGGCCAGCGAGATCGCCCCCAGGGATTCCGGCTCATCACTTTCTCCGTCTCCCATAAAACACCAGACATTGCGATCACCGTGTTCGACCAGGCCGCGCGCTTGCTGATATTTCATCACACGGGCCTGGTATATCGCCTGGATTGGGCCCAACCCCATGGAAACAGTGGGAAACTGCCAGTAATCCGGCATCAACCAGGGGTGCGGGTAGGACGACAGACCGTCACCGTCCACTTCCCGGCGAAATTTGTCTAATTGCTCTTCATCAAAACGGCCCTCCAGATAGGAGCGCGCATACATACCCGGGGCACTGTGCCCCTGGTAAAACACCAGGTCACCCGGGTGGGCACCTTCGGTACCACGGAAAAAGTAGTTGAAACCAACATCGTACAATGTGGCGCTGGAAGAGAAGCTGGAAATGTGGCCGCCCAGACCTTCATCGTTATCATTCGCCCGCATTACCATAGCCATGGCGTTCCAGCGCACCAGGGAGCGAACCCGGCGCTCCATAAACAAATCACCCGGCATCATTTTTTCTTCAGACGGGGCAATGGTGTTGGAAAAGGGGGTGGTTATGGCAGGTGGCAAGCGCAAGCGCGCTTCCATGGCATGCTTGGTCAGTTCCATCAGGAGAAAGGAGGCCCGCTCCGGTCCACTGTGTTTCGCCACTTCATCCAGAGCGTCCAGCCACTCCCTGGTTTCCAACGGATCCATGTCTTCCTTCATGCCAGCCCACACTCCTGCAAATCAACCTGGGGGTCAGAACTCATCACCTAACAGTTTCAAAAGAGAACTTAGTAAATGAACTTCTGTACCAAATTATAGACGCTGCTGTGGAACTTGTTCATAAACTACCCACACAGCGATCCGGAACGGGAAAATACTACAGTAGGCGCGCAAAGAAATATATACGGGTTCTAAATAGGAACCCATATATTCGCGCTTTTTGTGGATTTTAGCGCAATGATCGCGCTAGCAACGGACGGTAACGGACGACTGATTTACACTCAGTCGATAATGTAGGCCCGGTGGTCGTCTTTGATAGCACTCGCAGAATCACGGCGCTGAAAGTCACCCTCAGGAAGACGATCCCATTGACCCGATGATACAACTTGTAAGGAGTGTCGGTGCTGGATAAATACGCGGTTATAGTAATCTGCCCAGCTTTGCAGCGTCAGATCCTGCACTGCCTTGGCCAGATCCTCGCGCCCGGCAAAATCCAGCTGTTTACGGGCAATTGACTGCCAGTAAAATTCAGCACGCTCCCACAAGTTCTTGTCGGGGCGCAGGATCTCGCTCACCAGCGCGGCCTGGTGGCGCGCAAACTGGGCTTCATCCAGATCCGGCTCCACACCCAGCATGAATTTCTGCATTGCCTGTGCCACGGTATTGGCGTCAGCCACCGGAGACTGGATCAGCATCACCAGGCCTGGAACATCCAGCTGGGGCCAGGCAAAAGTGCTCACCACATATCCCAGTTGTTGCTCCGTGCGCAGTTGCTGAAAAAAACCGGACTTCATAATCTGCGCAGTCAGCGCCGTGGCCGCACGGTCCGAGAAGGCATTGCCACCCCCTTGCAGGTACCAGGCAATAACCGCATCATCATGGGGCACATCGACACCGTACTGCAGGGATTCGTCCGCTGCCAGCTGCAACACTTTGAGGTCTGGCATGGCCGGGGCTGGCTGGGGCGGGATGATGTCCGTAAGCATGTCAGACAGTTGTTCTACCGCATCAGGGTTGTAGTTGCCGTAAATCATCCCCTCCGCCGTGGCAGTCGCCCAAAAGCGCTTGGTATAAGCTCGCAAGCCTTGAAGATCAAGCTGCTCCAACGCGGCGATAAGAGCCTCCTCACCCCACACGCCATACAGTAAAGCCTCCCTCAGATCGTCGAGAACCTGATTACTGGGGCGCTTGGCCGAGGTATTTTTGAGACTACGAATCATGTCTTTGCGAATATTGTCAAAACGCTGCTGATCAAACGAAGGTTGCTCTATGGCATCGAGCAATCGCTCCAGCAGAACTGCTTGTTTATCGGTGTAGCCACTCATTCGCAGGCTGATGCCCTGGGCATGTTTGTAAAAACTATAACTGAGCCCGGCTAACATCGCCGGATAGGTAAATTCATTAACTTCATCCATCAGTAACGACGTGTACAGCGCCGCCGCCGCCGTCTGCTGTGCACTTTGCCCCACCTCGGGCGAGCGAAAATTGATGTACGTCGCTCCCTTGGGCAACCTGAATTCTGCGTCCTGCATAAACCAGAGCTTCTGCCGTTCAGTTTGCAGGGCAACAGTGGGTAATGTGGGGCTGTCGACAACCAAATTCACCAGCGACACGTCTTCAGCGATGAGTTCATTCGGCACGGGCAGGTGCAGGGCATCGACTTGATCAGGGCTGTGCCATGCCGCCAAATCCTTGACGCTGACTGACTGGCGGGCATAGGGCACCTGATAGTGCTCTGACACCCGGTCTGTCGCCACATTTTTGTCATCCAGCACCACCAGTGCATTGTTCGGGACGATACGCCCTATCAGTTGCACCAGCGTATCCTCCTGGTAACGGCTCATTTCATAGGGTCCGCGTAACACGTCTGCAGGCGCGTAGTAATGCATACCACTGGCCAAAGTGCTGACATAGTTAATGGGGTTTACCTGGCCACGAAAGCGAAAACTCAGACCCGCCAGGCGAGACTGCTCTGCATAAAGCCATTCGCGTGGGCCCTTCTGCCGCAGCATGTCCATGTAGGCAAATAGAAGCTGTAATACCCGTTCGTGCTCAGCTGCGCCTTTTTCAGTAAGCGAAATGTTAACGCTGAACAAAGCACCTCCGCGCCAACCAAGGCCCGCCCCCGCCGACAAACCTTCCGCGAGGCCTTCGGCCTTGAGCTGTGACAGCAAACTGCCCTCCCCTTCGTGCCCCACCAGATTACCCAGGTAGGACACTGGCTTCACATCGTACAGGTTGCGATAATCCGCAATGGGAAAGGACACCTGCAATTGCCGCATAGTTGCCAAAGGCTCTACCTGAACAAACAGGGGTAACGTGCCCTCTGCAAACAGTGGGGGTGCTATCGGTTCATGCGCGAAAGACTTATTCGGCACCTGATTGAACATGGGTGCCACCAGGGCCTCCAGCTCATCCAGTGACTCAGCGCCCAGCACAACAAGGCGCATGGCATTGGCCGAATAATGTTTATCGTAAAACCTGAGTAATTCATCACGCACCGTCGAACCGGGGCGATCCGCCAGCGAATCCAGACTGCCTACCATGAACTGACTATAGGGGTGATCGGGGTTCATCACTTCCTGCAGCACATCCAGGCCGCGGCGTGAGTCGCTTCTCAGTCCCATCTGGTATTCGGCTTCGACCGCATTTTTCTCGCGATCGACATACTCGCTGTCAAAGCGCGGCGCTATAAAAAACTGTGCGAACCGGTCCAGCGCCTCGGGTAGGAAGGGCGCATTGACGTCGAAGAAGTAGTTGGTGTCTTCAAAACTGGTATATGCGTTGCGACTGCCGCCATGCTCCGTGATGTACTGCTCATACTCGGCTGCATCGGGGTATTTATCCGTGCCCAGAAACAGCATGTGCTCCAGGAAGTGAGCCAGGCCGCCGCGGCCGGGAGGGTTATCACCGCTGCCAACCTTAACATCCAGTGACGCCGCCGCCTTTGGCGTATCCGGATCGGAGATCAGCAGCACCTCCATTTCATTGTCCAACGTCAGTAATCGATACTGATAATCATCATTGGGGCTCTTGATCGGCTGTACCGAGTTATCAGGGAGAGTGGCACAGGCAACAATGACACTGGTACAAAGGACAACAAAAACACTTAACAGAGGCTTAAGCCCCTGTCGCAGGTACAACGCAGACATCGATTACTCCATCAGGTTAGCGTTTGCGGTTCGACCACTGGAGTCTCAAACTCCGACGTAGGCCAGGCATTAATAATTGCCTTAATCAGGGTTGCCAGGGGAATGGCAAAAAACACGCCCCAAAGACCCCAGATACCACCAAAAAACAGGACTGCCAATATAATGGCAACCGGGTGCAAATTTACCGCCTCAGAGAACAGCAGTGGCACCAGCACATTGCCATCCAGCGTCTGGATAATGACATAGACCACAAACAGTGAATAAAATTCACCGGTAAAACCCCACTGGAAGAAAGCCACGATAACAACAGGCAAGGTCACCAGCGCCGCGCCAATGTAGGGAATGATGACAGACAACCCCACCAGCAATCCCAGCAATGCCGCGTAGTTCAGACCCATCCAGGCAAATACGAAATACGTAATAGAGCCAACAATGATAATTTCCAGTACCTTGCCCCGGGCGTAGTTGGCAAACTGCATGTTCATTTCGCCCCAGATGCGTCGCAGCAAGGGTCGCTCTGAGGGCAGAAAGTCCGCCAGCCAGCTGGCAATTTGCTGCCGGTCCTTGAGAAAGAAAAACACCAATAAGGGTATCAGAATCATGTAGACCATCACCGTCAAAATACCCGGGATAGAGGCCAATGAACGCGTCACCAGTGCCTGTCCCAATCCCGCCAATTCAGTCTGCGCCATATTCATAATCTGGCTGAGCTGTTGTTCTGTGATCAGCTCCGGATACTGCTCTGGCAAAACACCCAGAAACTGCTGGCCGTGCTCCAACATGCGCGGCATCTCACTCGCCAGGCTTAGCAACTGACGCCATACCAATGGCAACAGCCCCAAACTCACGCCAAAGAATATCCCCATGAATACCAGAAAAGACACCGCAACACCGACCCACTGGGGCAACCCGTGACGCTGTAACTGGGAAGATAAGCCCTGCACCAGGTAAGCCAATACAATGGAGGCCAATACCGGGGCCAGAATATCGCCGATGGTCATCAGCAATGCCACCGAAATAGTGAGTAATACCAGCAGCAACACCGACTCTTCTTCGAACAGATATCGCCGGTACCACTTTGAGAATATGTCTAACATCACGCCTTCCGTTCAGTGAGGGTCAGGATTTTTGCAGTAAGTAGCTATAAACGCCATCGATCTCTTCGCTGGCCAATAATAGATGCCCGGATTGCTCGCTAAACACACGAAAGTCGCGCACGGAGCCCTGGTCAGTAGCGAGTATGCGCAGTCGCTGGCCGACCACCATGGTGTTCAACGCGCGCTTGGCTTGCAGTAGCGGCATCGGGCAGTCCAGCCCGGTGGCATCCAATTCAACCGTCTCCTGCCCGCTCATTTAAATCGTGTTCCTATATCAACAGCGCGCCAGTATAAGCCATTGTGCACCTACTGTTCACCAATACGACATGAACTTTCCAACAGCAGAACAATCCAAGGCTCAGATGAAAACGATTTGTCTGAATTCCAGCTGCATGCAGTACAATGCAGGATTATTCACTCGGTAAATTAGTGGTTTCATTCTGTGCCTGAATTTTGGGGAAAAACTGCGCGGTGGCGCCGTTGCGCGGCAAATGCACTGCTGTGTGCGCTATTGCTTATATCCACTACCGCGACATCCCAGCCACTCGCGCCGCGCCCGCCCCCTGCGGAACTAAAAATACCCAATCTTGGTGGCTCCAGCAACAGTCTGTTCTCCTCGGAATTTGAGCATCAGCTGGGTAGGACCTGGTTACGTATTTTTCGCAGTCAGGTTCCCACCGTCGACGATCCATTACTGTTTGAGTACCTTGAGCACCTTATCTACCAATTGGTCACCCATAGCAAACTGGAGGACCGGAGGGTAGAGATCGTGGTTGTAGAGAACCCCACGATTAACGCCTTCGCAGTGCCTGGCGGCGTAATTGGCATCCATAATGGGTTGCTGCTGTGGGCCCAGACCGAAGACGAACTGGCCACCGTTCTGGCCCATGAGATAGCACACCTTAGTCAGCGCCACTTCTCCCGCGGGGTGGAATTCCGGAAGAAAAATCAACCGATTACCATGGCCGCAATGTTAGCCAGTTTTGTGCTATTGGCCACGGTCGGGGGCGACGCTGGAATGGCAGCCCTGTCTGCCACCCAGGCTGCGGCACAGGATTCTGCCATGCGCTATAGCCGGGGCAATGAACAGGAAGCCGACAGAGTGGGCATGCAGACACTGGTTGCGGCGAACATGGACCCCCACGCAGCTCCGGCGATGTTCGAGCGAATGATGCAAGCATCGCGTTATTCAAGCCAGGACCGCATACCCGAATTTTTGCGTTCTCACCCACTGTCAGAAAATCGTATTGCGGATACGCGCAACCGAGCGCGGCAATACCCCAAGCAGATCTACACGCCCAAGCTGAATTACCAATTGATGCGGGCCAGGGTCGTCAACCAACTGGCCGACACCCCAGAAGAAGCCGTACAGCGCTTCCGCGGAGAACTCGAAGGCACTCCACGCTCACGTGAAGCGGCGATTTATGGACTGGTACTGGCACTGACCGCAGCGGGTCGGGCGGACGAAGCCAGCCTGGAACTGGACGCCATCTGGTCAAAGAGTCCCGATCGACTGGAGTATATTCTTGCCGACGCCGAAATAGACATGGCGCGCAACGCTCCGGATAAAGCAATAGAGAAACTAGTCCCCCAACTGGAACTGTCACCGGGCAACCACCCCCTGACTATGGCCTACGCGAATGCGCTAATGCAAAACCAGGAATCACATATCGCCGGCGAGGTGCTACTGGAGCAGAGCAAGTTGAAACCCAATGACCCCGGGCTATGGTATCTGCTGGCCGAGGTTCAGGGGCTGTCCGGTGACATTCTTGGGCTGCATATGTCGCGAGCGGAATACTTCATACTTAACGGTTTACTCGACCAGGCTGAAAAGCAACTGGCCTACGCCATGGAGCTGCAGAGCGATGACTACTGGAGCCATGCCAAGATCACGCAGCGAATGCGCGATATCCGCGGCATGCGTGAACAGATGGAAAGTTTCTGAGTCTTACTGATCCTGTCTACTGCGGCCCACTGCGCGGACAATCACCCATTGATCAGGCGTTACCCTTTACCGTAACCTGCAGCTCCGCCGCAAAATCCAGCATGCGCCGCAATGGCACCATGGCCCGCTCACCCAGGCCGGCATCCACAAAAATCTCGTTGTCATCACGCTCAAAAACCTCAGCGAGGGTTTCGAGTTCGTTCATGGCCATCCACGGACAATTAGCGCAGCTGCGACAGCTGGCTCCGTTGCCAGCAGTGGGAGCAATGATGAATTCTTTTTCCGGGGCCAGCTGCTGCAATTTGTAAAAAATGCCCTGGTCAGTGGCGACGATAAAGCGCTGGTTGTCCATTTCACAGGCGGCCCGAATAATCTGCGTGGTTGACCCCACCCGGTCAGCCAACTCAAGTACCGGGGCCGGGGATTCAGGATGGACCAGCACGGCGGCATCGGGGTAGACCCGCTTCAGATCAGCGATGCCACGTGCCTTGAACTCCTCATGGACAATGCAGGCACCATCCCACATCAACATGTCTGCTCCCGTTTGACGACGCACGTAGTCTCCCAGGTGTTGATCCGGCGCCCAGATTATTTTCTCACCCTGATCGGCCAGATGTTCAACAACATCAAGCGCTATGCTAGAGGTGACCACCCAGTCTGCTCTTGCCTTCACCGCGGCAGATGTATTGGCATACACCACCACCTTGCGCTCCGGATGCTCATCACAAAAAGCGGAAAAATCCTCTATCGGACAACCCAGATCCAGGGAACAGGTCGCCTCAAGGGTCGGCATCAGAACGCGCTTTTCCGGGGTGAGAATCTTGGCGGTCTCGCCCATAAACTTGACGCCGGCGACGATCAATGTCTGGGCGGGATGGTCGTGACCAAAGCGCGCCATCTCCAGCGAATCCGAAACGCAACCGCCGGTCTCTTCGGCCAGCGACTGTATCGCTGGGGACGTATAGTAGTGGGCGATAATAACGGCGTTTTCCTGTTGCAACCGGGCCTTTATCTGGTCCTTCAAGGCGCGCTCCTGCTCAGGACCAAGTTTTTTCTGCTCGGCCGCATCCAGGTGATATTGCACCTGCTGGCGAATGGTTTCGAGTTTATCGGTGGCTAGACTCATACTTTATTAAAAAAGGCGGGGGTGGGCGGATCGGAAGTCTATCATAATACACCGGCAAGTCAGCCCTGTCAGACATGGCCCGTTCACCCGCATGCATGTCCAAGCCCCGCCAATACAGGCTGCGATCACCGGCCTACCCGTATTCCAGACCTGCAGACCCAACGATAAGGAATCTATGCGAATTCGCCTACGCCTGGCATCACAGATCGCAGGTTGGTAATTTTCAATAAACATTCACTAGAATTTCGCTGAATTATTCCGTATAACTTCATGTTATATAAAGAATAAGCACTGCATTGCAAATCAATCCAGGGAGAGAGTAGACCCCCTGGTAACGAGCTTGCGCTAGCCAGGGCTTCAATCCGGACAGGTATCCAGGGACCATTAGTGGAACAGCACACTGTACTGATCATCTCAGAGACCAAGACGGACCACGTTATCCTGTCCGCCTGTCTCGAGCGCGCGCTGCCCACCAGATTTCACCTGGCATCTTCAGAATCCATCGAACGCCCCCTGGAAGCCCTGACTGACCCGATGATCGATGCCGTCATCATGGCACACGGCCCGCAAACCGAATACCTGCTGCGCCTGGCCCAGAAGAATGACGCTACGGTTCCTCTGATTATATTACTGGATGAGGCCGACGAATCGCTGATCGCCCAGCTGCGTGAATACGGTGCCCAGGACTACCTGATAAGAGGCCAGCTACAGGACGGGCTGGTTCATCGAATTCTCGATTACTGCATTCAACTCAAGCAAGCCAAAGAAAAAATTCAGCAACTGTCCAATCGCGACACGCTCACTGGCGCCTTAAACCGGGTCGGTTTTCGTGCGCATCTAGAGCGCGCCATGGACCGCTCCGAGCGCTACGGGTTCAACACCGCCCTGCTGTACATAAATATTGACCAGTTCGCCAATATCAATGATCACTACGGCGAAGCTGATGGCGATGTGATGATCAAATCCATCTCCCGCCGCTTGATTAACAAGATGCGCAGCACAGACAGCATTGCCCGATTGGGTGGTGACGAGTTTGCAGTCGTGCTGGAAGATGTGAGCTCCGCCGCCGACGTGGACCTCATCGCTGAAAAAATGCTCAAATCCATTTCCGCGCCAATGATTCTCAGTGAACAGCAGGTTGCGGTAGAGGCCAGCATCGGTGCATCGATTTACCCGGACGATGGCCGTGAGTTTTCTGATTTGGTAGAGTTCTCCCGCAGCGCCATGCAACAGGCCAAGAGCACCGAGGGCGGCAAATACATTCGCTACTCAGAACAACTGACTTTCGATGTGGCAGGCAATAGCTCGCTCGCCGCCGAACTGCGCACTGCCGTACGTAAAAACCAGTTTGAATTGCATTACCAGCCCAGAGTGGACCTCAATACGGGACAATTGGTTGGCCTTGAAGCGCTGTTGCGCTGGAACCATCCGGAACGCGGACTGGTTGCCCCTGGAGAATTTATATCTGCCTGCGAAGATATGGGACTGATGAAAACTATCGGCTTTCAGGTCATACAGCATGCCTGCAGTGCCCAGCTCTGGCTGGAAGAGCAGAAAATGCACAATGTTGATGTCGCAGTGAACATTTCATTTTCTCAGATTCAGGATGACCGCTTCGTTGAAATAGTCAAAGACATCATAGCTCGCAGCGGCGCTAACGCCTCTCGCCTGGAGTTCGAGTTAACCGAGTCAACCATCCTGAAAAGCCCCGGTGCCATTAAAGGGCGTATGGACGAATTGCGCACGCTGGGAATATCATTCTCGCTGGATGATTTTGGTACTGGCTTCTCCCAGCTTTCACATCTCACCGAGCTACCTATTTCAGCGCTGAAGATAGACGCCTGTTTTGTGCGCGATTTGCCGCATAATGATCATCAGGAAGCCGTTTGCACCATGATTATAGAAATGGCCAGACGTCTGGGCATGCTCGTGGTGGCAGAAGGTGCTGAAACCTACGAACAGATAGAGTTCCTGCGCGAACACAATTGCCAGCAAGTACAGGGCTTTTACTACAGCCCGGCGATTCCACTGCAACAGCTGCCCCGCTTCGTACAGGAGCAACGCCTCAAGCGCCGCGAAAAGCTGTTTTCTTGATCTTATCTATTAGTA
This sequence comes from Halioglobus sp., assembly GCA_036961445.1. GTDB lineage: Bacteria > Pseudomonadota > Gammaproteobacteria > Pseudomonadales > Halieaceae > JBALVO01. Next base: position 18,051 of record JBALVO010000021.1, read on the forward strand.
GGCGACACGATTTCTACCGGCCTTTTTGGCCCGGTAAAGTTTGTTATCCGCAGCTACAATGACCGATTCAACACTGGGGGAATCCTCGTCTCGCGTCGCGATACCGGCACTGACTGTAACTGATACCTGAGACTTTTTTATGGGGGTAGCTCCGCGCTTGTTGGTGCCATCCCTGGAACGCACTGGCCGCTTGGCACGATCACGAATCGACATTTTGTAGCCAGCAATTTCCTCGCGCACCTGATCCAGCGCCACCACACAATCAGCGACGCTCTTACGCGGAAAAACGATGCAAAACTCCTCTCCACCATAGCGATAAGCAGTGCCTCCCCCGCCAACCTGACGCACACGAGAGGCAACCAGACGCAGCACCTCATCGCCCACATCGTGACCATGTGTATCGTTAAATCGCTTGAAATGGTCCACATCGACCATGGCAATGGAATAGCTGCGACTGAGGGATTTCAAGCGCTCATTCAATGCTCTACGCCCTAGCAGGCCAGTCAGGTCGTCGCGATACGCCATACTGTGTGAACCGCGCAGCAGCCCCCAAACAAGGCACAAACCCGCCGCCATACACATAACCACCGAAATACCGTCAAGGTGCAGCAGTGCCAGAGCCAAAAACAGTGCTGCCAGTGTTCCCAGCAGCGCCATTTCGGTTTCGTCATTACGCAATAACAGGATCACCACGCCGACCGTTGCCACCAGGCCCACCAGCAACGTAGCGCCATAAGAAAGAACGTAACCTGCAATCGGGTGCACTGCAAAATAGGTTGCCGCACTATCACTTGCATGCGGCAGCCAATGTGCAAGCGGCACACAAACTAAACCCAATACAACAAACCCCACGACCGACGATACGCCATAGAGATTCCAGATTCCGCGATCAGGGAGCAGTAGAAGGTAAATGGCAAGTACTGGCAGTGCCAGGCTGACAGTCAGGTAAATGCGCCCGGTATCTGCCTGTGACAAACTGATCTGCAAGTGATTTTGCACCAACCAGTAAAAGAAAGCAGTGCCGCACGCCGCCAACAATAGGCGACTGCGATTGAACTGATAAGCCATAAATACCGCAAGAAAACAGATTAGGTAAGGCAAATAGACCAGCAGGATTTGCGCCTCGCTGCCGAGCTCTCCAATGTGGGGGCGAGCCCAGCTGGCCGCTGCGATCAGCCCAGCAGGTACTAGCAACTTCAATAATGCTGCCGCTTGCAATCCCATCGCGTGTTTCTTTTCGCTCCCGCAAACCTACACTGACGGTCAGCCCGCCCCAGAACGTCAAGCAGCCCTACAGAGCGCCCAACGATAGCCCCTATTTCTTATTCGCACTAGGCGTGGGGTCCCAGTGATGATAGCCTACATCTACCGCAAGAAGCATTACCTCGGCAACAAATGTCCAGCAGCGATCACTCTCACCACCAAGCCAAGATTCTTGTCTGCGATGACGACCAGAATGTGCGACTGCTCACCCGCCAATGTCTGGAAGCAGAGAACATGGTGGTACTAGAAGCGGCAAATGGACTTGAAGCCATAGATGTGTTCGTGCGGGACCGGCCAGACCTGGTGTTCCTGGATGTAGAAATGCCAGGCATGACCGGACTGGAGGTCTGCCAACGTATTCGACAGATGCCGCAGGGGGAAACCATCCCCATTATGATCGTGACCGGTTCAGACGACCGAAAATCGATAGATCAGGGCTTCGAAGCGGGTGCCACCCAATACAAGACAAAACCTGTCAACTGGTCTCTACTCGGCCGCGACGTGCAATACATGCTGCGCGCCAGCGACGCATTTAATTCACTGAAGCGACAAGAGGACCGCCTGCGCTACCTGGCCTACTATGATCCCTTGACCAGCCTTCCTAATCGGCGCAGCTTTAATGAACAACTCAACCGCATACTCAAACGCAGCAAGCGCCACAGTACCAACGCGGCTTTATTGTTTATCGACCTGGATCATTTTAAGCGCATCAACGACTCCATCGGTCATGCCCGCGGAGACCGCCTGCTAGTCGAGATCGCCAAGCGACTAACTATGGAGCTGCGCGAAGACGACGCGATCAACTATTTTACAGACAACAGTGCCGAGGATGCCGAAGACACCGCAGGGGCCACAGAAATAGCACGCCTTGGAGGCGATGAGTTCACAGTCGTATTATCCGATGTAGACGACATCGCTGATATAGAGGGTGTCGCAAAACGCATTCTCAATACCCTTTCAGAGCCGATTGCACTGCAATCCCACAATCCTGTCGTTACCCCCAGTATAGGCATCGCTATCTACCCCCAGGACGGAGAAGATCCGGACGCACTGGTACGTAATGCAGATACCGCGATGTATGTTGCCAAGGCCGAAGGAAGAGCCTGCTACCGTTTTTACGATGAGGAAATGAATGCCAAGGCTGTAGAGCAACTCAAGATGGAAGAAGAGTTGCGCCACGCCATGCGCAACAATGAGCTGGAACTGCGTTACCAGCCACAGGTTGACAACCAAACTGGTGAAGTTGTGAGTATGGAGGCACTGGTGCGCTGGAAACATCCCGTTCGCGGCATGGTCTCGCCAGTAGAGTTTATTCCTGTGGCGGAAAGTACCGGGCAGATCATTGAGTTAGGTGAATGGGTCATGGATGAAGTCGCCAGACACTGCCTTTACTGGGATTCACTGGGACTGAAAAAATTTCGTGTTTGCGTGAACATCTCTCCACTGCAATTTAATCAAAGCAATCTGCCCAAATGGATCGCTGACTTTCTGGGACGTTCCGGCCTCCCCCCCGAACGCCTGGAGCTTGAGCTGACAGAAAGCGCCATCATGACAGACGCAGAAACCAACATTGCCAAGCTGCGTGAACTGAAAGCGCTGGGGCTTGATCTGGCAGTTGACGATTTCGGCACAGGATACTCCTCTTTAAGTTATCTGAAGCGGTTCCCCATCGATACACTCAAGATAGACCAGAGTTTTGTCGCAGACCTTGATAGTGCTGATGGCGCAGCCATCGTGGACGCCATTATGGCGCTGGCCAAGACCCTAAACTTGCGGGTAATAGCCGAAGGTATCGAAAGCCAGGATCAGCTGGCCTACCTGGTAAAAAAGGATTGTGACTTACTGCAGGGATTTTACTTTTCGCACCCCATCTATCCTGAAGACGTGCCCTCCATGCTAAGACAGAATTTCAGCACGCAACTAAAAGAAGCCATTGATCTCTAGCCGCAGACACAGCCCAAACTGATGAAGTACAGCAACATCGTTGCCGCAGTCACGGCATTTTTACTCAGCAGCAGCCAGGCTTACTCCACCACTGAGCTGCAAGCCGAGCAGCTACAGGTCATGTTACAGGGTGGCACGGCTCCAGAACTACGTGCGCTGGTAGAAGCACAGGGCGGCACCGTCACCCACGATCTGCACATCATCGATGCGGTAGGTGCCACGCTCACGCAAGCACAGCTCGACGAAGTCCTGAAATCCTCTCTTGTTACTCGCCACATTAGTGATTTATCAGCAGCACCACCAGACAAAGAACCCGATACCGCCTGCGAGGTTGGAGGCGCGTTGGAGTTGGACTTCAATCACACAGGATTCCGCTGGACTCTCTATAACAAGCGAAAGGAACCAGCGACGCTCGAAAGCCTGAATCTAGCATGGCCGAAGTCACTGGGCACCATTAAGAAGATATCTGTAGGCGGTGCTGACATTTCGCCAAGCTTATACAAAAACACCGGAACTGGCGCTCTGAATCTCCAATTCTCCAAATCCAAGGCTCCAGCACTGCGCAAAAAAACTGACCTACAGGTCGATTTTGAACCGGCCTCCGACAGCACGCCCAATACGCCCTTACGACAACGAGATTTTGAAATAACCGCAAGTTTTCATGGCGACTGCAACACTGAGCTTATTCCCGGGTATGAGAATAATCATGAGAATTTCTATCAAACTAAAGCTTCAGGGGCCACTGCGTTGCACCTACTTGGAGTTACAGGTAAAGGCGTAACAGTAGCCGTCCTCGACTCCGGACTATGGGAACACAGAGACTTAGCTGAAAACTCCGCTCACCAATCCCGCATAATAGCTCGCTACAACTCAATTACCAACGTAGGCAATCAAGAAGTATTTGATGAAAGCGGCCATGGCACCCATATGACTAGTGTAATTGCAAATAGCGGTGTGCATGGTTCTCAGGCAGGAAATAAAAATGCCTTCAAAGGTATTGCTCCTGATGTGAATCTAGTTGTTGTTAAGGCCTTCGACACAGAGGGACAGGGAGATCTCCTAGACATTGTAAGAGCTGTGCAGTGGGTTATAGACAACAAAGATGCATACAGCATAAAGGTTCTCAATCTTTCGTTTGCAGCAAGGCCTCGATGGAAATATTGGGAGGACCCGATCAACCAAGCAGTCATGCGCGCCTGGGATAGCGGCATTACTGTAATAGCAGCGGCGGGCAATGAAGGCCCCGAGCTGATGACAATAGGCTCACCCGGAAACTTGCCTTACATAATCACTGTTGGAGCGATCACAGACTCCTGGACGCCTGATACAAGAGATGATGACTATATTCCGGATTTTTCGTCTCGCGGGCCCACTCCTACCGCCCACATCAAACCAGACATTGTTGCACCCGGCGGTCACATAGCCGGCCTAACACGCCCAGGCTCAACTCTAACCAAGCAATATCCGGAATATATATCAACCACCGGGAACTTCGTAATGACCGGATCTTCGCAAGCCAGTGCGCTGGTATCCGGTATTGCTGCACTTTTACTACAACTCGAACCAGATTTAAGCCCAGACCAATTAAAATGCCGTTTGATCTCTAGTGCGGAACCGGCGATAAATCGAGATGGACTATTGTCCTACAGTCCCTTTGAACAGGGGTATGGATTAGTGAGTGTCACGAGAGCCATAACCCTTGGCGAAAAATATTGCGACAGCTCTCAAATAAATCTCCAACGGGACCTCTCTGGCGAAGAACACTTCCACGGCCCGGCTATTATTGATGTCCATGGTACCCCAAGCTTACCCGGCTTCAATAAAATGGTATCGGGAGAAAAAAGTGCAAATGGATTGAGTAAGACTCGAAAATGGGGTGTCAAAGCCCATATTGAGAGGAGCGATTCAGTTATGTCCAGTTCGGAACCAAGTGTGACCTCCCCCTTTAATTGGAGCGAAATCTACACACGAGAGAAGGCTACTATAGAAAATTTATCCAAACGCCCACCCCAGTAATCCCCTCATACTGCCGCCCCCATGGAACTCTGCGTCAGCCTAATACCCCACGCGGGACAGCCTTGCTGCCATAAGATCAATATTTAGATATTTTCCTATAAAAACAAGGTGTTATCTCGCACCTATCAACACCACCCCCATCGCCAACGAGTCTCGCATCTAGCGCTCTACCCCAAAGAGGTCATATCTGCGTCTTCTCTTAGCAAGCCAGTCCTTTTATAACGGAGTCAACTATTTGATATACGAGATGTGAGCCACGTCTCAAAGCAATATGCATATATCAGAACCAGATCACACAAACAGCCAAATAGAATGAACGACGGAATAAGGCGGGTACAAAATATGAAGACTATAAGATCACTCAGTTACGCGGGCATAGGCAGTGTATTTTTGGCATTTCTATCTTCTAACGCGCACGCCGCAGACACATCACAATCAGAGCTAACTAATGGGACATCGCACAGCTTAGTGCAGCGTGTTGGTCACTCCCTAGCAGGTGCAAACACTTACACAAGTAGTCCTTCTGGCTACAAATGGGGAAACAAGACACTACAACATGATGACGCCAAGGCTCAGTGGGCAAGCTCTGCACACGACCGCGGTGGCTACAAATGGGGCGACTCCAGCACGAGAGCCTCCACATCAGAATCACAATCTTATGCAGGCACAACCTCTTATCAATGGGGAGCAACAAACTTCTCAAAAGAGTCGGGATACCGCTGGGGTATGAAAAATTTCGCCGACCAGGCAGGATACCGCTGGGGTATGAAAAATTTCTCTGACCAGGCAGGATACCGCTGGGGCATGAAAAACTTCGCCGACCAGGCAGGATACCGCTGGGGCATGAAAAACTTCGCCGACCAGGCAGGATACC
>JBALVO010000021.1:24247-39063 GCA_036961445.1 Halioglobus sp.
GCTGGGGCATGAAAAACTTCGCTGAACAGACTAGTTCTCTGACCGCAACGCAGTGATTTTGAATCCTCACGCTTCACTCAACATCTAACGCTAGATGGATTGCATGATAGATCCCAGAAGGAGAGGGCTATAGATATAGCCCTCTCTCTCATTAGGGACTTTGAATATTTTTACGCCAAAAAGCACTAACGGTAATTCGTGTATCGTCCAGCTAGTTTCCCAACCGAATATACTTTAGACTAAACCGATTGAAGAAATCGCGTTGCGCTATTTATATGAGGTTTTTTGCTCTTGCATTCACCGTTTTGCTAGCGATCGCGCCACTTGATTCTGGAGCGAATATAGAGCCTTCGCTCGATATTGATTTCAAACCGGACTCGATCACTAAAAAGCTTACCCAACAGACAGTTAACCAAATCTTCCAGGACTCCAAAGGAATGATGTGGTTTCTCACACAGGAGGGTCTCAACAAGTACAATGGCTTTACCCTAGAGAGCTTCAGACACTCACCCAAAAACCCATCCTCCATCTCAAATAATTTCGTAACAAGAATTGCTGAAGACTTAGACGGGAATCTCTGGATTTCAACTATTGGAGGCGGTCTCAATAAATACAGTTCGAGTAGCAAAAGTTTTACCGCTTTTTACACCGACGGAAAATCGGACCGGTCACCTCTGTCCAACGATATATTCACTGTATTTAGAGATAAAGATGGACTGCTATGGCTCGGCTACAAAGATTCATTTAGTAGATTCGACCCGAGAAGTGGTGAGTTTCGCCACTTCACATCCGAATCGGAAAACCTTCCCTTTTTGGGCGTTGTAAACCGATTTGATCAATCTTCAGACGGCACAATTTGGGCCGCGAGCGAAGGTGGAATAATTGAAATAAATCCAGCTACCAACAATGTATCTTCCTACCAACATGACGCACGAAATCAGTCGTCAATCGTTTCGAACGATATTATTTCTATATTGGTGGACCGATCTCAGAACGTCTGGGCAGTATCCCGAAATATGGGAATCAGCGTAATTGACACAAAGAAAAATGAGATAACAAACTTTACACACGATACCACCAGACCATCATCATTATCCTCTGACGAAGCATATGATGCTTTCGAAGATATGGATGGGAGAGTTTGGATAGGCACGTACGAGGGGCTCAATCTTTTCGACAAGGATCATGATCGCTTTATAAAGTTTACTCGACAAAATACAAGTCTACCTTCCGACAGAATCAATAGTATCTTTCAGTCACGTGAAGGCAAATTCTGGATCGGAACTTATTTTGGTTTAGCTGCGGGCACTCCAAATCTATTTCGAAAAGTCGACAGCAATAACAGTCACTTATCAAGCAATTCCATCAATGCCTTCGAAGAAACAACAGATGGGAGCTTGTGGGTAGGAACCGATGATGGCCTAAATCGGTTAAGGCCTGGAGAGCGTACATTCGAATGGATTAATGAATCCACCTTTCCATCTATTTCGCGCCCGGACGTTATGAGCCTTTCAGCCGATAATAACACTATCTGGATAGGAACTTTTAATGGAGGCCTAAATCGGCTGAATACAATTACCAATCAAAATGTTGTGTATATGCATGACAGCCGTAACAAAAGGTCGATAGGGGCCGATGGGATCACTTCGATTCTTCGAACACATCTCGGGGACGTTCTAGTTGGTACCTTTGGGGGAGGATTAAGCATCTATCAAAAAGAGACAGATGACTTTATTACCTTGAAAAAAATCCCCGGTGATCCAAACAGTCTGAGCCATGATAATGTCATCGCTCTATTTCAAGATTCTCTAGGAATAATATGGGTGGGCACTGAAAAAGGCCTAAATAGATTCGACCCAACTACCAATACTTTCGAGAGTTTTTTTTCGGACAACAGCAGACCCAATAGCATATCCAGCGATATGGTTTGGGCGTTCTTTGAAGATCAAAGTAACCAACTTTGGCTAGGAACTCGCGGCGGAAGCTTAAACCGATGGGACCCCGCTGATCGGGAAAACTCGGTAGACAACTTTCATCATTATTCAGAAAATATTTCCTTACCTAGCTCAAACATATATGGCATTCAAAGCGATAGCGATGGGAACCTATGGTTATCTCATAATCGTGGAATATCTAGACTGAACCCCAGTACACTTGAGGTGCATCAATATGGAGTGAGAGATGGATTACAAGGAACCGAGTTCAACATGGGGGCCGCGTTCCAATCAAAAGAAGGCACTATCTATTTCGGAGGCAATCAGGGATTCAATCTCATACCGAAGCAAGGTGTTACGAAAAAATTGGTTCCCCCGCTAATCTCTATATCTGATATTAGAATAATGAACGAGAGGAAGAGTTTCGATGCACCCTATCATGAAATGGAGAAACTCGAGCTTGGATATGAGGACAAAATGGTATCGGTGGAATTCTTCGCCGCCGATTATTCCAACCCAGAACTAGTCAACTATGCTTACAAACTCGAAGGCATCAATCCTGATTGGGTTATTTCCCCCGATGCCCACATAGCGTCATTCACTACTCTTCCTCCCGGAAAGTATCTATTAAGGCTCGCCGCGGCAAGCCCAGATGGATTATGGAACTGGGACGGCTTATCTATGCCCATCACGGTCAACCCCCCTCCCTGGCTAAGTGTTTATGCGTATATAGGATATGCATTTACTGCGATCGTCGCCATTGTATTGATAATAAATCGGCAGCAGAAACAAGCAGTATTTGCACTTCAGCGGCAAAAGGAACTTGAAAATAAAGTGCGCGAACGCACAACAGACCTACAAGAAGCCCGGCTCGCCGCAGAAACTGCGAATCGGTCAAAGTCCGATTTCTTGGCCACCATGAGCCATGAAATACGAACCCCAATGCACGGCATGATTGGGATGACCGAATTACTATTGCATACGAATCTGAGCGAACAACAACGGAGGTTTGCTGAGGCCGCGCATAAAAGTGGTGAATCGTTACTGGGCCTGATCAACGACATACTAGATTTCTCAAAAATCGAAGCATCCAAAGTTGAGCTTGAAGAAATAGAGTTTGACTTGGTTGAGCTTATAGATGAAATATCTTACCTGCAGAGTGAGCCCGCCCACAGGAGGAGTCTGTCTCTTGCACATATCTGCGATCCCGCAGCCCCAGCAAAATTTATTGGCGATCCAACAAAAATTCGCCAAGTAGTAATGAACCTAACCAGTAACTCTATAAAGTTCACACATGAAGGACGCGTCACCATCAGAGTTGATGTAAAACCAGTCAGCCCAAGTACGGGAAAATCCATTGTGAAAATTTCCGTCGAAGATACTGGGATCGGCATGAATGAAGGCACTCAAAAAAGAATATTTGAAGCATTTACTCAAGCCGATACAAGCACAACAAGGGAGTACGGAGGCACCGGACTAGGGCTGGCGATCTCGACTCAGTACATCGAAATAATGGGGGGCAATATCAACATTTCCTCCGAACTGGGTAAGGGAACATCTATAACACTCGATATTCCGCTAAGCCCAGGTATTGAAAAAAACAATGAAGAAAATACTTTTGCAGGAACCGCTGCAGTAATTCTGAGCGAGGATTTAGGTGTAGCCGAAATGACTTCCTCCCACTTGGCTAGATTGGGCATTAACTCCAATTTAACAACCGATCCTTTGGAGTTTCTCTCCAAGGATTTACAAAAATTTCTTCTCTTTGTAGACCACGAATATCTCCAGAATCATCCTGACCTTATCCCAGATTTGCAAAAAATACCGGATGGTATCGGCATTGTCTTAACTCCGCTTATGTCATCAAACTCATTAAATAGACTGCCTGGATGGAAACGTTTAACCAAACCAGTGACACTATCAGGACTAAAAGCGATATTGTCCGAAATGGCTCCAAGGGTCAGTATCCACAAGCAAGGAGAGGCCACCACAGCCGAAATTGATCACAGGACCGCGGCGCGAATTTTGGTTGCTGAGGATGTAGATACAAATCAGAAAATCGCTCAGGAAATGTTGCAAATGCTAGGCTGCGCCGTCGATATTGCGGCTAATGGCGCCGTGGCATTTGAAAAATTTAAAAGCGAAACCTACGATTTAATATTTATGGATTGTCAAATGCCCATACTTGATGGATTTGACTGCACCAGAGAAATCAGGTCTTTTGAAAAAGCTAAGGGCATGAAATCAGTCCCGATCGTTGCATTAACCGCAGGTATTGGCAAGGAAGATAGGCGAAGATGCAAAGACGCCGGAATGGATAGCCATCTGACGAAACCATTTACCATCTCTGAATTGACTGAAGTGCTCTCCCATTTCATTGACGCTGACTTCAATTATAAGGAAAAGAAGTTCAATCCACATTCAAATGAGGATGAGCCCGAACAACAAGTTACCTCTATTCAGGACATTGTAAATATGAGCGCAGTCAATAATATATTGGAGGTTGAGAAACAGACTGGAAAATCTATTTTGCCTAGTATTTTGTCGGGATTCGAGCAGCAAATGAGCGAGAAATTTCAGGAGATTCGCAAAGATCTGTATGAAAAAGATATGACCAGCCTTTACCGAAATTCTCACGCTATAAAATCTATGAGCGCAAATATTGGTGCCGAAAAAGTGCGGTTTATTAGCGCCAGAATCGAAAGCCAGGCAAAGGCGGGAACACTGAAAACTGTAGAAGTGGACCTTGAAATGCTAGATCAGGCATACCAAGAGTTTTTGAACGAGTTCCAAAAAACATTTCCTTCATCTCAATTATCCACAAAGGTAGAAGGAGCCCTTTTAAAGCTCAAGGTCTAACTAGTAATATCTTAAGTAGGATATACCTCATCTAACAGACCCCCTCAAGTGGAGGCTTCACAGAGGAACTCGTCTTCGGATAGCTAACCATGCGCATATTTCCAGTACCAAATATTGGGTCAACCACAATAGCGACACTTCTACTCCTATGCATAATCTCCCAGAATGGTGCGCTAGCAGATGAAGAAATTAGAATTACATCATCCTCGCTTTCCAGGCTAATAGGGCAACCCACAATTACAGCTCTGCATCGGGATGGTAGCGGTCTACTTTGGGTGGGAACACAGCAAGGCCTCTACAGATTTGATGGCGATGGTCTTCTAGCTTTCGATTCTAGGGGTGCCAGTGCATCCCAGATACCAGCTTCAGATATTACTGGGATAGCCGAGACTAATAGTGGCGCCATATTCGTATCAACTTTTGGCGGTGGCCTACTAAAATGGAATCAATTTTCCAAAAGCTTTGAAGTAACAAGTTTTGGTCAGCCATCAAACGAACGATTTTTGACTCACTTGTATGCAACAAGATCAGGGGATATATGGATAGGCACAAAAAATGGAATATTTTTCTATGACAATCAGATATCTCAAAAAACCACATGGATAGAAAATCACCCCTTAACCGGGATAATCGGGCAGCCGATCTCTATAGACGAGGATGCGAAAGGTAACATTTTTATCGCCAGTAACAGCGGTATATATAAAATATCAGAGAAACATAAAGCAATTGAACGGTTAGACTTTGGTGCCTCTGATATCGCTGGTGATGCAAAAATTACAGCGATGACTCTTGATCAAGATGGACATATGTTTCTTGGCACAAGCGATGGTAACGTTCTGTTATTGGACACTGGTACAGGCTTGGTTATTTCGAAGAGCAAGATCGAAAAAAACACTTCAAGCTCAATCTTGGAGCTCATTACACACCAGGGAAGATTGTGGATAGGCACAAATAATGGGCTTACAGCTGCCAATGTTGACCTTTCAAGAATCGAATTTTTTGAGCAAAGTAATTCCGAGCTTTCTAACAATCATATTACGTTAATTTACAAGGATAATAGGTCAATCTGGATCGGCACATATCAAGGCCTTAATGTAATTTCATTTGTTCCTTTCACCACATTCAATAAAAAGAATAGTGGCGTATTCAATGACGTAATGGCGTTTTCTCAGGACTCCAGTGAGCAAGTTTGGGTGGGAACTTACAATGGATTGTATAGATTTGATGAGAAAAAAAGATCGCACATAAAGACCGGCGAGAGATTCGATGAACCTGCGATACTCGACCAGCGTATCATGACTCTTGCAACAAAGGGAGATGAAGTTTGGCTGGGATTCCGGAGAGGAGGCGTTCAGGTTATCAATGCCCCCAGGAAAAAGAGACCGGCTATTCAGAATTCCAGCGAACTTGAGGTCACAAAAATACTCCATCTTATAAACGGAGAAACTTGGGTGGGAACCCACAACCAAGGATTATTCCGTCTACAAGGAGATTTGGCGGATTCGTTTCTTCTTAATAACGAACTACCAGAGTCAAGTATATCTACTCTATTTCAGAGAGCTTCTGGAGCGCTACTGATAGGGACTGAAAACGGAATATACGAGTACACCGGCCGGTCACAGCAGTTCCATCATATCCAATTTCAATTCGAAGGATTAGAACAGCATCCATTAGTACTATCAATAAACCAAGACTCCAATGGAGGCTTATGGTTTGGAACAAAGGACCAAGGACTATATATCTGGACGAAATCACACCAACTTAGCGACGATACCAATCTAAAACGTGCCGGCATGGTTGACAGTGAATCATCAACAACAATTTATGGCATCGAATTTGACCTATCCGGTCAGATCTGGTGTTCAACACAAGATGGTTTGCTAAAACTTGACGTCTCAGGAAACATTCTGGCCAGATTTGGTCAGGCTGATGGACTACAAGGCAATGACTTCAATTTCGGTGCATCGTTTCGCGATAACCAAGGGCGCATCTATTTTGGCGGCACAAATGGATATAATAGATTCACTCCCGAGCAGGTCACCGTTGATCTAACTCCTCCGCGGGTTTTACTGACAAACCTAGAGTTATCTGAATCTACAAATAGCCAGCTATTTGATCCAACAATCCTCAAAACCCTCCAACTAACCCACAAAGACTACTTCGTTATATTTACCTTTAGCGTGCTGGATTTCCTTGATCCGGAAAAGAACCAATTCCGGTACATGCTTGAGAACTTTGATCCGGACTGGATAGACAACGGAACAAGAAACACTGCCAGGTACACGAACCTGCCAGCGGGGGATTATGTCTTTCGGGTTCAAGGCGCTAATTCCGCGGGGATCTGGAATAGAGAGGGTATCTCGCTGACGGTCCGCGTGCTTCCACCACCCTGGCTTTCCTGGTGGGCATATTGCGTCTACGCAGGTGTATGCATGATATTTTTGTGGATATTCAAGCGAGTGTACGACAGCTATGCGATAAAAAATAAAGCGACAGAATTGGCGATAGCCATGAATGCGTCGCAAAACAGAGCTGACGATGAGATGCAGGAGCAACTGGAGTCACAAGACGATCTAGTGCAATCTGTCTACAAGCATAATGTTGCCACACTCAAGCTACTAAGTGCCTATATTTCGCGCCAGCACAACTATTTATCAGACGACAATTCGCTGGAAAGCAATGTCGCCAACTTGAGGATGGTCTCTGCCCTAACCACTCTGGAAGACTGCCTGTATTACCAGAATGACGGTCTACTTGCCGATCTGCACAAATATGTAGATATTCTTATCTCGATGTTGGTGAAGGATGCGACGGTTCCCCCGGAAACTATCACTACAATCAATGAGGTACCTGCAAATCTCTTACCAGCGGAACTCGCTTCTCCGCTATCCATCGCCCTATACGAACTACTGGAAAACTGCTTTCTACATGCCTTTGAGTCAGCGTCGCCAGCAAACTATGTTCACGTAACACTGACTACACAGGAGTCGCCGGTTCGATGCCTGGTGCTGCGCGTCCAGGATAATGGTGTAGGCTGCCCCGGCAATATCGGCCTGGACGCACCCGATACGCCTGGCTTCATCACACTGCTGGCTATTGCAGAGCAGTTATCGGGAAGCATAAGTATATCGACTGATGGCGGCACAAGAATCACACTTAAACTACCCTATGCGATGCCGGAGCAGAATATCGCCTCGCGCAGTGCCCCTCCCTAGTCAGTCAGTGCGCCTCAATGTTACATTACGCCAATAGCTTATCTAACAATGCAAAAGAGCCGGAAGTTTCTTTACACCCAAAACTGGCCGGATTACCACAATTAAGAAATGATTTGAGATGGTCGAAAAATCCGAACAGCGCATCCATGCCTTTGGCACCTCGTGCCACCTCGTCGTCAACAACAGCACAGGAGGCGGCAAGGATCTGCTGACATCTGCCCAGGATGAAATACGCCGCCTGGAGCTCAAATTCAGCTCTTACGAGCCGGCAAGCATCATCAGTCGCATCAACCAGGCCGCGGGGACAGGCTCTGTCATCCCACTGGATGCGGAAGCCCGCAGCTTATTCCATTATGTGGCAGCGCTATGGCAAGAGAGCAAGCACTTGTTTGACCCTACCACTCGACTTTTACACGACTGCTACGATGCCAATGGTGCTTTGCTAGCATCATCCGACCAACTGCGAGGCATGCTAAAACTGGTGGGTTGGCGGCAGCTACAAATAACCGATCAGGGTGTATCCCTCGCATCAAAAGGTATGCTTATCGACCTCAACAGCTGCATTCGCCCTTACGCGATAGATTCAGTGCGCAAGCTCCTCATAAAGGGCGGAGCCAGCAATGCCCTCATCGAGATGGACAAGGACATAGCGACTATCGGCAAACAATCCGATGGCGCTAATTGGCTGGTGGGTGTGCGATTCCCCAAGGGAACACGCGCCGCAATCACCCGTCTAAAGTTAAATCACAAAGGCTTTGCCATGCGAGGCGATTTTGAACGCGCGGCGGATCAGCATGGGGAACGGTTTGGTCGCGCGCTAAGCCCCGTAGATGGTCTACCAATTCCCGGATTGCTCAGCGTCGCTGTGGTTGCAGACAACTGTCTCACTGCCTGCAGCGCAGCTAGTGTTGCACGACTCAAAACAGAATCTGCCGGCCTGCAATGGTTGGAGAACATAGGGTTTCCCTGGATGGCGATAGATCGGCAACTTAACTGCCACGGCCCTCTTTCACCCTAGTCTTATCAATTTTACCTGCCCTTAAATCGTGGCACCCGCTTCTCTTGCTTCGCACTAAAACCCTCTTGTAGGTCTTCTGAATCAGAACAGCGTTGTGACAGTTCCCGAACCTGTTCGATATCGAGACTACCAGTGGCAACTTGCTCGAGAATGGCTTTCATCGCACGCACGGCCAGGGGCGCTAAACCGGCGATATGCTGCGCCATGTCATCAATCGCGCCTTCCAGCTGGGACGGTAACACCAGATGATCCAGAAATCCGATAGCCAGCATTGTTTCGGCATCAAACTCTTCTGAAGCCACCAATAAGCGTTTGGCAACATTCAACCCCAGCGTTTCAATAAATCGATTGATGCCACTCAACGGGTAACACAAACCAATCGCAGCCGCTGGCACGCGCATCCGACTACCCTCGATACCAATGCGAAAGTCACAACTTAGAGCGAGTTCCACTCCTCCCCCGAAGACATTGCCATTCAAAGCGCATAGCGTAGGAATGCTCAGGCCTGCAACCCGGTTGGCCATCGCCTGAAAGCTATCATCATTTAACTGTCCTGCTCCCAATTGCTGCAATGACGCACCGGCGCAAAAGGTTTTTTCTCCGGCCCCGGTCACCACCAACACACGAACCTGGTCATCCGCGCTTAACTCGTCCAGACAGGCGTGAATGCCATCCAATTGCTCCTGGCCCAATGAATTGTGACGTTCGGGGTTATTTAAAAGCAAACGCCCGACGTGGCCAGCGCGACTATAAACAACGGTATCTGTCATCATATTTCTCTCCATAAGCTTTGTTAAAGTTTGGCATAGCGACTCCACTCTCGCCACTATCACTTTCCGGCTGTGGACACTCTGTAGCAGGCCGACCATACTGAGGGGTCGATAGAGGAAAACCAATGAAAACACGATGTAACTGGTGTGGAGACGATCCGCTATACGTCGCATACCACGACGAGGAGTGGGGTGTGCCCGTTCGTGACGACCAGACTCTGTTCGAGTTCCTGATACTCGAAGGCGCACAAGCCGGGCTGGCATGGATAACCGTCCTACGCAAACGTGAGGGCTACCGGGCCTTGTTCGACGACTTTGATGCAAAAAAAATAGCCCAATATAGTGACAAAAAACTGGACAAGCTCTTGCTCGACCCTCGAATCATCAGAAACCGACTCAAAGTTTACGGCGCTCGAAAGAACGCCCTGGCGTTTCTCAAAACCCAGGGAGAGTACGGCAGTTTCTCTAACTATATTTGGGATTTCGTCGATGGCAAACCGATACAGAACAATTGGAAATCCATGGCTGAGCTACCCGCCACTAGCCCGATTTCCGATGCCTTAAGTAAAGACATGAAAAAACGTGGCTTTACCTTTGTGGGATCCACCATTATGTACGCCCATATGCAGGCTACGGGTATGATTAACGATCACACGGCGAACTGCTTTCGCCACAAAGAATGTAAAAAGCTCGCTTAAACCGTCGTATCAGCGATTGAACTGCTAAAATTCAATCCCCATTACCGAGTAGCCATCTTGCCCGCTTCAGCGCAAAAAGACACCAAGTCCACCAACCGCCGCGTATGGCAACTGGCATGGCCAACGATAATCTCAAACTTGCTGTTCACTACCGTCGGCTTCATGCATATCAAAATCGTGGCCGGTCTGGGTACCAGTGCCGTCGCCGCAGTTACCACGGGTCACCGGGTCTTTTTCCTCGTTCAAGCCATTCTGATGGGGGTCTCAGTCGCTGCCACGGCCTTGATAGCGCGTAACTGGGGCGCACAGAAATTTCAACGTGCCGAAATGGTTGCATGGACGTCCCTGCTGCTGTCCGTTGCTCTAGCCGCGGTAATAAGCATACCGGTGCTCTTTATCCCCGAAACCATCGCCGGACTCTTTGGGCTTGATGACCACACCACTCGCCTGGCAGCGAGCTTCATCTTCTGGCTAGGGGTGTTCAATGTGTTTTCCGCGGCAAACATGATGCTCGGTACGGCCCTGCGCGCCACCGGGGACGTGATAACCCCGCTGTGGTTCCTGCTATGTAGTTCAACTTTAAACGTAAGCTTCGGCTATATGCTGGCCTTTGGCGTGGGACCCTTACCACAGCTAGGCGTGGCTGGCGTGTCATTGGGAGGCAGTTTTGGTGCAAGCCTAATTACCATTTCCTTCATCCTCATCTGGTGGCGGGGTAAATTCAACCTGAAACCGGTCAAGCGGGCCTCTGTGGATTGGTCTGCCGCCCGACAATTGGTCAGTATCGGCGCACCCTCCGTGCTGGAGCAGGGAATTGTTCAACTGGCATTTTTGGCCTTTTTTGCAATAGTCGCGCAGTATGGCACCGCCGCATATGCCGCTTATGGCATCGGTATCAGCCTGGTGTCTTTTTCCATTGTCATCGGGTTTGGTTTTGGCATCGCCACGGCCACTCTGGTAGGGCAACAGCTGGGTGCGGGCAATCGTGAACTGGCCATAGCATCGGTACTGCGCTCATTACGCATGGCCGTGGCGGCTATGGTTACACTGTCGATATTACTGGCCCTGTTTGCCCGTGAATTGGCGACCTTCATGATCGACGACCCAGAAGTTGTCCAGCTAACCGTAACGTTCATCTATATGATCGCCCTGGCACAGCCGCTGATGGCTTTCGAATTCACGCTGGGAGGAGCTTTGCGTGGTGCAGGAGATACCCGGTTCCCGCTAATCGCCACATTCTGCGGAATCATACTCGGACGGTTGCTGCCTGCCTGGCTTTTTGCCGGTATGGGCCTTTCCGTATACTGGATTTTTGGCGTCATGCTGCTGGATTACAGCATCAAGGCATCGATGCTGCTGTATCGCTACCGCTCCAGAAAGTGGTTGGACATAAGAATATCGACCACTGACGAAGCAATTAGGCACAACACTATAGACAACGACAAAAAAAATACTTAAAGTTGAAATATTCGAATAACCAGTAGGTCAATGACCCATAGGGACGACTAAAGTCTCCCGGGCATCCGTTATATGTCAGCAGACAACCCCCCCGAACAAGCTGTCCCGGCATCGCCGTTTAATCGCACGGCACAGCATGATGCCAAGCGCATGGCCATTCTCTCCCAGGCCGCCAAACTGTTCAATTACAAGGGCTCCAGGGCCACTACTTTGCGCGATATCGCGGAAAGTCTGGGCCTCACCAAGACCAGTCTCTACTATTACGTAAAGACCAAGGAAGAGCTCATCTATCAGTGCTATATGGCGGCACTGGAGCATCACCATAACAATCTCGATGAGATAGAAAAAAGACACTCAAGCGCACTGGATCGTGCCTCAGCGTTCTTCTTACAACATTTCGACAACTGGCTCGCCGCCCAGGAGGGCCGCGGCCCCCACATTGCCATCTTGCTGGAAATTGCCGCGCTTAAAGGGCCTCATCGCAAAGAAGTGGAAGCCAGCTATATCGAGATGTTCAAACGCATCCGCCAATATGTTCGCCAGGGCATGCAAGACGGGTCTCTGCGCCAGGGTGAGTCCACCTCGATTACCCGGGCAATCCTGGGCTCGGTAGACTGGACATTTTCATGGCTGCACAACATACCGCTGGAGCAGGTCAACGAGACCGCCAAACAAGCACTGGATGTAATATTGCACGGGTTGTATGCAGGCCCAGGGGATTACCAACCTGCGGAAATTGCCTATGGCAGCGCCGGAGATCCATCGCTACAGGGCTTTAACCGCGAAGAACAGAATCGCCTGAAGCAGGAGGCGTTCTACAAGACGGGCACCTGGTTCTTCAACAAACAGGGGTTTAATGGCACCTCTCTGGATGAGATCGCCGAGCATCTTAATGTTTCCAAGGGCGCGTTCTACTACCACATCAAAAACAAGGAAGACCTGCTGTTTAATTGTTACAGCCGCTCCCTGGATATTATTGAGAACATTCACGGGCAGGCAGCTCAATCTACAGGCTCGGGGCTGGAGAAAATTGAAATGACCCTGCGGCGCATCTTTTATATCCAGAACTCCAGTGAAGGACCCTTGATACGCTATAATACAATCACGGCACTACCGATGGATCGCAGACTACAAATCCTCAAACGCACCGATCATGACAATGAATGTTTCGGGGATTTCATGCAGATGGGATTCAAAGACCATAGCGTGCGACCTGTCAGTAGTTTCGTGGCGCAACAACTCATCTCCGGCGCGTTGAACGCTGCAATGGATATCAACTTGTGGCGCAAGGTAGACACTGTCGATGCCGCAGCGATCGACTACTTCGATATATTCTTTAATGGCATCTTGCCCCGTCAATAGTCCTTATTAAGGACATACCTTCAGGAGTTTTCTGTGGCCAGTGATCTGGACAAACTGCTCAAGTTTTTGGAAGTTGAGCAAATCGACAAGTATTTATTTATAGGCAGCAGCCCCAAACGCCCCTCCCGGGTATTTGGCGGCCAGGTGCTGGCACAAGCGCTCAACGCCGCCATCAGGACGGTAGATGATACGGCACGTCTTGCTCACTCAATGCATGCCTATTTTCTGAGGCCCGGTAATCCCGCCAAACAGATCGTCTACGAGGTAGACCCTATCCGCGATGGTCGCAGCTTTACCACCAGAAGAGTCGTTGCCAAGCAGGACGGCGTTGCCATTTTCAATACCTCCGTATCATTTCATATCGAGGAACCGGGACTGTCACATCAGTTCGACCAACCCCAGGTAACACCGCCGGAAGAACTTGAATCAGATTTCATTTACTGGACCAGAACAGCGCAGGAGAACCCTGGCAAGGTAGACGCTCCGACAGTAGAACCTATTGAGCGCAAACCCGTACGGCGGCGCAACTACCTGGCGCCGGAGCCACAGGAACCGGAACAGCACATCTGGTTTCGAGCTCTGGGAGA
Organism: Halioglobus sp.; assembly: GCA_036961445.1. Classification (GTDB taxonomy): domain Bacteria; phylum Pseudomonadota; class Gammaproteobacteria; order Pseudomonadales; family Halieaceae; genus JBALVO01. Next base: position 38,149 of record JBALVO010000021.1, read on the forward strand.
CTTAGGGGACGACCCCTGCCGGCACCAAACCGTACTCGCCTATATGTCCGATTTCGCGCTGCTAGGTGCTGCACTCCTGCCGCATCCATACAGCGGATTTAGTAAGAATATGCAGATGGCCAGCCTGGACCACGCTCTGTGGTTTCACCGATCCTTTCGGTCCGACGACTACCTGCTGTACTCCATGGACAGCCCCAGTGCAGCTGGGGCCCGAGGCTTCAGTCGCGGCAGTTTCTATACTCGCGATGGTGTATTAGTGGCCTCGGCGGCGCAGGAATCGATGCTGCGCCCGCCTCAGGACTAGTTGACCACGGTCGCCATTTCGTTCCCCAGAGCAACCAATTCCAGGCTTTTTCCGGTGTGGCGCAGCCGGGTAATAGATGCGTTATCAGGCCGAAAGCAGAGTGTTTCGGTACGCTCGAGCACCTGCCCGACTATGGCGTTAATAACCAGAAAATGGGTAAAAACCGTGGTTGGCTTACGCAGACCTAACAAATGTTGCAGCGCAGCCGCGCGCCAATCCAGTAACGGTGAAGGTTGGTCACACCATTGTTCCTGCATAAATTGTCGCAACCAGACCTGACGATCAGCCAAGGGCACTGGCGCGGGAATTTCACAAAACACGTCTGCAATCGCCACCGGCAAGGACAACGCTGTGGCCAGCGGCTCGGCGGTTTCCCGAGCGCGAGCCAGTGGACTACTGATCAGCTGAACATCATCGGGCACCGAATCCCGCAATACCAGTGCGGCCTGAGTGGCCTGTTCACGACCAAGAACGCTCAGACCAGGATCACTGGATTGCCCCCAGCTAGCCGCCGCTTCTCCATGCCTTACCAAAAAAATATCCATAACTGCCACAAGCCCAGATTTAGCGATAAGAAATCAGGCTCTCGCCATTTTGTGCACCCAGCACCT
>JBALVO010000022.1:0-39032 GCA_036961445.1 Halioglobus sp.
CCATTTTGGGTTGCACGCGACGCATGTTTGCCATTGATTTATAGCTTTTTGCTGATAGCTGAAAAAACGCTGCCTTGATCAATACGGTCAATAAAATGATCGCTACGCCCCAGTTGCCCACTACGGACTGGATATGGGTTAACAGCCAAAATAATGGCTGGGCTATCCACCACAACCAGCCGTAATCAACACTGAGCTCCAGGTAAGGAGATATTTCTTCCAGGCGATACTGATCTTTAGGGCCCGCGTAAAAATCGGCCCCGATCGTGCCGGATTGACCCGGATCCAGTACGAGTGGGGGACTGGTGAAGCCAGCAATGTTGTTGCCATCACGAGTGACCCGCGCACTGTAGGTGTGACTCTGCTGCGGGTCGGGTATCCATGCGCTGAGAAAGTAGTGTTGGATCATCGCGATCCAGCCACCAGGTAATTGACCTTTGAAAGGCTCCTCAGCCATATCCCCGAACGTGAATTTAGTGAAGCGTTCATCCGGTTGGGTAAGGGCAACGCCCAGGAACGGTTTCATACCCATACCAGACGTGTCGGCAGAAGGCGGAGGTTGGCTATCGCGTTTTATTTGTCCGAACAGGTTGGCTTGCCAGCGAGAGTCGCTGTTGTTTTCTACCAGGTATTCAACATTAACCAGATAGTCACCACGGCTAAGAGTGAAGCGCTTGGTGATAACCACACCGGCGTCGCCCTGCCAGTTAAGATCAACAGTTAGTGTGTCTTCACTATCACCCAGGTCGAACCGTGGTGAGGTGGTGGTGTAGGTTGCCCGACCACCCTTGTCAATGCCATTGGCACCAATAAGGCCGCTTTGGGCGACGTAGGTTAGCTTGTCATTTTGTTCCAGCAAAACAAACGGTACATCCGGGTTATCTTGTTTTTCGAGATATTCGGGTAAACCCAGTTCAATGATGTCGCCCCCCTGCAAGTCGATGGCCAGCTGGAGAGTATCAGTATGTACCTGGATAATGCGGCCGCTGTCTGCTGCCGGGACTTCCAATGCCGCAGTAACGGTAGCGGGCGCGTCCGGATCGACCGGCAGATCATCTTCCATCGATGTGGCCGTCTCTACCTCAAGTGGCGGCGGCGCTAGTGGCGCATCGCCAGCGTTAGAAATGAGGCGAGATGTCTCCTGTGCGGTCGCTGCGATCCGGTCATCCTTGAAAGCTACCCATTCTGTGAGGAGCATGAAGGATAGTACGGCGATAGCGCCGATAAGCAATGAGCGTGGCAAATCCATAATATTATCTGTGGCTTAGTGTGAGTGCGGGCAAGGAGGAACGGGATCTATACCGCCCTCGTGCCAGGGGTGGCATTTCGCTAATCTACGCAATGCCATATAACTTCCTTTTATTGCTCCGTGTTCGGTAATAGCCTGTTGGGCATAGCTCGAACAGCTTGGATAGAACCTACAGTTGTTACCTAAAAAAGGACTCAGGCAGGCCTGGTAACAAGAGATCAGGAAAATTAACAAGCGGCGCATTAGGAGTCCTGACTGACGGTTGATTCTGGTTTGGACGCGTGGCGAACCAGCTTTTGCCACTGCTGCTGCAATATAGTGCAAAGCTCAGCATTATCCAAATCGCCGATACCTCGCCGGGCAAGTAGTACGACATCTAAAGACGTGTCACTTTGCGGTAGGGTACGGACAAATTCTCGTGCTATCCGTTTGATTCGATTACGCTCTACCGCCAATCGAACATTTTTTTTGGCTATAACTAAACCCAGACGATGCCCGGGTCTGTCATTTTCTTTTGCCAGTAGCAATAAATTCTTGTGTGAGGCTCTAACCTCTGAGCCGTCAAATACCCGGCTATAGTCTTTGGCAGTCAGTAAGCGTTTAGCTTTGCCGAAACTGGCGTCAGCTGTTTTAGCGCTCACCCAATCAAACTACCTATGCAGCCAGACGTTTACGACCTTTGGCGCGACGACGATTCAGGACGTGGCGGCCGCCTTTGGTAGCCATGCGCGCGCGAAAACCGTGAGTCCGCTTGCGTTTTATTACGCTAGGCTGAAATGTTCTTTTCATAGCAATGTTCCAGATAATTATGAGCCGGGAGCAAAATGGCGCTTTAAAGCGTTGTTTCGGTTCCCGGCCAGAAAAAAGGTGGGCTATTCTATTGAAATGTGGCGTTTAATTCAATGAAAGCCTTGGTATTTTTCCATCTAAAGCGAATTCTCTTACCACTATTTTTTAGCGTATCAAGCATGCCCGCAGCAACCTGTCGATGGGCATGATCAAATCCAGCAAACACGCGCCTTTCGGCTATCAATGCACACCTTTTTCAATATATATTAACAAGTTATCCACAGATAATGTTATTCATTAAATATTTTGTCTTGTCTGGTTAAATAGCGCTCGTTATCAGCATAACTTGTTGATTGTTAACCACTTTATAATTTGGCTGTGTCATCTTTTATTTGTGGATAACTTTAACTTTGAGGAGTATCATGCTGTCACTGACCTCGAATACTGGCTCAGTTAATAAGTAGTAAATAACATTAAATTATTTTTATGAAAGTTGGGTTTAGCACCCACCTTTAAGGGGTTTTCTTTGCCTGAAGCAGTATGGCAACAGTGTGTAGACAGGTTGCAGGATGAATTACCGTCACAGCAGTTTAATACCTGGATCAGGCCACTGCAGGCTAGCATGAACGGTCAAATGTTGACGCTTTTGGCTCCGAACCGCTTTATTAAGGACTTTGTCTCCGACAAATTCGCCGAGCGTATTTCCGAGCTGGTTAGGGAGTTGGAACCGCATAATGCTACCGGCGTGGTTTTGGAAATAGGGTCAGGTAGTTCAGTAGTCCACGTGCCGGTAAAAACAGTTCTTCACGCCACTACCGAGGTCGTATCGCACGCGGCTGGTGGGATGCAGCCAGGGCTGTCCGGCCAGGTAATGTCCGGAACATCACGCTCTACTGACATCACTCCTATCAGAACGGCAGCTAACCGGGCCGACGCATTGCGTCGGGCGGAGGTAGAGGGTTCATTGCATCACCAGCCACATCTGGTAGAGAACTACACCTTTGATAATTTCGTGGAAGGTAAGTCGAATCAGTTGGCGTTAGCGGCGGCGCGACAGGTTGCAGAAAACCCAGGTGATTCCTATAACCCGCTGTTCCTTTATGGCGGCGTCGGCCTTGGTAAAACGCATTTGATGCATGCTGTTGGTAATGCACTAAAAGAACATAATCCCCAGGCCAAAGTAGTTTATCTTCACTCCGAGCGTTTTGTTGCCGATATGGTGAAAGCCCTGCAATTGAATGCAATTACCGATTTCAAGCGCTATTACCGTACAGTTGATGCGCTGTTAATCGACGATATACAGTTCTTTGCGAAAAAGGATCGATCCCAGGAAGAATTTTTTCACACCTTTAATGCCTTACTCGAAGGCGGGCAGCAAATGATATTGACCTGCGACCGCTATCCGAAGGAGATCGACGGTCTGGAAGAGAGACTCAAGTCGCGTTTTGGCTGGGGCCTTACGGTTGCTGTAGAGCCACCGGAGCTGGAGACACGCGTCGCGATTCTAATGAAAAAGGCCACACAGGCGCGCATCGATCTATCCCCCGAGTCGGCATTCTTTATCGCACAGCGCATTCGATCCAATGTTAGAGAGCTAGAGGGTGCGCTGAAGAGAGTGATAGCGAGCGCTAACTTCGTAGGGAAGCCGATCGATATAGACTTGATTAAGGAGAGCTTAAAGGACTTGCTGGCACTACAGGACAGGCAGGTCAGCCTGGATAATATACAGCGCACGGCAGCGGAGTATTACAAGATCAAAGTGGCTGATATGATGTCCCGCAGGCGCAGTCGTTCTGTTGCCCGTCCGCGACAGGTGGCTATGGCATTAGCCAAGGAGCTGACGAATCACAGCCTGCCCGAAATTGGAGACAGTTTTGGGGGCAGAGATCACACGACAGTTCTTCACGCATGTCGTAAAATCAAGGAACTTCGTGAAAGTAACTCGGATATTAGAGAAGATTACAAAAACTTGTTAAGGTCACTCACCACCTAGGCAAACATACACAACTTTGTTTTGTATATGCATATACCGAGAAATTCATTGATTTTGGTAATCACAATAAAACGATCGAACAGGCAAGGGAAAACAGTTATATGAAGTTCAGTATTTCACGGGATGATCTACTCAAACCGCTCAATCTCGTTGCTGGTGTTGTAGAGCGTCGCCAGACACTGCCTATACTGGCTAACGTATTAATGGTGCTGGACGGAGATCGTTTAGCGCTCACTGGCACAGATTTGGAGGTTGAACTGGTAGGCAGGGTGCACCTTCCCACCGCAGGCGAATCAGGGGAGGTCACCGTACCGGCCCGTAAACTGGTGGATATTTGCAAATCGCTGCCTGAAGGAAGTGACATTCAGTTCAGCGCTCAGGAAGGCAAGGTAACGGTGAAGTCGGGGCGCAGTCGTTTTACGCTATCGACGTTACCTGCCAGGGAGTTTCCGAATGTTGAAGATAGTATGGGCACCCATCAGTTCACCGTAAAGCAGGGCCAGCTAAAACGTCTAATTGATCGCACTGGCTTTGCCATGGCTCAGCAGGATGTACGCTACTATCTTAATGGCATGTTGTGGGAGCTAACAGCCAAGCAGCTGCGAGTTGTCGCCACAGATGGCCATAGGTTGGCGATGTGCACACTGCCTCAGGAAATAGAGATAAGTGGCGATACACAAATTATACTGCCACGCAAAGGCGTACTGGAGCTGGCCAGGCTACTGCAGCAAGAAGACGCTGAAATAGCAATTGTTATAGGCAGTAACCATATTCGCGCAACAACCAATGACTACACATTTACATCCAAACTGGTAGACGGTAAGTTCCCCGATTATCAGCGCGTATTGCCCCGCTCCCCCGATAAGATTGTGCAAGGCTCCAGGCTCGAGCTGCGTCAGGCATTTACACGCACAGCGATTTTGTCCAACGAGAAATACCGCGGTGTTCGTTTGAAGCTGACCGAGAACACGCTGGATATTGTTGCTAACAACCCGGAACAAGAAGAAGCGGAAGAGACCGTGCCGGTAGACTACCAGGGCGAATCTTTGGAGATGGGGTTTAATGTTAGTTATTTGTTGGATGTGCTGGGCGTGCTCAGCGGGGAGAACATTAAGTTGTCTTTGGCGGACCCTAACAGCAGTGCGTTACTGGAAGAATCCGAAGCCGGCGATTCCCTTTACGTAGTAATGCCGATGCGCCTCTAAAGAGGCGCTGTTTGTTACTTCTTTAATCATCAACGACGATCTGGAAGGCCGGTTGGCCTGAGGCTTAGCCCCACTTTGGCGCTTACCCGCTTGCAAGTAAATCACGTGAGAAACCTGCAGGATGTCAAGCTGGAGGGTTTACAGCAGGTGAACGTGTTCTTTGGGCGTAACGGCAGCGGCAAAACCAGCGTGCTTGAGTCGATACACTTGTTGGGTATGGCGCGTTCTTTTCGCGGAAATAGTGTTAAATCGTTAATTTCCCATCGAGAAACAGGATGCACTGTATTTGGGGTGGTTTCATTACCCACCGCACCGGCAGAAACGGGCTTGCCATTGGGGGTGCAGAGGAATATGGCTGGTGATGTGCAGATCAAGGTTGGTGGAGAGGCCGTACGAAGTGCGTCGCAGTTAGTTGAACACTTTCCGCTACAAGTTATCACAGCGGGCAGCTTTGACCTGTTGACCGGTTCGCCCGTCGCCAGGCGTCGGTATCTGGATTGGGGCGTGTTCCACGTGGAACATCGGTTCCTTGATCAGTGGCAGAGATTTCAGCGCGGCATAAAACAGCGCAATAAGTTACTGCGCCGTGGTAAAATTCGCGACCAGGAATTGTCTGTATGGACACGAGATCTAGCGGCATCGGGAAATGCGATAAACGAGTATCGTAAAGCCTATTTCAAGCTGTTAATCCCTCGCTTTCAGGAGATTATGGCTAAGTTAGCGCCATCTTTGCATTTGCTGGAGCTGCGCTACAGGCAGGGCTGGGACCGGGAGCTAGACTACGAGAGCGCGTTGGGTAACAGTATTGCGGCTGATCTGGAGCAAGGATATACGCATATTGGACCACAAAGAGCTGATATTCGAGTGAACTACGATGGGCACCTGGCAGCAGATACCTTATCGCGGGGTCAGCAAAAGCTGGTTGTGTGTGGATTGAAGCTCGCGCAAGGCCAGTTGATGTCGGAAATGGGCAGGGGCGTTTGTACCTACCTGATAGATGACCTGCCAAGCGAGCTGGACCAGCAGCACAGCCAATTGGTATGCGAGTTGTTGGCCTCGATGGAGGCCCAGGTGTTTATCACTTGTGTGCAGCAGCAGGATATAGAGGCCGTTTGGCCAGAAACAAAGGAGTTGGCCATGTTCCACGTGGAACATGGCGCAGTGCAACGCTATCCCCAGGACTGATTTGTGGGATATATAAATAAATATTAATAGCATCGAGAATTAATTCATGAGCGAAAGCGAACAAAATTACGACTCATCGAGCATTAAAGTCCTTAAGGGTTTGGATGCCGTTCGAAAACGTCCAGGCATGTACATCGGCGATACCGACGACGGCACGGGCCTGCACCATATGGTGTTTGAGTTGGTGGATAATTCTATCGATGAGGCCCTCGCGGGCCACTGTAGTGCGATTAATATTGTTATACACCCCGATGAGTCGGTGTCGGTATGGGACGATGGTCGCGGTATTCCCACAGAAATGCACGAAGAGGGCGTTTCCGCAGCGGAGGTCATCATGACTGTGTTGCACGCGGGCGGAAAATTCGACGACAACACCTACAAAGTTTCAGGTGGGCTGCATGGTGTGGGAGTTTCAGTGGTAAATGCCCTGTCAGAAGAGCTGACCCTGACTATTCGGCGTGAAGGTAAGATGTATGAGCAGGTATACCGTCATGGTGTGCCGGATGCGCCACTGGCAGAGATCGGGACGACGGAATCGACCGGTACCGCTGTTCGGTTCCGGCCCTCCCCTGCTACCTTTACCAATATAGTGTTTCACTTTGAGCAGTTGGCAAAGCGCCTGCGGGAACTGGCGTTCCTGAACTCGGGGGTTTGTATTGTCCTTAAAGATGAGCGCAGCGCAAAAGAAGAGACATACCAGTACGAGGGCGGCCTGAAAGCCTTTGTTAATTATTTGAATTTAAACAAAACGACGGTAAACAAGCCGTTTCACTTCCAGTTTGATACTGAGGACGGTATTGGCGTGGAGGTGGCCATGCAGTGGAACGACTCATTCCAGGAAAACATCTTCTGTTACACCAATAATATCCCGCAAGGTGATGGTGGAACGCACCTGGCTGGGTTCCGGTCCGCTCTGACCCGCAGTTTGAACGCCTATATAGACAAAGAAAGCATGGCCAAGAATGCCAAGGTGAATACCACTGGTGATGATGCCCGTGAGGGCCTGACTGCGATTATCTCGGTAAAGGTGCCGGACCCCAAGTTTTCTTCCCAAACGAAAGACAAGCTGGTGTCATCTGAGGTGAAAACCGCGGTCGAGCAGACTATGAATGCTCAATTCAGTGACTATTTGATGGAAAACCCCGGCGAAGCGCGGTCAATTGTCGGTAAAATGCTAGACGCAGCCCGAGCGCGGGAAGCGGCGCGTAAGGCCAGAGAAATGACCCGCCGCAAGGGCGCGCTGGATATTGCCGGCTTACCGGGTAAGCTGGCGGACTGTCAGGAGAAAGATCCTGCTCTGTCTGAGATATATCTTGTGGAGGGCGACTCTGCCGGTGGTTCAGCCAAGCAGGGCCGCAACCGGAAGTATCAGGCGATATTGCCTCTTAAGGGTAAAATCCTCAATGTGGAGAAAGCACGTTTCGACAAAATGCTGGGCTCCGCTGAAGTTGGCACGATTGTTACTGCCCTGGGCTGTGGTATCGGCAAGGATGAGTTTAATGCCGATAAGCTGCGCTACCACAGCATCATAATAATGACTGATGCCGACGTGGATGGTTCTCATATTCGAACCTTGCTGCTGACGTTCTTCTTCCGTCAGATGCGAGAGCTTATTGAGCGCGGACACATCTTTATTGCCCAGCCACCCTTGTACAAGATTGCCAAGGGTAAGCAGCACCAGTATTTGAAAGACGACGATGCGCTAAACCAGTATTTGACGCAATCAGCCCTGGAAAATGCGGCGATCGTCGTCAATCCTGATGCCCCCCCTATTGCCGGTGAGGGCTTGGAAACTCTGGTGACACGTTACCGGGCGGTCGCCGCAACCATAGATCGCTTGAGCCGTTTGTATTCGCCGGAAGTCCTGTGGCAGATGGTTTACGGTGCGTCACTTTCCCTGGAGCAGATGCAGGATGAAGCCCTGGTAGCGGCCTTCGCCACACAGCTAAGTGAGCGCTTACAAACCGTTGCGGCTAAAGGCAGCATATATGAGGTGGTCGTACGCAAGGACCTGGAGCGACAGCATTACTTTCCGGTAGTGAAGCTCCTGGCCCATGGTGTGGACTCTGAAGCTGAGTATCACCATGAGTTTTTCTCGTCCGGTGAATATCGCAGTCTGATAGCTCTGGGTGCAACCCTCAACAGCCTGATTGAAGAGGACGGGTACTTCAAAAGAGGAGAAAAAGTTCTGCAAACACGCAGTTTCGCAGATGGCCTGGGTTGGCTTATGAGTGAGGCCAGGCGTGGCTACAGTATCCAGCGCTACAAGGGCTTGGGTGAAATGAACCCGGAACAATTGTGGGAGACCACAATGGACCCTGAAGTTCGTCGTATGCTACAAGTGACCATTGAGGATGCCATTGGTGCGGATCAGATCTTTACCACATTAATGGGTGACCACGTAGAACCCCGGCGTGAGTTCATCGAGAAAAATGCGTTGTCGGTGGCTAATCTGGACGTTTAAGCAACCGTTTTGTCAGGTTTCCGCCTTTATGGGTTTGATGTTCGACGGTATCACCTCACTTGACCCGATCGTATCGGAGGTAGCAGTGTTCTGGTTGGGATTGCCAATTGATTCCAGCCGGTCAGCTTCAATGTCGTCATGAATGGACTCCAGGGCAACCATTTCTTTGTTCGCCTTGGTCGATAGTTGTGCAAAGCGCTCTACCTTGCCGTGCAGCCCTTGTTTGCCGGCCAGGCCCTTGACCGTATCGTTGTAGTGATTGTTGGCGGCCTTTAAAGTGTTCCCCAATTTGTGCAGCCGTTCTGCCACCAGGCAGACCTGGTTATAGATCTCCCCTGCCCTGCTGCTAATCTCCTTGGCTTCTTTATTGCTCTGCTCAACCATCCACAAATTTGCCACGGTACGTAGAATGGGCATTAGCGTTGTGTGTGAAACCATAACCACCCCCTTTGTGTAGCCGTAGTTAAACAAACCCTTGTTATGTTTCATGGCCTCGATGTAGGCAGGTTCTATGGGCATGAACATCAACACAAAGTCCGGGCTGCCTATACCGGGTAAATTGGAATAGTCTTTGGAGGCCAGGTCGTCGATGTGATTACGTACCGCTTGCGCATGCGCGTTGAGCGCCTCGGTGCGCGCCTCATCGGAATCAGCGGCGATCGCGCGGTCGTAGTCCACCAGGGATACTTTGCTGTCGATGACCAGATTTTTGCTATCGGGTAGCTTGATAATAAAGTCCGGTAGCCTGCGCTTGCCATTATCGTCGCGGAATGTGGCCTGGGATTCGTAGTGATCACCCGGTTGTAAACCCGCCAGCTCAAGGGTGCGCTCCAGCTGGGCTTCTCCCCAGTTTCCCGTGGTTTTTTTATCGCCTTTCAAGGCGACGGTGAGGTTGCTGGCCTGGCTGTTCATTTCCAGCCCGACATCCAGCACTTTCTGGATCTCTTTTTCCAGGGCAGTGTGGCCTTTAATTGATTCAGAATGTACCTCATTAATCCGGCTTTGGAATCCGCTGATTTGCTCGCGGAATGGTTTAAGCATGGCCTCCAGCGAGTCCTTACTGGTGGTGGTGAAACTTTTCCCCTTGTCCTCAAAGATTTTGTTCGCCAGATTCTCGAACTCTTTTTTCAGGTTTTCCCGGGTCTCATTTAGAAGCTCTATTTGTTCGGCGTGGCGGTCTGCCCGCTCGCGCTGTTGTGTTTGTAATTCCGTATGTTCGTTGAGCAACACGTTATGTTGATTGTTCAATGCTGCCAGGTCGGATTTCAAAGAGCTATATTCGGCGAGCCTTTCCTTAATTTGTAACTGCGCTTGCTCCAGTGCCACGCTCTGGCCACGAGTGTCAGCGCGCGCGCGACTCAGGTCGTCACGCAGCTGGGAGTGTTCGCTCTTCAGGGTGTCGTGTTCGCCAGTGAGTTTGTCTAGTTGGTCTACTCGCTCTTGTAAGCGCAGCCTCAAATTCTCGGTCTCGGAACCCATTGCACCCAATTTCAGGTCCTTGTCGTGGGATTCCAGCACCAATTGCTGATTCGTGGCCACCAGAGTGTGCACTTCCGCTTCGCGTTCCAGCAGGCTTGCCCGACTGGCAGCCAGAGCCCGGTGCGCGCCAAGTCCGCGCCAGATACTAACTACCAGTGCGAGTAAGATGACAGCAGCCAGGGCAATGCCGAGGATTAGCAGCATTTCTGTTGTTAAGACGTCAGTCGTGAGCTTCATATTTCCCTCCGGATGCCCCACAGTTTAAATCAATACGTCGGGTTAGAGGGGATTTGTGAAATACCAGAGCGCGGGTATATCGTGTTTTCGTGCATGCCCGGGGTCGCTAGCGGACATAAGCCTCAGTTACTGCTCAGCAATGTAGAATGGCGTGTGCCGCCTCTGCAAGATCGCGATACACCGGAATTTCCTCGGGACTTATCAGGTCGCTGGCCCCGGACTCCAGGCTCTTTAACGTAGATGCGCCCTTACCGGTTGCTACCAAAACCGGTTTGCAGCCAAATGCCTGTGCGGCTTGCAGGTCTTTCAGGCTGTCGCCGATGAAAAAGGCGTCTCTCGCCGATTCCCCAAATTCGCTTTCAATGGCCTGCAAAAGGCCTGTGGCGGGTTTGCGACATCCACAGCCTTCGTCGGGAAGGTGGGGGCAGTAAAAGATACCGTCTACCTGCCCGCCACAGTTTTCTACTTGCCGGCACAGGAGAGCGTGAATCTCCTCCAGGTCATCCAGGGTGAAATACCCGCGGCTGAGGCCAGATTGGTTGGTTGCTATCGCGACCTTAAAGCCTGCCAGAGACAGCTTGGCAATAGCCTCTATACTCCCAGGAATAGGCGTCCAGTCTGCTGCGCAGCGGATATAGTCGTCTGAGTCGTGGTTGATAACACCATCGCGATCCAGGATGAGCAGTGCCATAGGCTATTTGTTTACAACCAGTTGCGATATGTCGGCAACTTCCAGAAAAAGGAGATGCAAATCCCTTAACAGGTTCAACCGGTTATCGCGCAAGGCGCGGTTTTCCGCATTGACCATAACGGTGTCGAAGAAGGCATCAATAGGCTCTCTAAGGCCCGCCAGACAAGCCAGCGCGGGGCTGTACTGGCCCTGTTCCAAAAGCTGGCGACTAGACCTGCCAAGAACTTCAAGCTGCATTGCCAGCTCTTTCTCTGCTGGCTCCTCAAGTAAGTTGGCGCTTACTTTTCCGTACTTATGGTCGGCGTCAAGCTTGCCCAGGATATTGGATACTCGCTTGTTAGCCGCCGCCAGAGCTGCTGCTTCAGGCAGCTGGGTGAAGGCGTGCACAGCATGCACTCGACGGTGAATATCCAGGGGCCGGCTGAGGTTTTTGGCACTGACCGCCTTGAACACTTCTACCGGGATATTTTCTTCTTCGTACCAGGCGCGGAAGCGCTCTGTCATGTATTGGAGTACCTGCTCAACAGTGCCCGGGGCGATCACGTTTTCCGGATACTGGTCAGCAGCTGACTGCAGGCATTCCCGCAAGTCCAGGTCCAGGTTTTTTTCCACCACGATGCGTAATGCAGCCAGCGAAGCCCGGCGTAATGCGAAGGGGTCTTTGGATCCGGTAGGCGGTTGGCCGATACCAAATATTCCCACCAGGGTATCGAGACGATCTGCCAGGCCGAGAATGCAGGCCGTCATGGTTTCGGGTAAACGGTCACCGGCGAACTTTGGCCAATACTGTTGGGCCAGGGCCGAGGCAACCTCGGCGTTCTCACCATCGTGCAATGCATAATAAGAGCCGGCGATGCCCTGCATGTCGGAGAACTCCAACACCATATCCGTAGCCAGATCTGTCTTGCTCAACAATGCGGCCCGCTCTGCCAGGGTTACAGATGCGCCTATTTGGGCGGCCAGGGCGCCACACGCCTTGACCACCCGCTGGGTTTTATCCAACAAAGTGCCCAGCTTCTGCTGGAACACAATGCTGTCCAGTTTGGCTACCCGATCAGCCAGAGGTGTCTTTTTATCGGTATCAAAGAAAAAGGCCGCATCTGCAAGGCGCGGTCGAATGACTCGCTCGTTGCCGGCGATGACCTGTATTGGATCCGTGCTCTCAATATTGGCAATGGTGATGAAATTGGGTTTCAGTGCGCCCTGGGCGTCTACCAGGTGAAAGTACTTCTGGTGCTCCTTCATGGACGATATCAACGCTTCTGCGGGCACCTGCAAAAAGCGCTGCTCAAAGGTGCCAGTCAGTGCGACCGGCCACTCCACCAGGCCAGTTACTTCATCGAGCAGGTCCTGGTCTATTATGGCGGTGGCGTTAATGGCGCTGGCTTCAACTTCCACCTGGTCGCGAATCATTTGTTGGCGGAGCTCGAAACTGGCGACTACTTTGGCATCGGCCAGTGCAGTAACGTAATCCTCGGGTCGCGCCAGTGTAATGGTGCCGCTGCTGTGAAATCTGTGGCCCCGTGTGGTATTGCCAGCAGGCAGTCCCAGAATTTCGCCGTGGTCACAGTCTATTCCCAGCATGGCTACCAGCCAATGTACCGGCCGCACGAATTCCTCGCGGCTGGCGCCCCAACGCATGCGTTTGGGGATGGGCAGGTTATGCACGGTACTTTGGATAATGTCATGTAGACACGCTTTGGCGGTAACCCCGTTAACCGTGCTGCGCAGCCCCAGGCGCGCTCCCTTGGGTGTATCAATGGCTTGTAGTTGTTCGGGAGGTACACCCTGCTTGGTGGCAAAGCCGATGGCAGCGGGAGTCCAGTTCCCGGATTCATCCCGGGCGCGATTCACCGGAGGACCCAAAACCTCGATGTCCTTGTCCGGCGCTTGCAGTGCGACATTCGAAATCAGTACGGCCAGGCGACGCGGTGTCGCGAACCACTGCACCTGTCCATGTGGCAGCTCGCGTTGTTGCAGGCCCTGGACAATACCATCGCGAAACGCCAGGCCTAACGACTTCAGCGCTTTGGGGGGCAATTCTTCAGTACCCAGTTCTACCAGCAAAGTTTCTGTTTTCATGGTCTAGCTCGCCTCCGCTTGCAGTCGAGCCAATGCTTCCTGGCGCATTGTATCGGTGGCCATGGGAAAGCCCAGTTCTGCCCGGGTGTTGAGATAAGCCTGGGCGACGGCCCTGGCAAGGGTGCGTACCCGAAGAATGAACCGCTGGCGTTCGGTGACCGAGATCGCATGACGGGCATCCAGCAAATTGAAGGTATGGGAGGCCTTCATTACCATTTCGTAGGCGGGCAGTGGCAGGTTTTGTTCTACCAACCGCAGGGCCTCCTTTTCGTTGTGATCGAAAAAGCCGAACAAATACTCCACGTCAGCTTGCTCGAAATTGTAACGGGACATCTCTACCTCATTTTGGTGGAAGACATCCCCGTAAGTGACCTTGCCCGCCGGGCCGTCAGCCCACACCAGATCGTAAATACTGTCGGCGTTCTGCAAATACATGGCGATACGTTCAATACCGTAGGTGATCTCTCCGGTGACGGGGTAGCACTCCAACCCACCGGCTTGTTGGAAATAGGTGAACTGGGTTACTTCCATGCCGTTGAGCCAGACCTCCCAGCCCAGGCCCCAGGCGCCCAGGGTGGGGGACTCCCAATTATCTTCTACAAAGCGTATGTCGTGGATCTTTGAATCGACACCCAGTGCGGCCAGCGACTCCAGGTAGAGTTCCTGAAAGTTTTCCGGCGACGGTTTCATCGCCACCTGGAACTGGTAATAATGCTGCAGGCGATTTGGGTTTTCTCCATATCGACCATCAGTAGGTCTGCGACAGGGCTGCACATAAGCAGCGTTCCAATTCTCCGGTCCTATTGCGCGCAGAAACGTGGCGGGATGGAACGTCCCCGCGCCTACTTCCATATCAAGGGGTTGCAAGACCACGCAGCCCTGATCCGCCCAAAACTGTTGTAGTTTTAATATAAGCTCTTGAAAAGTGAGAATTTTAGTTTGTGTCTGTGCCACCGGGATGCCTGTGCTGTCGCTGCAAAAAGCCGGCTATTATACAGGCTCTTTAGGCGGCATAATACGCGCTTTCCCTGAAAGTGAACTTCTCCCAGACACGCTAAAGCAGTGCGGGACAGGGTTGAGTCCTACGGTTACCTGGCGCTGCGGCTGTGCGCCAACACAATACAAAGGAAACAGATGATTTACGGAAAGATAATTTGCGGCCTTATTGGCCTGTTTGTCGGCAACATTTTTGGCCTGGTGATTGGCTTGTTTATAGGACACGCCTTCGACAAGGGGCTGGCACGTACCCTGCAGTTTGGTTCCCCCGAGAATATCGAGCGGATAAAGGTCAGCTTTTTTGAAACGACGTTCCTGCTATCGGGGTATATAGCTAAAGCTGACGGTCAGGTCTCCAAGCGAGAGATAGAGCACACTGAGCAGATCTTCAACCAGATGGGCCTGAGTGCAGAGCAGCGACAGCGGGCTATTGAATTATTTCGCCAGGGCTCGGCGGGCGATTTCGCCGTTGAACCGGCCGTAACCGCCTTCCTGCAAACCTGCGGCCCACAGCGGCAGTTGCAACAAACCATTCTTTTGTTCCTGATCTCTGTGGCGCTGGCGGACCAGAAAATAGAGCCCGCCGAACAAGCGGCCCTGGCGCGTATTGCCAGCTTGATGGGTTTAGGTGCGGCACAACTGGCACAGCTACTGCGCATGGCCCAGGCCCAGGAGCATTTCCATGGGCGGGAAGGTTTTGCGGCACAACCGGGCACCAGTCTCGATGACGCCTATGCGGCCATGGGCATTACCAGCGATGTTAACGACAAAGACTTAAAGCGGGCTTACCGTAAACTCATGAGTGAACATCACCCGGATAAGCTGATCGCCAAGGGGGTGCCAGAGGATATGATAAAGCTGGCTACTGAGCGCTCACAGGAAATTCAGGCCGCCTACCAGATGATTCGTAAGCATCGAGGGATAGGCAAATAACAGCCCTGTTTATATGCGCCAGAACATGGGCGTAAAGAGTACCAGTAAGGTGAACACTTCCAGTCGACCCAGCAACATGGTGAAGCACAGTAATCCCTTGGCGACTTCGCTGATCGAACCGTAGTTCGCGGCTACATCTCCCAAGCCAGGGCCGAGGTTATTCAGGGATGCGGCCACCGCGGAAAATGCGGTGGTGAAGTCCAGGCCAGTGGCCATCAACAGCAGCATTATTATAATAAATGATGTGGTGTAGACTGCGAAAAAACTCCAGACCGCGCTGACTACGCTAGCCTCCACCCGCGTTTTGCCGACCTTCAATGGGATGATCGCGTTGGGGTGCACCAATTGCTTCATTTCCCGGATACCCTGCTTGTAAATCAGCATCAGGCGCATGGCTTTCATGCCACCGCCGGTAGACCCAACACAGCCCCCCATAAAAGAAAACATTAGCAGCATAATCGGCAGGAATGTGGGCCAGGTAGCAAAATCCTGTGTGGCAAAACCGGTGGTTGTGGTAATAGAAATCGCCTGAAAAATACCGTGGATAATGCTCTCTTCGGGCGCCAGTGTTTTGGTGATGACCAGGTAGGCGCAGGTAATCGTGATACAGATGCCCAGCACGCTGAGGAAAAACCGGGTTTCAGAGTCTTTGCGGTAGACAAGGGCGGTGCGACGGTGCCAAGCGATGTAATGTAAGCCAAAATTGATTGCTGAAATACACATGAAAATACTGCATACCAGCAGGACACTGTCATTTTCGAAGTAACCCATGCTGGCATCGTGGGTGGAGAACCCACCAATAGCGACGGTAGAAAATGCGTGGGAAATGGCATCAAAGCCGGACATGCCCACCGCATAGTAGGCCCCAGCGCAGGCCAGCGTTAGCGCTATGTAAACCGACGCCAATGCCTTGGCCGTTTCGGTGATCCGGGGAGTTAGCTTACTGTCCTTGGAGGGGCCCGGGGTCTCTGCTTTATATAACTGCATACCACCGATACCCAGCATTGGCAGTACGGCCACTGCCACCACAATGATGCCAATGCCGCCAAGCCACTGCAGTAACTGACGATACAGAAGAATGGAATGAGGTAGGTCATCCAGCCCCACGATTACCGTGGCTCCGGTGGTGGTCAAGCCGGAGATGGACTCAAAAACCGCCTCGGTAGGGGTCAAGTCCAGGGTATCGGTGAGGGCAAAAGGCAGTGCCCCGAACAGGCCCAGTACTGTCCAGAATAGTGACGTAATGAGAAAGCCATCGCGTATACGCAGGTCATGTTGGGCGTTTCTCACGGGGAACCACAGGATCAGGCCGGACAGGAAAGTGATAGACAGCGCTGCCAGAAAACCGGTAATGGTGTGGTCATCCGCCAACAAGGCCATCACTAATGGCGCTAGCATGGCGCTGCTAAATATCATTAACAGGATGCCGAGGATTCTTAGGGAGACGCTTATATGCATAAGGGCTGCCTAAGAGAAGAACCCGAAGCCTACGGCGAATAGTTTCTCTACGGCAGCAATTTTTTTGCGATCCACCAGAAAGAGAATAACGTGGTCGTCGGTCTCCACCACGATATGGCTGTGGGCGATAAGTACTTCCTCGCCGCGCACTATGGCGCCAATGGTGACACCATCGGGCAGGCTGACTTCGTCCAGTCGCCGACCAACGACTTTGGACGAGTAGGCGTCACCGTGGGCGGTAACTTCGATCGCCTCCGCCGCGCCGCGTCGCAAGGAATGCACATTGCTGATATCGCCCTTCCTGACATGAGTCAGCAAGCTGCCAATGGTGATCTGCTGCGGTGAAATGGCGATATCAATCTCATCTCCTACCAGGTCGGCATAGGCCGGGTTGGCGATCAGGGTGATTACCTTTTTGGCCCCCATCCGTTTGGCCAGCATAGACATCATAATATTGGATTCGTCGTTATTGGTAAGGGCACAAAACACGTCAGTAGCTTCGATATTCTCAGAGGTTAGCAACTGTGGTTCCGAGGCGCTGCCGTTTAGTACTATGGAGTGTTTCAGCCGCTCTGAGAGCACCCGACAGCGAGTGTAAGACTGCTCAATGACCTTTACCTGATACTTGTTTTCGATATTCAATGCCAGTGTTGCACCGATATTGCCACCACCGGCAATCATTACCCGCTTGTAAGGCTTGTCGACCTTACGTAATTCTGACATTACCGCCCGGATGTTCTGCTTGGCGGCAATGAAGAACACTTCGTCGCCGGCTTCGACGACGGTCTCACCTTCCGGGATTATCGGTCGGTCCTGCCGGAAAATCGCCGCCACCCGAGTATCAATTTTGGGCATGTGCTTGCGTATTTCCTGTAATTGTTGCCCCACAATGAGACCACCGTGATAAGCCTTTACCGCCACCAGTTGCGCGCGACCTCCGGCAAAATCCAGCACCTGCAGTGCACCCGGGTTGGCGATCAGGCGTTCGATGTTTTGTGTAACGAGTTGTTCAGGGCCAATGATTACATCAACCGGGATATGGTCGCGAGAGAACAACTGTTGCTGATACGCCAGATAGTTGGGGGACCGCACCCTGGATATCTTGGTTGGGGTGTTGAACAGCGTGTGCGCGACCTGGCAGGCCATCATATTGATTTCATCACTGTTGGTGACGGCGATGAGCATGTCGGCGTCTTCTGCGCCGGCCTTATACAGGATGTTGGGGTGGGAGGCACCACCGGCTACAGTGCCAATATCCAGGCGGTCCTGCAGAGCGCGGAGCTTCTCACCATCGGTATCGACGACCGTAATGTCATTTTGCTCGTTGGCCAGATGCTCGGCGAGAGTGCCGCCGACCTGCCCTGCCCCTAGAATAATTATCTTCATGGCTGGTGGAGCTCAAATAGTATTGGTGGGCCCTAAGTACTTGTGTACCTTAAAGAAACTGCCCATCGAATGTAAGTACCGGTGGCGCGTAATTATGCACAACTATTATCCGGTTTTTCTTAACAGGGCATAGAACAGGCCATCGGGACCTTCCGGAGTCGGTAATAACTGGCGCCCGCAGGCCACGGGCTCTCCCCAGGTGACCTCGGGGAGACAGAGCTCTGCACCGGCCCCCTGTGCTGTCAGGAAGCGCTGTATAACCTGGCTATTTTCCTCATCCAGCACCGAACATGTGGCATACAACAAAGTCCCGCCAGGCTTGAGTAGTGGCCACAGGCCGAGCAAAATCTGTAGCTGCTGGTCCGCCAGTGCGGGGATATCGGTTTCGCGGCGCAGCATCTTTACATCGGGGTGCCGGCGAATCACGCCACTGGCTGAACAGGGTGCATCCACCAGAATTCGGTCAAAGCTCACCGCTTCCAGTAAAGGCGCTGGCTCGGAGGCGTCTGCTAGCAGCAGTGTTGCTGATAGCGACAGCCGATGCAGATTTTCGGCAATCTTTTGTAAGCGCTGCTCATCGATATCCATGGCGACCAGTTGTGCCAATTGCGGTTGCAGTTCCAGAATGTGACAGGCTTTGCCGCCCGGTGCTGCGCAGGCGTCCAGTATCCTCTCCCCCGGGCCCGCTGCTAGCAATAGTCCGGCCACTTGCGCTGCCTCGTCCTGAACACTCACCTGTCCGGCGGTAAACCCGGGCAGCTCCAGTACGTCTCGCGGTTGCGATAACACAATCGCATGCGGGCTGATCTTTCCCGGAGAAGCCTCTATACCCTGCGCTGCCAGAATTTCCAAATAGGCGTCGCGGGATATCTGGCTGCTGTTGACGCGCAGAGTCATCGGCGGTTGCTGGTTGTTAGCCTGTATTATCGTGGCCGCCAATGCCGGCCACTGTTTGCGCAGCCGATAAAATAGCCAGGGGGGGTGGCAGGCGGCCGCCGCCTCATCCAGCGTTGCGCCGAGTGGTTCCCGCTCCCGCAAGTAGCGACGCAGCACGGCGTTAGTCATGCCTTTGGCCCAGGGTTTTTTGAGGTCCCGCGTGGCACCCACGGTAGCGGCAACAGCGGCGTGGTCCGGAACACGCATGCCGTCCAGTTGGTAGAGCCCGCATAGCAATAGACCATAGACATCCCGGTCCTTGTCCCGCAGCGGCTTGTCCAGTAACTGCGTTAGCAGAGCCTGTAGTCTTGGACCCACCCGTAAAGTGCCGTAACAAAGTTGCTGTAGCAGGCCGCGATCGCGCTCGCTTACTTTGGCTAGCATGGGCGGTAGGACCTGGTTCAGTGACTTCCCCGCCAATACTTCGCCAATAGCGCGGGCCGCTGCGGCCCTGACATCGAGCGCCATCAAACTGTGCTCAGCGCAGGCGAGCTGAATACACGGCCCGGGGCAAACTGGTCCCGGCGCGAATTGAGCATTTCTTGCGCCGCAAGGGGCTTGCCGCCGGGCAGTTGCAGGCTGGTGATACTCAGCTGCCCACTGCCGCAATTCACCAAAATGCCCTGGTGATCAGCACGCAGGATAACGCCCGGCGCCTCGGGCGCTGCTATAGTGCTGGCTATCTGGGCTTGCCAGATTTTCACCCGTTCCTCCGCCAATGTTGTAAAACATATGGGGAAGGGATTAAAAGCGCGGATCTGCCGCGCCAGTAATGGTGCACCGAGATGCCAGTTGATTTCCGCCTCTGGTTTGAGAATTTTATTGGCATAGGTGGCCAGGCTGTCATCCTGTTTGCAGCGCTGCTGTTGGTAGCTTGAGAGATTGTCCAATACCTGCAGTAAAAGAGGGGTGCCCAACAGAGCCAGGCTGTCGTGCAGGCTGGCTGCTGTGGTTGTGGCAGAAATGGGACAGGTTTGTGTTGCCAGCATGTCGCCGGTGTCCAGGCCCGCGTCCATTTGCATGATAGTGATGCCGCTCTGTTGGTCTCCCGCTTCTATGGCGCGCTGAATCGGCGCCGCGCCGCGCCAGCGAGGCAATAAAGAGGCGTGCACATTCAAACAGCCCAGAGCGGGGGTATCCAGCACGGCCTGAGGCAGAATCAAGCCGTAGGCAACGACAACCATTAGGTCTGCCCCCAACTCTTGCAGGCATAGCTGTGCCTGTGCACTGCGCAGGGTCGGTGGTTGATAAACGGGGATACCCTGCTCCAGGGCCAGACGTTTGACCGGGCTGGCCTGCAGTTTTTTCCCTCGCCCTGCTGGCCTGTCAGGTTGCGTATATACGGCTAGTAGTTGGTGCTTACTATCGATTATCGCCTTTAAATGTAAGGCCGAAAAATCAGGAGTGCCCGCAAAAATAATCTTCAGGGAAGAGTGTGTCACGTCCTCTCAGGCCTGTTCCCGGTGGCTTTTTTCGAGCTTTTTCCGGATACGCTGTCGCTTCAGGGATGACAGATAATCGACAAATAATTTGCCATTGAGGTGATCAATTTCATGTTGCAGGCAGATAGCCAACAAGCCGTTTAGCTCACGAGTGAAGGGAGATCCATCGCGGTCCAGGGCGGTAACTTCGATTTTTTGGGGCCGGTTTACCGTCTCATAAAAGCCCGGAACAGAGAGGCACCCCTCGTCGTATTCACCAAGCTCCGGGTCCAGTACAGTTATCTCGGGGTTGATGAATACTTGTGGCTTATCATGATCTTCCGATACGTCGATGACCAGTATACGCTGGTGAACATTGACCTGTGTGGCTGCCAGGCCAATACCAGGTGCTGCGTACATCGTTTCCAACATATTGTCGATGAGTGTGCGCGTAGCACCGGTGACCTGCGCAACGGGCTTGGCCGTGGTGCGCAAACGAGGATCGGGAAATTCTAGTATTTCGAGTACTGCCATGGAGTAAACTGCTCAATAAATCATCAAAGAAGGCAGAAACGACCTGCGTGAATTAATAACATTAGGGCTTGCCAGCGATAATTCGCGCCAGCAGACTGTAGCTATTATACTACCTGTGACGAAGGGGTGTCAGGGGTGGTGACGTCATAGCGCTGCAAACACGGTTAGCTGCATGTGCATTGGCTGTTCACCTCCTTGGGAAAATCACGGGGACCATTGCAGCAAAAACCGGCAATGTGCCGAATCAATTTGCTGTGATGTAGCTGCTATTATCGTTATCGAATAGGCGGACAATAACAAGGCCACGCAGGGATGAAAAAATGAAAATAAGGTCATTCTCAGTTTGTTTGTTGCTGATATCACTATTGTTTAGTGGTTGGCTGCAGGCGGCAGTTGAACTCAACGAAGACGTGCCGGAAACGTATATCGTCAAAAAGGGCGATACGCTTTGGGGCATTTCCGGTATGTACCTCACAGAGCCCTGGCTCTGGCCAGAGCTATGGGATGTTAACCCCCAGATTGATAATCCGCACCTGATCTACCCAGGCGACGAACTGTATCTGGTGTGGATAGACGGCCAGCCCCGTTTGCGTATGCGTCGTGGTCGTGATGTGAAACTGACCCCCAATATGCGCGTGTCACAGCTGGATCTGGCGATTCCGATTATTCCACTGGATCAGATTGGTCCATGGTTATTGCGTCATCGCATAATGAATGCACAAGATCTCAACGACTCCGCTTATATAGTATCCGGAGACGAGCGTCATTTATTGAGTGCACCGGGTAGCCTGATCTACGGGCGCGGATTCTTTCCCGATGGTGAGCGCGCCTATGGTATTTACCGTGCCGGTGAAACCTATATAGACCCCTTGACCAGTGAGCTATTGGGTTACCAGGCCCAGGACATCGGCAGCTCCAAGCTGCTCAGTAGTAATAAGGATGAAATTACCGAGCTGGAAGTTACCTCGATAAATGAAGAGGTGCGCATCGGCGATCGTCTTTTGCCCATGGAAGAGCGCATACTCGATGCGGCTTATCATCCGCGAGCGCCAGAAGCCGAAATTGTTGACGGCTATATGATTGCGGCGGATGGCGGGCTTACCCAGATTGGTGAGATGAGTATCGTCGTTATCAACAAGGGAAAGCGTGACGGTCTTGAGATTGGCCAGGTATTGGCCGTTTATCGCGCTGGTGAGCTGGTGTTCGATAAGCTGGCTCAGAGTAACGTGCGGCTACCGGATAAGCGATCCGGCTTGGCCATGGTGTTTGAGGCGTTTGAGAAGGCCAGTTATGTGATTATCCTCAAAGCACGCGGCCCATTGAAGGTTGGGGACAAGGTTAAAAACCCCTGATGCAGTAACGGCTATGTTGCCAGAAGCAGCATAGCGCGGGACACAACCCCGCACTCACAAACAGACATAACGTCAAGGATGATGTATGAATGTTGCCGATGCTCAGCGTGCCGCAGCTGCTTGTGGCGCGCAAACCCTGTCTATCGCTGATGAGCGTTATCCGCCGTTGCTGCGGGCCATTCATGACCCCCCTCCCCTGCTATATGTGCGTGGTGACGCGTCATTACTACAAGATGCACAGCTTGCAGTCGTGGGCAGCCGCCGGGCCAGTCCCGCCGGCTTGCGAATTGCGGCGACCCTAAGCGGACAGCTGGCTGGCACCGGTCTGCACATCTGTTCCGGTCTGGCGGTAGGTATTGATGGTGCAGCGCACCGTGGTGCGCTGGATGTTGGCGCGAAAACCCTGGCAGTCATGGCCACCGGTATAGATTGTATCTATCCCCGACGACACCGCCAGCTGGCTCTGGAGCTCGAACAAACAGGTTGCCTGGTGACGGAATTTCCGCCAGGTATGCCGCCACTGCGGCAAAACTTCCCGCGGCGTAACCGCATTATCAGCGGTCTCTCGCTCGGTGTACTGGTGGTCGAGGCGGCATTGCCCAGCGGATCGTTGATCACGGCCACAACGGCACTTGAGCAGGGCCGGGAGGTCTTTGCCCTGCCCTGGTCGATCTTACACAAGGGAGGAGAAGGCTGTTTACGCTTGCTGCGAGACGGCGCCAAATTGGTTCAGGGCGCGGAGGATGTGCTGGAGGAGCTGGGACCATTGTATGCTGTGCAGCAGGATATGTTGGTGCCTGCGCGGGAAGCGAACAATCTGCCCTGTTCCGTTCCCAAAGCCTTACATCAGGTGCTGACGTTGGTCGGCTTTGAGCGTACAACTGTTGATGAGCTGGTGCAGTGCAGCGGCTTGTCGATAGCGCAGGTGTTGGCTGATTTGTCGGCCCTGGAGTTGGCCGGGTTGGTAGCGCGCGGTGCAGGTGGTTATATTCGTTGTTAGTGTGCACATCATGCTTGCCAAGCGGGCGTGATTTGGTTAAATTTCGCGCTCTTTTTTGGTGGGTCCTTGGTTGACGAGGCGCGAGGTGTTTGACGCGTAGTAGTCATTGGCAGGGAAACAGCCCGTACCGTTAATTTTGTTGGAGAAAAGATATGAGTACGCCATTTGTTGCCATTGTAATGGGTTCGGATTCAGACCTGCCCGTCATGGAGGCCAGTTTTGAGGTGTTGCGTTCTTTTGGTATTCCCTTCGAGGCGCGCATTACCTCAGCGCATCGCACGCCTGAAGTCACCAAAAGCTTTGTGCAGGATGCAGAGCAGCGCGGCTGCGGGGTATTTATTGCCGCTGCGGGCATGGCAGCTCATCTTGCTGGTGCGGTTGCTGCCGCGACGGTTAAGCCGGTGATAGGCGTGCCTATCAATGCCTCTTTAGATGGGCTCGACGCACTGCTGTCTACGGTGCAGATGCCAGCGGGTATTCCGGTGGCTACCGTTGCGATTGGTAAAGCTGGCGCCAAGAATGCAGCCTACCTGGCGGCTCAGATTCTTTCGGTGGCTAATCCGGACCTCGCGCAACAATTACATGCGGAGCGTGGCGCCAACGCCGAGGCAATTTATGCCAAGGACGCGGCGTTACAGGACTCCCTGCAAGGCTGATTTTGTCGCTCGCCCCTTCCCACTCATCGGCAGCCATTCGTGCCCCCGCGCAGCTGCGGCTCAGGGCAGCGGTTAAAGCCCTGCTTTGCTCCGGCGTTGTGGCTTGCCCAACTGAGGCGGTGTGGGGCTTAAGCTGTGACCCTGATAACGAGGTTGCCGTTAATAAAATACTGGCGCTGAAGAATCGGCCTGTTGCTAAAGGCCTGATTCTGGTCGCTGCGGATCAGAGTCAGTTCGGTGGCTTGTTAGCGGACTTGAGCCCGGAACAGGAAAATAAGCTGGCCTGCTCCTGGCCGGGCCCGGCTACCTGGTTGTTACCTCACCGTAACCAGGTACCACCTTGGATAAGCGGCGCTCACGATACCGTTGCCCTGCGGGTGAGCGATCACCCCGTGGTGCGAGCCCTGTGTCTTGCCTGGGGTGGACCATTGGTTTCAACCTCCGCCAACCCATCGGGCGCCCGCGCGGCGGTGGAGTCCTTTCAAGTCAGGCGTTATTTTAAAGATCGCCTGGACTACCTGCTGCCAGGAGCGGTTGGTGGAACAGGACGCCCTACGGGTATTCGTGATTTGGCCAGTGGTCAAATAATACGTGCCTAGTCCTGTATTGTTAATGTGACAGCGTGCGTATAATGCTGCGGCGACCAACGCAGCAGGAACGCTTGATATGCAGATCGAACAGGTTAAGTCCTACCTTCTTCAGCTACAGGACGATATATGCGCCGCCCTGGCAGCGGAGGATAGCTCCAGTAGTTTCATAACTGACGAATGGCAGCGTCCGGAAGGTGGTGGTGGTCGCAGCCGGGTGCTGAGCGAAGGTGCGGTCTTTGAGAAAGCCGGCGTTAATTTTTCCCATGTGCTAGGTACCAACCTGCCCCCCTCCGCCAGTGCTTCCAGGCCGGAACTTGCCGGACGCAGATATCAGGCCATGGGTGTGTCACTGGTTATTCACCCGCGCAACCCCTATGTCCCCACGTCCCATGCCAATGTGCGAATGTTTGTTGCAGAAAAAGAGGGCGAGGAACCGATTTGGTGGTTTGGCGGCGGCTACGATCTGACTCCCTATTATGGCAATGTGGACGATTGTATCAGCTGGCATCGCACCGCTGCAGATGCCTGTGCACCCTTTGGCGAGGACGTTTACCCGCGCTTTAAGCAATGGTGTGACGAGTACTTCCAGCTCAAGCATCGCAAGGAGCCTCGCGGTGTTGGTGGTCTGTTTTTCGATGACCTGAACGAGTGGAATTTTGATACCAGCTTCGCCTTCATGCAGGCCGTAGGCAATTCATATATACCGGCATACCTGCCCATTGTGCAGCGTCGTAAAGATATGTCTTACGGTGAGCGGGAGCGGCAGTTCCAGCTCTACCGTCGTGGCCGTTATGTAGAGTTCAACCTGGTGTTTGATCGCGGTACTTTATTTGGTTTGCAGTCTGATGGGCGTACTGAAGCGATACTGATGTCATTGCCGCCGCTGGTCCGCTGGGAATACGACTATCGTCCGCCGCCGGGCACGCCCGAAGCCGATTTGACCGAATACTACTTGCAAGATCGCGATTGGTTAGCCGAAGCATAGGTGGAATAGCAGTTCATGACCGAAAAAGACAAGTACGCGGTATTTGGCAACCCTATCAAGCAGAGCAAGTCTCCGCTTATTCATGGGATATTTGCCCAGCAGTGCGACCAGCAACTACTGTATCGCGCGGTGCGGGTAGAGCTGGATAATTTTGTAGCGGCGACAGACAGCTTTTTCGCCGGCGGCGGCGCGGGGCTGAATATTACTGCCCCGTTCAAGCGTGAGGCATTCGATTACGCGCACCGCCTTACTGACCGGGCGATGCGAGCCGGTGCGGTGAATACGCTGACCCGCGCCATGGATGGCAGCATTGATGGAGACAACACCGATGGTATTGGCCTGGTGCGAGATATGATTGCCAATCTCGGTTGGGTGGTGCAGGGACTGCGAGTGCTGGTACTGGGTGCCGGCGGTGCGGCGCGCGGGGTGTTGGAGCCACTGCTGCGGGAGCGTCCGCAGGAGTTGCTAATCGTTAACCGGACGCCCGAGAATGCGATCCAGTTGGCGGCAGAGTTCGCAGATATAGCACCGGTTCAGGGCGGTGCTTACGAGTTGATTGGTCAGCGTCAGTTTGACCTGATTATTAACGCTACCAGTGCCGGCTTGTCCGGGGAAATGCCCGCACTGCCCAGTTCATTACTGACCGAGCGTAGCTGCTGCTACGATATGGTTTACGGCAACACACCGACGCCGTTCATGCGCTG
Source organism: Halioglobus sp. (assembly GCA_036961445.1). Taxonomy (GTDB): domain Bacteria; phylum Pseudomonadota; class Gammaproteobacteria; order Pseudomonadales; family Halieaceae; genus JBALVO01. Next base: position 26,326 of record JBALVO010000022.1, read on the forward strand.
GTCTGCCCATCACGCTGCCTGGGCGGTGGCCGATGGTCTGGGAATGTTGGTGGAGCAGGCCGCCCAGTCTTTCTATATCTGGCGCAAAGTGCGCCCGGAAACGCGCGCGGTAATCAATCAGTTACGTGCTGCCATGGAAGCCGCCTAGGTGCCCTGCCGCTCCAGTTCAGCGATATGTTGATCCTTTAACTTGACGTAGTTAGTCGCACTGTAAGTAAAGTAATTCATTTCCGTGTCACTTAGAGCGCGAACTTCCCGGGCGGGGCTGCCGGCATACAGATAACCGCTGCGCAAACACTTGCCCGGGGTGACCAGAGCGCCGGCGGCTATGACCACGTCGCTCTGCACGGTGGCTCCGTCCATCACTATTGCGCCCATACCTACCAGTACCCGATCGCCGATCGTGCAGCCGTGCAGCGTGGCCTGGTGGCCTATGGTCACTTCGCTGCCGATGTGCAGGGGCCAGCCGTCGGTGTTGTAAGGGCCGGCATGGGTAATGTGCAATACGCATCCGTCCTGCACGCTGGTTCTGGCCCCGATGGTTATGTGGTGCATGTCTCCGCGAATGACCGACTGGGGCCAGACAGAGACATCGTCGCCCAGGGTCACTTCCCCCAGTACCACGGCGCTGGGGTCTATGAGTACGCGTTGGCCTGTGGCCGGCGACTTGCCGCGGAAACTGCGTATGTTCATCGGATTATAGTGTTGCATGGCTGAGGACCTCCGTAGCCGGGATAGCCTGCTACAATAGCCAGCAGTCTTAGGGAGAGCAACTAATGCAAGACAGCAGTATGCGCCGACGTTTTATCGCTGGTGCCGTGTGTCCTCGATGCGCGTTGATGGACAAGATCGTGGTGAACCTGGATACCGACCAGCGCGAGTGTGTGGCCTGTGGTTTTAGCGAAGAGCGGCCGGGGCCCGGGGTGGTTGATCCTGCGGCGATCGCGACTACAGTGTCAAAAGAGGTCCCGACCCGGGTAAGCCGTGCTGCGGCGCGCAGGGTGGAGACGCCGGCAGAGGCTATTACCTTTATAAACGCGGGCGAAAAAGATAAATAGGGTTTGTTCAGGATGCCAGGCGCAAGCGGATTTGCTGGGCAGAATCAGACAGGTTCTCGGTGGTTATCACCGCAGCGGTGGCACCATGAATGGCCCGCACTTCATCCCACACATACTCCCTGTGAAGTAATTGAGACGCCGTGAATTGCACCAACTGCTCCAGACGCGTGGCGAATTCATCTCCCAGCAGGTGATGGACAATAATATTGGCTTCTGTCATATCCACTGGTAACAGGGGGCGTTGTAGCTGCCTTATATGATGGTCGTTGATTTCCTCCAGCAAACGATGGGCTAGAAATGCCTCGTCCAACAAGGCTTCCAGGCCCTCGTCTGCGGGCAGTTCGTCCGGGGGTTGCAGAAAATAATCTTCTGCCATGTGCAAAAATGGCGCGGCGTAATCATAAAAACCCTGCCGCTTGCTAACGGCTGTCACCAGTTGCAGACACCCTGGCACACTTTTTACATAGTCGGTAATGAAGGACATCAGGGCGGGCAAAGGTGCGTCGTCGGGAAGCACCAGTTTGTCACTTAACTGTGGAAGCTGTTCCTCCAGGCGCAGGCGCAGTTGGTTGGTTTCCCCTTCCTTGCGGATGGCGGCGGCTATTGTTTCCCTGATACCCGATGAGACCATGATCCACCCAATGGCGTGGAAATCCTGTAAAGGGGGTTTACTCAGGCTAGTACATTCCCGCCATTTAGCTAATTTGATTAGGAACCATCATTTGGCGAGGCGCGCAGCCAGGAGCCATTGCGGCTGAGGCGAGCGTAGCAACGGAACAAGGTTACACCGCGGGCGGCATTAAACAGGGTAAAGGCCAACCACAGGCCATGGTTGCCCCAATCGCGGGTGACATACCAGACCGGCAAGTAGACAAAAAACACGCTGAATAGCATCGTGGTCATCATGTAGCTGGTTTCTGCACTACCGATAAAGACGCCATCCAGCAGGTAGCTTGGCGCTGCTATCAGCGGTAACAATATTAACCAAAAGTAGTACTGAGACATAAGCTGGCGGACTTCGTTGATATTGGTTAAAAAATAGAGCAAGGGGGTGTGCAGCACCAAAAACAACAGGCTCATGCAAGCTGCCGTGACAGCACACCACCAGGCACAGCGGCGCACAGCTGTATAGAACCCCTCCAGATCCCTGGCGCCCAGGCAGGTCCCGGCCAGGCCCTCGGCAGCAAAAGCGAAGCCGTCCATACCGTAGGCTGCCAGCATTAACAGCTGCAACATGAGCGCATTTGCCGCCAGTACGTCACTGCCTAATTTGTCGCCCATGGCGGTAAAGAAGGCGAAGCTGAATAATAAAGCGACGGTGCGCAGGAACAGGTCCCGGTTGCTGCGTAGCAATTGTTGGTAATCACTTACAACCCCCAGGCGCGCCAGCAGCGCTCGCCTGGGAATTGTCGGCAGGTTATACCAGACTGCAAATAAGGCCACTGCACAACCCAGGTACTCGGCGATGATGGTGGCCAGGGCGGCACCGTCACTTTGCAGACCGAGGCCGACTATGAGTATGAAATCCAGGCCGATGTTGACAATATTGGTTACCACCACGATGAGCATAGGCCAACGGGTATTCTGACGACCGATGAACCAGCCGATTATCGTATAGGTCAGTAGTACTGCTGGTGCGCTGTATATTCGAATGCTGGCGTAGCTTTCGGCCAGGGGGCGCAGCTCAGCCTGGGGCGACATCATGGCAAAGCCCGCCCCCAGCCAAAAGGGGTGTAACAGAATGATGAATATCGCCAGTATTACGGCCAGCACGGCGGACTGGGCCAGCACCAGTGTGGCTTGATCCTGGTCCCCTGCTCCCATGGCGCGCGCGACCAGACCGGTAGTGCCCATGCGTAGAAAACTGAAACCCCAGTATAAAAACGATAGTAAGGCACTGCCGATAGCCACTGCGCCAAGATATTGCGTGCTACCCAGGTGCCCAAGGATGGCGGCATCGACCAATCCCAGTAAGGGAATCGAAATATTGGACAGAATCGCCGGCCATGCGATGCCCCATATTTTGTGGTCCAGAGTCTTATTATCTTCCATATATTGGGCCATGGCCTTGTGGGTTGGGGCTGACGCCGGCTTATTACCGCAGACAAACCCCTACAAAAGCGGCAACTTTGTAGGCTTTGGGCGATAGTTTCGCTATAATTCGCGCGCTTTTGCCGACACGAGTAATTGTTGCAGTGTCTGCAAACCGAAGTCAGCTGGCAAGCTCAACCACCCTTCACCCGTCCTTAACAGGCGTCGACGTGAAGTTTATAGCGGATCCCCGGATAATGGGCGATGTTCTGCTATCACTATGGTGAATGTTAGCTAGGGGGACATTATTTTTAATTATAGGGAGACACAGCGAATGTGTTTTGAAGCGAAGCGGCTGTATAAGCTCGCGCTTGGGCCTGTGCTGATGCTGTTGAGCGCTGTGGCTATGGCGGCAGGTGGTGATGCGAGCCAGGTTAATATGTCACCTGGTGGCACCGATGTGGGCAAGGAAATCTACGACTTGCACATGCTCATTCTCATCATTTGCACCGTTATCGGTGCCGGCGTTTTTGGTGTGATGTTCTACTCAATCATCGTCCATCGTAAATCCAAGGGGTTTAAGGCGTCGACGTTCCATGAGAGCACCAAGGTGGAAATTGCCTGGACAGTGATACCGTTCTTTATATTGATTGCCATGGCTTTTCCCGCAACCTCTACATTGTTGCGTATTTACGACACTGATAATGCCGAAATTGACGTTTTGGTCACCGGTTTTCAGTGGAAGTGGAAGTATGAATATTTGAATGAAGATGGCGAAAATGTCACTTTTTTCAGTAACTTGCGCACCCCGCAGAGCGAAATTTACAACACTGAGGCCAAGGGCGAACACTATCTGCTGGAAGTGGATGAGCCATTGGTGCTGCCGGTGGACACCAAGGTTCGCTTCTTAATCACGGGTAACGATGTGATCCATTCCTGGTGGGTACCCGGTCTGGCCGTCAAGCGAGACGCTATCCCGGGTTTTATCAATGAAACCTGGACCAAGACTAGCCAGGAAGGTATTTACCGTGGGCAGTGTGCCGAGCTGTGCGGCAAGGACCACGGCTTCATGCCCATCGTAGTAAATGTGGTGAGCAAGGAAGAATACGGGCAATGGCTGGGGAGCAAGCAACAAGAAGCTGTCGAGATCAAGGAATTGATGGCCCAAACGTTTACCATGGATGAGTTGATGGAGCGCGGCAAGGCAGTCTATGACCGCTCCTGCCTCGCTTGTCATGGTGCTGCAGGTGAAGGCGGCGTCGGTAATGCGATTGCCAAGAGCGTCGTTGCCACGGGTGAGCTCAATGGTCACCTTGCAATAGGTATAAATGGTGTGCCTGGCACGGCCATGCAGGCCTTTGGTGGTCAGATGAACGACGTTGATATGGCGGCCGTCATCACCTACCAGCGCAATGCATTTGGTAACAATATGGGTGACATGGTTCAGCCTATTGATGTTTACAACTACAAAAAAGGCTAATTGGAGCAGTTAACGATGGGCGATCATCACCACGGTCCTGCCAAGGGCTTCAGCCGGTGGCTGTTTACCACCAATCACAAAGATATCGGAACCATGTACCTGTGGTTTTCTTTCTCAATGTTCCTACTGGGTGGCTTCTTTGCCATGATTATCCGTGCCGAGTTGTTTCAGCCCGGTATGCAATTGGTAGAACCTGCCTTCTTCAACCAGATGACAACCCTGCACGGGTTGATTATGGTGTTTGGCGCTATTATGCCTTCGTTTGTTGGCCTGGCTAACTGGCTGATACCGATGATGATCGGCGCGCCAGATATGGCTCTGCCGCGGATGAATAACTGGAGTTTCTGGATACTGCCACCGACCTTCCTGTTGTTGGCATCGACACTATTTATGGAGGGGGGTGCCCCGGCGGCCGGGTGGACGTTCTATGCGCCATTGTCGACCACCTATGCCGCACCATCGGTTACCTACTTCATATTCTCAGTTCACGTTCTCGGCCTGTCTTCAATTATGGGCTCTATTAATATCATTGCCACCGTGATGAATATGCGTGCACCTGGCATGACCTATATGAAAATGCCGCTATTTGTCTGGACCTGGCTGATTACGGCTTTTCTGCTGGTGGCGGTGATGCCGGTGCTGGCCGGTGCAGTCACCATGATGTTGATGGATGTGCACTTTGGCACCAGTTTCTTCTCCGCCGCTGGCGGCGGTGACCCGGTATTGTTCCAGCACGTTTTCTGGTTCTTCGGTCACCCTGAGGTTTACATCATTATCCTGCCGGCTTTTGGTGTGGTTTCACAAATTATTCCTGCATTTTCGCGCAAGCCACTGTTCGGCTATGACTCTATGGTATACGCCACGGCGTCCATCGCGTTCTTGTCGTTTATCGTGTGGGCGCACCATATGTACACGGTGGGTATGCCGGTGGCTGGTGAGTTGTTCTTTATGTATGCCACCATGTTGATTGCTGTTCCTACCGGTGTGAAAGTCTTCAACTGGATATCCACCATGTGGCGTGGCTCGTTAAGCTTTGAGACGCCCATGTTGTTCTCTTTGGGCTTTTTGGTGCTGTTTACTATTGGTGGATTTACTGGCCTGATGTTGTCCATTGCGCCGGCCGATTTCCAGTACCACGATAGTTATTTCGTGGTTGCCCACTTTCACTATGTCATGGTGGCCGGAGCCGTATTCAGTATGACGGCGGCAATTTACTACTGGTTACCCAAGTGGTGTGGCCGGATGTACAACGAGACCATGGGCAAGACCCACTTCTGGATTTCCTTTATCGGCTTTAACCTGGCTTTCTTCCCGCAGCACTTTGTGGGTTTGGCAGGTATGCCCCGCCGTATTCCGGACTATTCGCTGCAGTTCGCGGATTTCAATATGATGTCGAGCATTGGTGCATTCATTTACGGTGCCTCGCAGATTATGTTCCTGTACAACGTGATAGCCACCATCGTGGCTGGCACACCGGTCAGTGATGAGAAAGTGTGGGATGGAGCTGAAGGCCTGGAGTGGACAATACCCACACCGGCGCCCTACCACACGTTCGAAACACCGCCGCTGGTTAAGTAGCCACCAGGCGCAAAGGATAGATAGTGCTGAAACTGAGTGACAATCCGGCCATTGATACTGCAACCAAACTGGTTGTGGTGGCGGTGGCTATGTTTGCTTTTGTTTTTGTGGTGATGGTGCCGCTATACAACGTGTTATGTGATGCACTGGGCATAAATGGCAAGACCAGTGGTCAGGCCTATACAGCCGTACCGGCAGCCATTGACGAAAGTCGACTGGTGACAATACAGTTTGTCGCCACCAATAATGATGGTATGCCGTGGCAATTTGGCCCCAGCACTACCGCCATGAAGGTGCACCCTGGCGCTGTTAATGACACCGTGTTTTATGCTCGCAACCCGATGCCCCAGGCCATGATAGCTCAGGCGATACCCAGTGTTTCGCCAGCTCGCGCGGCTCAATATTTTCATAAGACAGAGTGTTTTTGTTTTAACCAGCAACCACTGGATGGTAAGGCGGAGGCGGAGATGCCCCTGCAGTTTATCGTTGACCAGGACTTGCCCCGGGATATAAAGACCATCACTTTGTCCTATACGATTTTTGATGTAACAGATATGGCCAGTGGTGCAGTAGCCGCTCGCTGACGCGCCGGTTGGGGAACCGGCGTTATTAAAACGGAGAAACAAATATGACAAGTGAGACTTCCACAGAGTACGAAAAGTATTACGTGCCGGAGAAGAGCAAGCTGGCGTTATGCGCCACTATAGGCTTGATGCTGAGCATATACGGCGCAGCCAGCATCATGAACGATATGACGTTTGGTGATCCGGAGGCTGCCACTAGTTCCTGGTCGATATTTCTGTTCGGTATGTTTTTCTTTGTGGCTACCCTGTTTGCCTGGTTTCGCACGGCTATCAGAGAAAATATCGCGGGTATGAACAGTGCTCAGCTGAAGAAATCTTATGTGCTGGGTATGTTCTGGTTTATATTTTCCGAGGTCATGTTCTTCTTTGCCTTCTTTGGCGCCTTGTTCTACGTGCGCAACCTGGCGGGTCCATGGCTTGCCGGTGAGGGTGATGGCGGCCGCATGAATGGGCTGCTATGGGAGGGTTTCCAGTTCGACTGGCCTATGATGCAAACGCCCCAGGAAGCGGTTGGTGGTGCTATGGCCCAGCCTATAGCCAACAATGGTTCGTTTACCAGTGCCCACCTCAGTATGTCCTTCGCTGACGCGCATCACTGGTGGCAGTGGCTGCCGATGTGGAACACGCTGGTCCTGCTGACCTCCAGCTTTACCTGCCACGTTGCCCATATGGGCATCCTCGATGGCAACAAGAAGAAGTTCAACCTGTGGCTGGGTATTACTGTCGCACTGGGCATTATCTTCCTGTTCTTGCAGGCAGCGGAATACTACGAAGCTTATGAGCAGTTTGGGCTGACTCTGAATTCCGGGATTTACGGTTCTACGTTCTTTATGTTGACCGGCTTCCATGGTTTTCACGTGCTTATGGGCATGACCATGTTACTGATCCAGCTGCTGCGTTCAATGGTGGGCGGACAATTTACCGCCGATGATCACTTTGGCTTTGAGGCATCCAGTTGGTACTGGCACTTTGTAGATGTGGTTTGGGTAATGTTGTTCCTGTTCGTCTACATTCTGTAACAGCGCTACTTGGGTGTTGCTGTTGCTTCGGCCTCTTTGGATTGCTGTTGCTTCGGCCCCGCGTCCCAGGGGTTGGTGTGGCCCAGTTGACCGGTTGCCACACCATAGAAGATAAGGGCCATCAGGCTGGCGGCAATGGCCAGCCTCACTCCCAGAGAGTGCAGGGTGCGCCGCTTTTTCTTATCGCCCTGGTCAGTCATTAGAAAGTAGAATCCGCTCCCTAGGCTGGCGAGTAGCGCCAGCACCAACAGTACAATCGCAGTTTTTAACAATGGGTATCTCCTTTGGCAGTACGGCGCATTATAGACCAGCACTGATGCTTTGGGTTGAGGCAGGATAGTATGGGGCGTTCAGGCGTGGGTTTTCGGTTTGATCCGGAGTGGCGCATCACGGTGTTTACCGTGTTGCTGATCCCATTGATGGTGAGCCTGGGGTTTTGGCAACTGCAGCGAGCCGACGAAAAGGCCGCTTTATCCGCCGCTTTCGAGCAGCGCCAGGCGCAACGCCCTGCCCCGTTGTCTGATCTGCTTGCTATACCAATGCAGTCGTTGGCCTATACGCCGACGCGGCTAAGCGGCAGGTTTTTGCGCGATGAATATTTTTTGTTGGATAACAGGATGTATAACGGGCGCTTTGGTTACGAGGTATTGAGCATTCTGCAACTGGATGGCGACGGCGGCGTGGCGTTGGTGAATCGCGGCTGGGTAGCCGGGGATGCATCCCGACGGGAATTGCCGCAGGTACCTCCGGTGCCAGGCCAGGTCAGCGTCACCGGTCATGTCTATGTCGCGCCTGGAACGCCGTATTTGTTAGCAGAGCAACAGCTGCAAGGGCCCTGGCCCAAGGTAATACAGGCAGTAGAAATGGACAAATTACAGCCGCTGGTGACACCAAATACCGAGGGTGACGTATACCCCTACTCAGTTCGTATCGATGCCGATAGCCCCGGGGCATTGCGGGTGGACTGGAAAATAGTGAATGTCAGTCCACAGAAGCATCATGGCTACGCGCTGCAGTGGTTTGCCATGGCTGCGGTATTATTTATTTTCTACTTATTACGAAGCAGCAACCTGTGGCCCTTGCTGCAGGCCAGACTGGGAAACCGTGACTAGATGGGACAAATGAGCCAAACCAGCAAAAATCGCCTGGTCTTGCTATCGATAGCCGGCATCCCCGTGACTATAATTCTGGTCGCCACCTGGCTGTGGTTTTTCGTGGTTCGTGGTGACCTGGATATAGTGGGCATGCTGGGGACGGCCAATCGGGGCACTCTGGTGCAGCCGCCTCGTCAACTGGACGACAGCGCGTTGCTCGATGCCAGCGGTCTTGATTTCAAATACGCAGATCTGGAGCCTAAATGGGCAATGGTGGTACCCGGGCTGAATGGGCGCTGCGGTGCTCCCTGCGAACAAAGCCTGTATTTGACCCGGCAAATCCGCGTGGCGCTGGGCAAGGGATTTAATCGCTTGCGTCGCTTTTATATCAGCGAAACTGCGCAACAAGATACTCAATTGATGGTGGCTGGGCTCAGTGATCAGCGCCCTGCCCCAGCTGGTTTTGAGGATTTCCTGGCGCATGAGCATCGCGGCCTTAACGTTCTTACAGTAGAAGCCGGTGTCACGGGTGAATTATTTGCTGAGTATCTGGATGATCCTACCACCTGGTACCTGGTAGATCCGGCTGGCTGGATTATGATGACGTACAACAGCGAAACATCTTATAAAGACGTGATCGCTGATCTTAAGTTCTTGCTCAAGAACTCCAGTGAGTGACGGGTTTATGGCAGAGGCAGTAGTGACAAAGCGAGTAACCTGGCGCGACTATAAGGAGCTGACCAAGCCCAATGTTGTCTTGCTGATGATTCTTACCTCGGCCATAGGCATGTTTATGGCGGTGCCGGGAATGGTACCGTTGAATGCGCTAATCCTGGGTAATCTGGGAATAGCGATGTGTGCCGGCGCAGCGGCGGCGGTCAATCATCTGGTAGATCAAGGAATCGACCAGCGTATGGCCAGGACTTATAAGAGACCGATCGCCCAGGGGCGTCTCGGACCGCGCCAGGCTGCGTTGTTCGCGCTGATCATGGGCGGCCTGGGTATGGCCATTTTACTGCTCTGGGTTAACGCGTTAACCGCGTGGCTGACCCTGGCTTCTTTGGTGGGCTACGCGTTTATTTATACGATGTTCCTGAAGCGCGCCACGCCGCAAAATATTGTTATCGGGGGCCTGGCTGGTGCGGCCCCTCCCCTGCTTGGCTGGACAGCAGTGACGGGTGAGATACATGGACATGGTCTGCTGTTGGCGTTGATTATTTTTGTCTGGACGCCACCCCACTTCTGGGCGCTGGCTATCCATCGGCGTGATGAATATGCTGCAGTCGATATCCCCATGTTGCCAGTAACGCATGGAATAGCGTTTACCAAACTGCATATCCTGCTGTATACGCTGATCATGTTCCTGGTCACCCTGCTGCCTTTTGCCACGCGCATGAGCGGTCCTTTGTATCTGCTGGGCGCTGTAGTGCTCGGTGGCGGCTTCCTGTACTGGGCCATTGAGCTACTGCGTGGCAAAAACCCCAATGCACCTATGGAAACCTTCAGGTATTCAATTGTCTACCTGATGGCCCTGTTCGTGGTGATGTTGGTGGATCACTATCTTTTTCCGGTGAGTACCCTATGACCATGGTAAACCGCCAGGCTACGACCAGTCAGTCGCGTGGCATAAAGCTAACGGTGCTGGCCATCGCGGTATTTATGGCAGTGATCGTCGCCGGCTTTGTGCACCGAATACAATCGCCACGCGTAATGACGGCTACAGAAATGAAAATAAATGGTCTTTATCTTCATGATACTCCGAGGAATATCGGCGAATTCCAGTTAATTGATCATAATGGCGAGGTATTTGACAAAGCGCGGCTAGAGGGCAAATGGACGCTGGTTTTTTTCGGGTTTACATTTTGTCCGGACATTTGTCCTACTACCTTGTCTTTTTTAAATGAGTTTACCGGACAATTGCAGGGTACGGAGGTGGAAGATACCGATGTGGTGATGGTGACCGTAGACCCGGCGCGGGACACGGTAGAGCAACTGGCTACCTACATGCCCTACTTTAATGCTGAATTTACCGGGGTGACTGGTGAATTTTTGGATATACACCGTTTCGCTACCGCGCTTAATACACCGTTTCGCAAGGTACCTGGACAGGATGAAAACTATCTGGTTGACCATAGTTCTAATGTGGTACTTATAAATCCGCGAGGTGATTACCACGGCTTTTTCAAAGCCCCCCTGGATATGGCCAAGATGAAAGTAACCTATCGTTCGGCGCGGGTGTGGTGGGAAAGATAGGGTATCTGTTCTTTCAATTCGAATTATAAGTATGCGCTTACTATCTTTTAAAGGCATGTATAGCATAACGGAAAAGTTTTTTGCAAATAGCAGAGCATTTTTCCAGGCGCACTTCTCTTAGTTACCGAGGCTGCTTTTTGTTAGATTAAAAGTCAGTTCTATTATAGATCTTAAGAGGCAAACAATTGCCCCGCTGTGTTGCCAGTGTCTCTACCAACGAACGCTACGCGGGTTGTAGGGCGCATGGCATTTTGCCGGTGGATAGGGTTTAATTTCCGACCCTTGCGCGGTGATGATAGCCCCCGTATAACCTGGTCCAGACAAGAAGCATACTATGCCCTCAAAAACTGCTCCGATCGTCCTGGTAGATGGCTCTTCCTATGTTTATCGCGCATTTCACGCACTGCCCCCGCTGACTAACTCCCAGGGCCAGGCCACTGGCGCTGTAAAAGGCGTAATCAGCATGTTGCGCCGCTTGTGTAAAGATTATCCAGACAGTCCAATTGCTGTGGTGTTTGATGCCAAAGGCAAGACTTTCAGGGACGATATGTATCCCCTGTACAAAGCGCATAGACCTCCTATGCCGGATGAATTGCGTGAACAAATCGAACCAATTCATGAGATCGTCAAGGCCATGGGCCTGCCATTTATTTGTGAACCGGGTGTGGAGGCGGATGACGTTATCGGCACATTGGCGTTGCGCGCCGGTGAGCAGGGTAGGGATGTGGTTATTTCTACCGGCGATAAGGACATGGCGCAGCTGGTTGGCCGACACACGACCCTGGTAAACACCATGACAGATACGGTGATGGATGAAGCGGGGGTAGCGGCAAAATTTGGTGTAGGCCCAGAGTTGATTATCGATTTTCTGGCGTTGATGGGGGATAAGGTAGATAACATTCCCGGGGTTCCCGGGGTAGGGGAGAAGACCGCATTAGCCCTGTTGCAGGGGTTGGGCGGTGTGGATGAGATCTACGCTCACCTGGACAAGGTGGCAGAACTGGGTTTTCGCGGTGCCAAGACCATGGGTGCCAAGCTGGCGGCGGAAAAGGACAACGCCTACATGTCCTACGCATTGGCAACTATCAAAACAGACGTGCCTTTGGCGCTTGCGCCCGAGCAATTACACAACGCTGAGCCTGACCTGGAGGCCTTGGTAGGCTGGTACACCAAAATGGAGTTTCGTTCCTGGTTGGAGGACTTGTTGGCGGCGGGGAGTGCCAGCCCGGTTGAGCCGGTAGAGGCTATCGAGGTGTTCTATGACATTGTCACTGGACAGGCGGAGCTTGATGCCTGGGTGGAGCAACTCCGCGCGGCTGAGCTCTTTGCGTTTGATACGGAAACGACCAGCCTGGATTATATGGAAGCCTATATTGTCGGTGTTTCCTTTGCGGTAGAGGAGGGTAAAGCTGCGTATGTACCCCTTGCCCACGACTATCTGGGTGCCCCCGCGCAGCTGGATCGCAAGGCTGTGCTGGAACAATTGCGCCCGTTATTGGAAGACGAGGGGCGGGCCAAGGTTGGGCAAAACCTCAAATACGACGCCAGCGTGCTTGCCAATCACGGCATAGTGTTACGCGGTATTTGCTTTGACACTATGCTCGAATCCT
>JBALVO010000209.1:0-3419 GCA_036961445.1 Halioglobus sp.
ACCGGCAATTTGTACAGGATGGGTATGCCCGACTCAGCATCGGAGGCGTTTTCACGTATTAAGCCGCCCAATACAACCGACTGATTGGAGCGCACCGCCACGCGACTCATGATTTCACGTTCCAGGAACGCCCGTTGTCCGGTGGCCGCATCAATCGGCCCAACATCGGTAACTGACTGGATCACATCCATGGTGACCAGGCCACCGGCATTCACCGAGGGCGTCACTTCCAGCTTCACACCCGTGTCCTTGTAGGTAACCGACTGGGTGATCCTGCCACCGTCTGTCTCTGTCTGCTGATCGAAGGTCGGCACCTGGTCGCCCACGTGGATATAGGCGGTATGATTATCCAGTACCATCACCGATGGCGATGAAATCACATTAATCAATGATTCTTCTGCCAGTGCGTTCAGTACGGCACTGATATCACCTATAGAGTTGGTAATCGTATAAGAGAAGCCTGGAATAACGGCGGCAGGGCCGCCCTCATTCGCCAGGATACCCTTGCCGTCATAATCATCACCAATACCGTTTTTGAAAGTCCATTCCAGGCCATAGCGCAACTCATCGGTGAGCGACACCTCCAGAATACTGGCTTCGATAATGACCTGGGTAGCGACGACATCGAGTTGCTCCAGGGCCGTTTTTATCAAGTCATACTGTTTGCCATTGGAATAAATCATCAGCGCATTATTGTCATCATCGGCAACCACCCGCACATCTTCCAATGAGGATGCGCCACCACCCATTTCAGCAATCATACGGGTTGCGGAGATTTCGCCTCCACCCCCAGCCGAGGAACCACTGGCAAATGATGCGCCACCAGAACCCGCGCCAATCGTTTCTCGCGACATGCCCGGCGCCACTCCGGCTCCGCGCCCGGCACCTGCGGAACTCCTGCGACCGTTGCCACCCGTTGCCGACGTCGTGGCTCTAACACCGACAAAATCATCTGCGTAAATACTATTGAGCAGTTCGGCAAGCCGACTGGCAGCCGTATTCTGCACCGGGTAGACATAAAGCCGTCGCTCGAACCTGGAGTCCTGACGGCTGTCCAGGCGCTCGATCCACGTGCCCATGATATCAAGATAGCGGCTACGGGGCGTGACAACCAAAATACTGTTCAGCCGCTTTACCGGCACTATGCGAACAAGGTCCGATATCGGGCCATCTCCGCCTGCACCGTCAAGTAACGCCGTTAACGCTGAAGCTGCCTCTTCCACCCCACTGTTTTCAAGCGGAAACAGACCAACCGACATACCAGCCAGCAAATTCACATCAAAGGTGGCAACCATATCCAGCCAGCCGTCCAACTGCTCCCTGGTGCCCGCCAACATTAAAAGATTGCGAGCATTATCGACGCGAACAAAGGCTTTCTCCTGTGCCACTGGCTTGAGTATTTCAGCCATATTCGAGGCGCTGATAAACTGCAACGGCACAATGATGGTGCTATACCCGGCCGCGCTATTGTCCTTACTGGATACGTCCGGGGAAAGTTTACTACCGCGCTGGGAGCCGGTTACCAGATATCGCCCGTCGGAGCCCCTGATCATCAACGCATTATTTGCCATGAGCAGTGATTCGAGCACTCCCATAAGCTCATCCCGCGGTATGGGAGTACGCGTACGCAGGGTAACCTGCCCCTTGATGGGGTGATCAACGATGTAGTCGAGCTGTAAAATATCACCCATTATGGCGTGCATCACTTCACTCAGCGGCGCTTGCTCGAAGTTCAGGCTGACATCATCGCCGACGAAGCGCACGGGCTCTTCTGCTAAAGGTATGCGAACCTGCTGATCATTGCCTTTGTAGACAATCGGCGCCAGGCGCGCACTACTATCGCTGTTCGCTGCAGCCAGCTCAACAGCGGAGACCGATAGCGCAGCAGAGGCGTCCACCAGAGGCTCAGGCACCGGTACTGTGGCTGTGGCTGTGGCTGTGGCTGTGGCTGTGGCTGGAGTTTGTCCAGAAGCAGCGTTAGTGGTCGCTGCAGCTTCTTTTGAAGTGGTAACAGGGGTGCAGCTGGCAAGCAGCAACAGCACCGCGCAAATCGTCAAGTTTCGTAACATTGATAAGCCCATTAATCTTATTCTTAACCTGCCCATTAAATCCTGCGCCATCATCTTCGCCTGGACCCACCCACAGACAAGACTTCCTCCTCTGCTTCGGGTAGAGACGCCTGCGGCTCGCTCTTGCCTGCCTCGGCAGCGTTACCACCAGCATCGGCACTATTTGTGTCCGTTACCGTAAATTCATTGACCGCCAAAAGTTGCAAATTAGCGGTTCTGTGGCCAGCGACAAAAACAACCTCATTTGCATCTACCGATTGCAAAGTCCAGCCGTTTATTTCCTCGCCCAGCAGAATCCGTCGTCTTTTTGTCTTCACCCGCACGATAACGCCTGTCGCATCGGCACTGCCAAAGACGCCCTGCAGCGTGACACCTTCCAGCTTTTTAACCTCGCCTGGCGGCGGCTTTTTAACCGCAACAACCTCGACTTGCTGTTCAAACGGACGGCGGCCCTCCCAGAACAATGGGCGGGATCGAATCTCGTTACTTTGTGCTGCAGACACCGCTGTACGCGCGCGAATTTCGCGCACTGTTAACGCGTCTGCTGCAGGTGCGACCGCCTCTGGGGCAGCCAGCAGTGCTATTTGAGCGCCACTGTACAGTAACTGAAAACACAAAACCAATACCAGCAGCACTACTGCAAGTTCTATCGCGCGTTCGGATCGCAATGGGTTTGCCGCCACCTGATAACGACCCAAAGTCAGACTCAACCACTTCATTGAGCCGCCCTCAAAGACAACAGTTGCAGCGTCGCATTTATAGTCTGCTCTTTACTGACCTTATTGCGCCTGCTTGCTCGAGCCGACCACACTTCCAGTGACTCAACCAGCACCAACGGCATGTATCCAGCCAGGGTGATCAGCGCCGCGTCCAAACTGGCGAGACTTCCAGTGACAGTCAGCTTCACGCTAATATAATCAAAAGCCTCTTTTTCACGCACCGGCATGACCTGGCTATTACTAATAGAAAGTCCAGCATCGACGAGTATTTGACGCACATCGGTTTGCAGAGCGGCAGATACGGTGGCCCGGTCGGCAGTAGCGGCGTACACCAGATTAACAACTTGCTTATCGACTTTTGCGGCCGCCTCACCCAGTTGTTGCTCGTGCTGCAACAATCCCTGCATCCTGGCAATGCGCGGCTCCAGGCCATCTATCTCTGACTGGTAGTTATGACGCATGCCTAGCAAGCCAAATAGCGCGTTAAGGTACAGAAAAACGGGAACAAGCAGCGTCAAGCCGACTATGCTGGCACTGCGCTTATGCGATCGAATCCAATTCACCCTGGCGCACCATCGCGTAAGGTAATGTTCAGGGAAAACTGCTCCAAACCGGTATTGCCGACCTTCAC
>JBALVO010000023.1:0-38498 GCA_036961445.1 Halioglobus sp.
TTAATTCCAATCTCGCAAGGTGTGACCCCATACAAAAGTGTTGCCCGATGCCAAAAGCGCGATGCTCATTACGCACATCCTCACGCTGGTTACGGGTAATATCAAAAATATCGGGATCCGCGAACACTGCCTCATCCGCACTGGCCGCAGCGTAGTACATTTGAATCTTGTCACCCTTACGGATTTGCTGGCCACCGATTTCAGTATCGTTCATGGCGGTGCGGCGAAATGCTATCACTGCGGGGTTGAACCGCAGAAACTCTTCCACGGCATCTGCTATACCCGCGGGATTCTGCGCTAACTGCTCGTATTGCTCCGGATGTTCCATCAACAGGCGCATACCATGGGATGTAACCGTGCGCGTGGTTTCATTACCGGCAACGATCAAAAGCAGGAAGAAATTGCAGAAATCCTCATCCGACAAAGCTTCTTCTTCCACGGTGCCGGTGAGCAGGACATTAACAATGTCGTTTTGTGGATTGGCTTTGTGTGCAGCCGCAATTTCCATGGCGATCATGAACATCTCGATCATGGCATTGGTGCCGTCCTCCACTGAGGTGGTGAGCTCAGGGTCGTCCATACCCAGCATAATATTGGTCAATTC
Source organism: Halioglobus sp. (assembly GCA_036961445.1). Taxonomy (GTDB): domain Bacteria; phylum Pseudomonadota; class Gammaproteobacteria; order Pseudomonadales; family Halieaceae; genus JBALVO01. Next base: position 605 of record JBALVO010000023.1, read on the forward strand.
AAATAAACGTTGGCGCTTGTCAGACGGCACGCCCATAAGTTCACAAATTGCAATGAGAGGCAGTTCCGCAGCAATATCCTCTACAAATTCACAATGCCCACCGGGTGTAGCCCGGTCCAGGATATCTTTCGCCACGGCGCGAAAACGCTCCTCGTAGGAGTCCACGACCTTGGGGGTAAAGGCCTTGCGTACCAAGCGCCGATAATTCAAGTGCTGGGGTGGATCCATATTGATCAATTGCGTACGCATTAATTCCAACTGATCATCCGGCGGCTCATGCAGCAGGCAGCTGCGCTCTCTGGAAGAAAACAGCAGTGGGTTCTTGGACACAAAATCCAGATCTTTCTGCCGCGTGATCACCCAAAAGCCAAGCCCCTGCTTTGGATCCTCATGCCAGTACACCGGATGCTCCGCCCTGAGGTACTTATAGGTCTCCCGGGGTTGTCCGCCGTGGAAGGTGTCTGGAGAAGTAAGGTCAATATGGGGGCAACCGGGCATGCTCTGATCCTTTGTGGCTACTAATAACTAATAGGTCATAGTTTAGACCAAGTAGACACTGTGTAAACACTTTTTCGAGGTGCAGCGAAAATCATGTTGCCGGTATAGATATAGTTTAGGTAAAGCTTTAAAAATACGCCTTAACCTATTGTTAATTATCTATTTAGACCTGAATTGGAGCTTGTTCTTCAGCGACATGATGGTGCTTACGCAAGCGCTTGGGCAGCGTATCGTCTATCGACTGATAGCAATACCTTCCCAGCCCATCCACTTTGCGCTCGACCTGACCGCGCTGTAGCAGGTAATTCAGGTGGGCAATACACTCCCCCAGAGCCAACCCCAGGTGATTCTCATCGAGTTCCCGCTTGAACAGGACGGGTAATAGCTCCATGGCTGTGGGCGCATTCTCCAAACAGGCCTGCTCTAATGCCAGCAAATGGTCCTCATGGTGTTCAATCAAATACCTCAGACGCTCATGCAGACCGTAAAAAGGAGCATTATGCGCCGGTAGTACCAGTGCGTCGGCCGGTAAATACTCCAGAAACTTCTCATGTGAGTTAAACCAATCCTTCAGTGGGTTTGCTTCAGGCTCTCCGCCCATCACACTGACGTTTGACGTGATTTTGGGAATAACCTGATCACCGGAAATAAGGATATTTAATGCAGCACTGTACAGACAGGCATGCTCTGGTGAATGGCCATTGCCCACAACGACCTGCCAACGATTACCATTGATGGTCAGGGCAGCGCCATCTACCAGTTTTCTATAAGAGGTAGGCATGGGTTTAATATACGGACCAAACCCGCCAAAACGTTCCTGCGCCGCTTCAATTTGCACGGGAGTATATCCGGAGCGCTGCATGAACTGCTCAGACGTCCAGTTGTAGTGCTTTTTCTGCATTCTGCTGAACGACAAGCCACTGAGATACTCTGCCTGGGTCATATAAAACGGCACACGCCATTTTTCGCACAACCAGCCGGCCATACCGATGTGGTCCGGGTGATAATGTGTGGATATCACTGCTTTGACAGGTTTGTCCTGTAAATGCTCCGCAAAGACCTGTTCCCACAACTCCTGCGTCGTGCCTATGGCGATACCTGTATCGACAATCCACCAGCCATCGTGGTCTTCCAACAGGTACAGGTTAATGTGGTCCAGCGCCATAGGCAGTGGCATACGCAACCACAGCACGCCGGGGACAATCTCCCGTACCTGGCCTGCTGCGGGGACATCATCAAATAAATATTTGAGCATGAAGGCAGCCTATAGCCCGAGATCTTTGATCAGTGCCATCACATCTTCGTGATGTGTTTTGGTTTTAACCTTGTCCATAACATGTTTCAGGCGCCCATCTTTACCGATAATAAAAGTTGAGCGCAGTACGCCCATAAATTCGCGTCCCATAAACTTTTTCAATCCCCAGGCGCCATACTTTTCAGTAATGGCGTGATCCTCATCCGACAGCAGCGTGAAGTTCAGGCTCTGCTTTTCGATAAACCGTCCCAATCGGGCGACCGGATCAGGGCTCACGCCCAAAACCACCGTATCGAGTTTGGCCAGTGCCTTTTGACTATCGCGTATACCGCAGGCCTGCACCGTGCAGCCCGGGGTCATCGCTTTGGGGTAAAAATACAGCGCGACATTCTTTTTGTTTTTAAATTGCTTGAGCGTGACTGTATTGCCGTCCTGATCCAATAAGGAAAATGCCGGTGCCAGGTTGCCAATTTTTGGAAGTGCCATTGTCGCTAGTCCTTTGAGGGTGTTGGGGGATAAATTAACAGGTCGCTGTTATAGCGAAGCGCTGCAGATTACTTGCGCCAGGAACCGCGCTCGATAGCAGATACCCTGATCGGAAATCGTCCGGTATCGGCGTCGACAAAGTACTCTTTGAGAGTTTCGTAAACCACCGGGAACGCTATTTCGTCCCAGGGAATATCCTGCTGCTCGCAAAGAACCGTCTCCAGGCTCTCTGGACCGACCCCAAACTCGCCATTATCCAGGTCGCAGCGGTAGAACATGTAGACCTGGTTGATGTAAGGCACGTCAAATACCCGGTACAGATCCAGGTTGCTCACCCGTCCCCGGGCTTCCTCCCAGGTCTCACGAGCTGCGCCCTGGGGCGTAGTCTCTCCGTTTTCCATAAATCCGGCTGGTAGGGTCCAATAATTCTTGCGCGGCTCTATAGCGCGCTTACACAGCAAGACCTTGCCCTCATATATCGGTACACAGCCTACAATCACACGCGGATTCGTGTAATGAATCAATTCGCAAACGGTGCAAACAAAGCGCTCGCGATCATCACCTACTGGAATCTGCAGGGTAACCGAGCTGCCACAACTGGTACAAAATTTCATGAAGGCCAGACCATCGCCGAAAGAAGCCGCATAGTATAAGGCTTTAGCGTACTGATAAAAAAGCCCGACACAGCGGAAAGTACGCTGAGCTTGAATAAAGCTGGCTTAGCGCAGCTCGCAATACCCTCCGGTGTAAAAAACCAGTGGCGTACCACCGGATCGCTCATGCATAGCCCTGACACGCCCTATAATAATCAGGTGGTCGCCTCCTTCATGCGTCGTTTCCAGCTCACACTCAAAACTCACCAGTGCATTATGGATCAGAGGTGATCCATGCTCCCCCTGGTAATGATGAGCCGCATCCAGTGCGTGTTGTCCTTTCTTAGCGTATTGATTGGAGTGTTCCTGCTGTTCGCTGGCCAGTATATTGATGGCAAAATAACGCGGCCGGGAGAAAATGTCATAGTGATCTGAATTGGTCTGCAAGCTCCACAGCACCAGCGGCGGGTCGAGTGACACCGATGAGAACGAGTTGGCCGTCATGCCCACTGCTTGCCCCTCTTCTGTCACTGTGGTGACAATACTGACTCCGGTAGCGAAACGCCCCAGGGCATTTCTCAGTTCCCGACCATCAAAATCCATGCTTTGACTCCGTGCGTGAAACGTTATTGTTTAAGTCTTGATTTATTTGAGCCCAATAGAGGTCTGTAGCACATCCCCTATTCGGGCTAATGTGCGGAATCCTCGCGCCAGCGAACGGCCCTGCTTTCATCCTCCGCTTTGGCAGCTACCCAACGCCCCCCGTCAGGCCCCAGTTCTTTCTTCCAGAAAGGAGCGCGGGTTTTCAGATAGTCCATGATAAATTCGCAAGCGCTAAAAGCAGCCTCACGGTGCGCTGATGCAACACCCACCCACACTATCTGATCGCCCGGATACAGCTTACCCACCCGGTGCACCACACCCGTGGCCAACAACGGCCAGCGCTCGCATGCCTGTTGCTGAATATCTGCAATACTACGCTGTGTCATGCCCGGATAGTGCTCCAGCTCCATACAGTGAACTTCGCGCTGATCGTTGGACACTCGCACATAGCCAGTAAATGCAGCCACAGCACCTTCGCCGTGGGACCCAGCCAGTAAGGCGCGCTGCAAGGCACCCACATCGAAATCCTCTTCCTGTACGCTGGTAGCCATGGCCGGTGTTGACACGCTCACTTCAGCCCCCGGTCACAGGCGGGAAAAAGGCAACCTCATCGCCATCACCCAAGGGCGTATTGCCGGGCACCACCACCTGGTTGACCGCTCGAATCATATTGTCCTGGGCCAGAACTTCACGCCACAGGGCTCCCCGCTCGGCGCAAAGCTCCTCCTGCAGGGCGTCCAGGTCTGCCAGTGCACTCCGCCACTGTACCTCTAAACTGGCACAGTCCAGCTGTTCCTTGATGCGCGCAAAAAACAATACTTTCAACATCAGGATGCGCCGCCGTTATCGCGCTGCCATGCACCGGATTTGCCGCCTTCTTTGTGCAACAGGCTCACATTCACTATCTGCATTCCCCGATCGACCGCCTTACACATGTCGTATATGGTCAACGCTGCAATCGACACCGCAGTGAGGGCCTCCATTTCCACCCCGGTTTTACCCGAGACCTTGCAACTACTCTGGATATGCACTGAACTGGCCTGAGAATCGATATGGAAACTTATCTCCACCGAGGTCAATAACAAGGTATGGCACAGGGGAATCAAGTCAGAGCATTTTTTGGCGGCCTGAATACCGGCAATCCTGGCCACCGCCAAAACATCGCCCTTTTTGTGCGCGCCTTGCTCCAGTAATGCCAGTGTCTCGCTTTGCATCGAAACCACCGCTGAGGCCACCGCGACACGCTCTGTGATCTGTTTGTCACCTATATCGACCATGCGCGCAGCGCCGCTGTCGTCCAGGTGGGTTAGTTGGCTCATAGGAGACTCCGTGGGGCATTGGCTATCAAGCTGGCTGAGTCTATCCAAAGGCGCGCTCGATTGACAATCAAATTGATCGTGGAAGTCAGGGATTTTGGCCTGGATTCACTTATTGCATTCAACGCCTATAACGTAAAGTAGGGACACTGGAAAAAGGAGCTCAAACATGGCAAAACTTTCATTGGGTCTGCAACTGGGTTATTGGGGTGCCTTGGCACCGGGCAATCATGTGGAATTGGCGCAGGAGGCTGAAAACCTGGGCTTCGACTCGGTGTGGACTGCCGAGGCTTACGGCAATGACTGTTTTACGCCCTTGGCCTGGATAGGCGCACATACCTCCAAAGTCCGCCTGGGCACTTCCGTGGCACAGCTATCAGCCCGCACACCCGCTGCGTGCGCCATGGCAACGTTGAGCATTGATCACCTGACCGGAGGGCGCATGATTCTGGGGCTGGGCGTTTCTGGCCCTCAGGTGGTGGAAGGATGGTATGGGCAGCCCTATACCAAACCCATCACCCGGACTCGTGAATACGTGGATATCATTCGCAAGATCCTGGCCCGGCAGGAGCCGGTTACCAGTGACGGTGAATTCTATACCCTTCCCTACAAAGGCCCCGGCTCATGGGGCATGGGCAAACCCATCAAATCCATCACCCATCCGCTGCGCGCGGACGTACCCATCTTTATAGGCGCGGAAGGACCAAAAAATGTCACGCAAACCGCAGAAATTGCCGATGGCTGGCTGCCACTGTATTACTCTCCCTATCGACAGGAGGTTTATGCCGATCAGCTGACTGCTGCCAAACCGGGTTTTGAAATAGCACCAACAGTATTGGTGAATATCAATAACAACCTGCAGGATGCATTGTATCCAGTAAAGGCTATGCTGGGCTTTTACATCGGTGGCATGGGCGCAGCCAAGCGCAACTTCCACAAAGACCTGATGGCACGCATGGGATTTCCCGATGAGGCGGAACAGATTCAATCACTGTTTTTTGCTGGCAAGCGCGACGAAGCGATCGCCGCAGTACCGGATCAGTTTGCTGATGAAATCTCTCTCTCCGGCCCCAAAGAACGCATTAAAGAGAAGCTGCAGGACTGGGAAAATTCACCTGTAACATCGTTACTGATTCACGGTGATGTCAATTTACTGCGGGATATGGCCGCATTGGCGCTATAATAGCTCGAACGCCAGCGGAGCCACATCCCATCCAGGCCATGAATGTAAAAAGCAGGTTACTGTACGGCTCTGGCGTCGTGAACTATGCACTGAAGGATGCCGCTTTCGGTGCTTTTCTTCTGCTGTATTACAAACAGGTGCTGGGTCTCAGCGGCACCATGGCCGGCATTGCAATCGCTATCTCAGTCATGTGGGATGCCATTTCCGACCCTCTGGTGGGAGCGTGGTCAGACAAAGTACATAGCCGTTGGGGCCGTCGACACCCGTTCATGTTGGCATCAGTTTTACCTTTGGCACTAAGCTTTATTGCCGTATTTTCTCCCCCTGCCGATGTGGTTTCTGTGCCGCTGTATTTGTTCTACTGGCTGCTGGGTAGCGTCATTTTTCTGCGTACGGCCCTCACTTTTTTTATGGTTCCCTATCTGGCACTGGGAGCGGAAATCTCTACTGACTATCATGAGCGCACCAGGCTGGCCAGCGTACGCACCAACCTGGGCTGGTTTGTGGGGGTAGTTGTAATCTCCAGCGCACTCGTCTTGATATTCACACCACTTAATGGCGTAGATGGACGCTTTGTCGCGCAAAACTATTCCCGCTACGGCATTTTAAGTGCCCTGGGTGTCATCGTGTGTAGTTGGATATGTATCAAGGGAACCTGGAGCCACATACCCGCATTGCCAAAGCCTGCTCGCACGGCCCATACAGGCATGTGGCACGCAATAAAAGAAACATTCAGCAACAGGAATTTTCGCTATCTGGTAATACTTGAAACTGCACTGGGTGGACTCAGCGGAGTCGTCACCGTCTTGCTCATGGTGACATATACCTACTTTTGGCAGCTGAGCACCACGCAGATTTCTATTTTATTCGCCGGACCACCCTTACTGGCAATTTTATTGGTTAGCACCTCTTCGCGACTGGTCAATCACCATCTCGAAAAACAGCAATTACTGCGTCTAAGCTGCATTCTGGCTGCCATTAACATGCTGTGGCTCACACCACTAAAACTCTGGGATCTACTACCGGACAATGGCACTGTGGTGTTTTGCCTGGTGTTTCTCAACTATGCGCTAAATACCACCTTTGTCATCGTGCGCATGATTTCCGTGCAATCCCTACTGGCAGACATTGTCGACGAACAGGAATTGGCAAGCGGCAAGAGACAGGAGGGGGTGATGTTTTCGGCGGCTTTTTTTGCGGCCAAATTTATTAGCGGCTTCGGTTATCTGGTGGCGGGCCCGTTTCTAGACCTGATAGGGTTGCAAAGCAACATGCTGCCGGGTGACACGCCAGTCAGCGTATTCTGGGGGCTGGGACTGATTATGGGCCCGGGACTCGCCGTCATGTTGCTTATACCCATCTGGATGTCGTTCAAGCTCAATCAAAGCAAGGACGCACAGATGGCCATTCAAAAATCACTGCAACAGCGGAATCAGGCCAGCTGACATTCACCCCTTGGGCAGGCAGGCATAAGCTGCCTCTACCAGCCCCATAGAGCGCGGATCAACCTCCATAGTTAACTGCATAGCGTTCATCACGTAAGCAAACCCAAGTTCCGCATCGGGGTCAGCAAAGGCCAATGCACCACCAGCGCCAGGATGACCAAAACTGTTAGGCCCGGCCCCGGGAGCCAGAGATGGCTGCAGACCGTAACCCAGTCCAAAGCTGGTCTCGTGGAAGAGGACAGCGTCAGCACCGCGCATCTGGACTTCACAAGCTGCGGCCAATTGCTCTGCGCCCAACAGCGTTACGCCATCGATTTCTTGCAGTATAGCGGCATAGAAGCGAGCCAGTGAACGGGCATCACCTACGCCATTTGAAGAGGGCATTTCGGCAGCCAAAAGCTCCGGACGATTCCACATCTGGTTGTAACCAAACAGCGCACTGGGGCCATTCATAACGCGCGCAGTCAGACTATCTGCGCCGAGTAACGCGGCGACGGCATCATCACCTCCTTCGGGTGGTATCAGTGTGGCGCAATTGACCAATTCCTGCGCCGGCAGACCCACCCAGTAACGCAGGCCCAACGGTTTGGCAATTTCCCTATCCAGGTATTGCCCCAGTGAAAGCCCGGTAATCCTGCGCAGCAATTCTCCCAAAATCCAGCCAAAAGAGCGCGCATGATAACCATGTGCTGTGCCCGGCTCCCAGTTGGGCGCTTGCGCGGCAATGGCCGCCACTACCGGATCCCAGGCAAACACCTCCTCCAGTGTCAGGTCACCATCAATTGCGGCGAGACCGGCCTGGTGTGACAGTACCATGCGCGTGGTTATCCCCTCCTTTCCATTGCAAGCAAACTCAGGCCAGTAGTGCGCGACCGGCAGGTCGATGTCCAACTCCCCCACTTCCACCAGGCGATTGATACACGTCGCGGTGGGTCCCTTGGCAACAGAAAGTACCAATACTATCGTGTCGCGTTCCCAGGGCTTATTCGTAACCGGGTCAGCCAGGCCACCCCACAGGTCCACCACACAGCGACCACGATAGTACAATGCGCAGGCTGCGCCGACCTCTCCGTGCTGCTGAAAATTCCTGGTGAAGGCATCCACCAGCGGCTCAAAACGTTCTTCTACCGCGCCGTATACCCGCGTACCGCCGGATTCGTTGGCTATATGTTTCATGTCGTGTGGTGACCCGCTCGCCAAAAAGGATAACGATGGCCGTGCCCGGCGCAGATGTCAATTGAGAGCGAACACACCCGTGGTTTAAACCTGCAATTCCACTGCTCATCTAAAGAGTATATGCTGCAAGCCGTGAACAAATACCGTTAACAAAAATCATAGCCGAAAGGAAGGAAACATAGCATGACCTGGACACTGCCGCGAGCTGTCTTAATCGCACTGCTGGCTGTTGTCGTAACAGCCTGCGATAAGCAATCAACCCCTGAAGCGCCTCCCATTGCGCCCACACCAATGGTAGATGCAACACCGATTATTACTCCATCTACAGCACCGCGCCCTGCACAGGTTGACGCTAAACGCTTAATGGCTGCAGACGAAGACCCGGGAAACTGGATGTCCTATGGACGAACCTATTCCGAACAGCGTTACAGCCCGTTGCTGCAGGTAACAACAGATAACGTGGCCGAGCTGGGCCTGGCCTGGTCCTATGACCTGAAAACTGAGCGCGGCATAGAAGCCACTTCAATTGTGGTAGATGGCATCATGTACATGACGTCCTCCTGGAGCGTGGTACATGCGATCGATGCCCGCAATGGCAAACATCTGTGGACCTTCGACCCCATGGTGGCAAAAGAAAAGGCCAAGCATACTTGCTGTGACGTGGTAAATCGCGGGGTGGCAGTCTGGGAAGGCCAGGTGTTCTTCGGCGCACTGGATGGCCGCTTGTTCGCACTCGATGCTGCTACAGGCAAGGTTAACTGGGAAATCGCAACACTGGACGCTGCCCTCCCCTATTCAATTACCGGCGCACCGCGCGTCGTCAAGGGCAAAGTGCTGATCGGCAACGGCGGTGCCGAATTTGGCGTGCGCGGTTTTATCAGTGCCTATAATGTATCCGATGGCAGCATGGCCTGGCGTTTCTACACCGTTCCGGGAAACCCTGATTTGGGCTTTGAGAGCGATGCTCTGAAAGCGGCGGCCGATACCTGGAATGGCAAGTGGTGGGAACTTGGCGGCGGTGGCGGCACAGTATGGGACGCTATGGCGTATGACCCGGAGCTGGATCTGCTGTATTTTGGCGTGGGTAACGGCACTCCCTGGAATCGGGAAATACGCTCTCCTGGCGGCGGTGATAACCTTTATCTATCGTCGATTGTGGCGGTGCGCCCCGACACCGGTGAATATGTCTGGCACTACCAGACTACCCCCGGTGAAACCTGGGACTACACCGCTACGCAACACATTATTCTGGCAGACATCACCATAGGCGGTGAAGTCCGTAAAGTGTTGATGCAAGCACCCAAAAATGGTTTTTTCTACGTGCTTGATCGACGCACTGGCGAGCTACTGTCTGCTAACAATTATATCAACATCACCTGGGCAACCCATGTCGACATGGAAACCGGCAGGCCGGTGGAAGTACCTGGGTCACGCTATACCAACAAGCCCTTTTTGATCTATCCGTCGTATCTAGGCGGCCATAATTGGCACCCAATGTCATTCAATCCAACGACTGGACTGGTCTATATCCCGGTATTGGATATACCCGCAACTTATGCCCAGCCAGACAATTTCCAGTACAACCCCGGGGTGAGTAACCTTGGTACTCACGGAGTTCTGGCCGGCTTGCCCGACGACCAGGCTGAACGGGACGCTGTTGGCGCACTGGTGCAGGGCCGTCTGGTGGCCTGGGATCCGGTACAACAAAAAGAAGCCTGGCGGGTAGAACATAAGGGCTCCTGGAATGGCGGCACCTTCACTACCGCTGGCAATCTGGTATTTCAAGGGACTGCTGATGGCAAGCTGGTCGCATACCGGGCAGACAACGGCGACAAGCTATGGGAATTTGCCACCCAGACCGGTGTCGTCGCACCGCCAATATCCTATGCAATTGATGGCGAGCAATATATTTCGGTGAACGTGGGTTGGGGCGGCGCCTTTGCCCTGGTGTTTGGCGAGTACGTGCAGAACGAGAGCATGCCCAATGTCAGTCGCGTGCTTACTTTCAAACTTGGTGCGGATGGTTCGTTACCCGCTGTGGAATGGCAACCAACCGTGGCATTTAATCCGCCAGAGCAAACTGCCAGCGAAGAAACCAAGGATCTTGGACACGCAACCTATCAGGATATTTGCCTGGGCTGCCACGGGCTCAACGCTGTATCAGGTTTGCTTATTCCCGATTTACGCGGTTCAGCCTACCTGTGGGATGACAAGGGCTGGGATGAGGTTGTTCTTGGCGGCAAACTCAAGGATAAAGGCATGGCCTCCTTTGGCAGCAATATTACAGGCGAACAAAGCCAGGCAATCCGCGCGTATGTTATTCAGCAGTCCCATCGGGGGCTAGCCCTGCAAAAAGCGGGTGCAGTGACGGAGTCTGCTCCCCTGCCGTAAGTTTGTTGCTACAGGGACGTCGCCCAAAAAAAAGCCCACCGTAGCAGGTGGGCTTTTTCATTTCCTCATAAGTGCTCAGGGTACAAAGGCGCCTGGTTTTTGCCGTTGTGGGAAGTCCTTGAAAGTCGCTTTGAACTTGGCGACCTCCATCATGGAGGGGGCCATCAAGAACATGTGCTCCGCCCACCATTGATAGTAATTTTCACTCTCGTGATCCATGCGCTCAAAGGGATCCATTCTCAAATTAAACAATTTTGGTGCTCGTAACGTGGTCCATGGATCTATCCAGGTCTCCGCGCCATGGGCCCGCTGCTCTCTAAAAACAGACTTATAGTCACCCAGACGAATGCCAACGATATCACCAGTATCAGAGGTGTATATAAACTCTTTGCGCGGACCTACCGTCTCCTTACCGGTGAAGTAAGGCAGAAAATTATAACCATCGAGATGCACTTTGTAGTTGCTGTCGCCAGCGCGCATGCCCTTTTTGAGTTTTTCTTTCACATTAGCGTCTCCGGCGGCAGCCAGTAACGTGGGCAACCAATCCTGGTGCGAAATCACCTCATTAGAAACCTGGTCAGCCTGGATGCTAGCGGGCCAACGCACTATCATAGGAACGCGATAACCGCCTTCCCAATTTGAGTTTTTCTCGCCCCTGAACGGCGTATAACCACCATCTGGCCACAGTAATAATTCCGCACCGTTATCTGTCGAATACATAACAATGGTGTTATCAGCAATGCCCAATTGATCCAACTTATCCAGTAATTGACCCACATGGCCATCGTGTTCAACCATGCCATCGGCATACAGGCCCTGCCCTGTCACACCACGCGAAGCTGGCTTCAACCGCGTAAACACGTGCATTCTTGTGGAGTTAAACCAGACAAAGAACGGCTTACCCTCTTTGTGAGCGCGATCGATAAATTTTAGTGACGCGGCAAGGAATTCATCATCGACTGTCTCCATGCGTTTTTTGGTTAAAGCGCCGGTATCCTCAATGCGGCCATCGGCAAACGAGTGAATAACACCCCGCGGCCCGAAACGTTTGGCGAACTCAGCATCCTTGGGATAGTCCTCGTGCTCAGGTTCCTCTTCGGCATTGAGGTGATACAGGTTACCGAAAAACTCATCAAAGCCATGATTGGTGGGCAGATGCTCATCCAGGTCACCCAGGTGGTTTTTACCAAACTGCCCGGTGGTATAACCATGCGGCTTGAGTAACTCGGGGATAGTCGGATCTTCCTTTTGTAAACCTTCTTTGGCGCCAGGTAGGCCAACTTTGGTCAGCCCAGTGCGCATCGGGTGCTGCCCAGTGATAAAGCCAGCGCGACCCGCTGTGCAACTCTGGTCACCGTAAGCATCGGTAAAGATGATGCCCTCTTTGGCGATACGATCAATATTGGGCGTCTTGTAGCCCATCATGCCCATGTTATAGGCACTGACATTGAATGGGCCGATATCATCGCCCCAGATAATAAGAATATTGGGTTTATCCGCAGCGAGCGCCGCTGTACTACCAATGAGTACCACTAATAGAAAAATCGGTCGTTGCAGTCGTTTTAAGAAGCTCATAGCTGTTCCTTTCTTTGTGTTGTTGCCCAAGGTATAGGCTATATTACATTTTTAACAACTGTAAACGTCATTTACCTTGTTCTGGCGGTGAAAGACACGCCTATGGCGCGCTTGGCCATGTGTTGCCTATAGTCTGTTCGTTAAAGTGGCGCACTTTCGTGGAATATGTAGATTTCAATGAAAAAAATTGTATCGCACATCAAAACATCCAGCACAGACTTCACAGATATAGTTGAGAAGCATCTGACCGAGCCGGTAGCGGCGAACCGGACCAATACGGGCGATAACTCCGACATGTCAGTCCTGGCGTCCGCTCCTTCATTGTATGACGAGCACTATATAGTTGATGACCTGCAGGCGGGCACCATGGCCCGCAAAGCCGCAGTGCAACTGGGTTTACTGCTGGATGACGGGGTCGACCTGATATCCCGGGCGAATCCGGTGGCTTTGTTGCGCAACCGTGGACGCTCCAGTGATGAGACCGGCAATGAACAGCACTACGACGTTCGCTACCGTCAGAAGATCGATATTCTGGCGGCTGATGGGACGCGCTTATGTGCCAACCTGTTTGCCCCACAGAGTGAGGATCCCAAGCAGACTTTCCCCGCCATCATCCTCATTAACAGCTGGCTGATGGATAAACACCAATACGTATTGCAGGCTCGCCGCTTCGCACGCAAGGGCTACATTGTATTATCCTACAGCGCCCGGGGTTGGGGTAAGTCCGATGGCATGGTCGATGTGGGAGGCGCCAATGATGTTAGCGACTTCAGTACCGTTATAGACTGGTTGGTATGCAACGCCCCTGTCGAAGCCAACAATATTGGCGCGGCTGGTATTTCCTATGGTAGCGGGCTATCTTTGCTGGGTGCCGCACACGACGAACGTATCAAGACGGTGGTGTGCATGAGTGGCTGGACTGATTTACTCGAAGCCTTCTGGTCTCAGGAAACACCAAGAGAGGCTTGTGCCAAGGTGCTCGTTACCTCAAGCGACCTGGCCGCAAGAACAGATGAGAATCTGGGGTTTTTACTCAATGGCTTAGTAAATAATCTGCATATGAAGCAGGTGAAAGCGTGGGCCAGGGAACGGTCCCCAATCACCTACCTGAAAAAGTACAACAAAAGAAAATTGCCTATTTTCCTTATACAAAACTTTCAGGATGAGCTGTTCCAGCCGAATTCAGTATTGGAATTCTATTCGAAGCTCGAAGGACCCAAACGAATTGATTTGAATATGGGGACACACGCCAGCGCGGAGATGATGGGCATACTGGGACTACAGAATCATCTCTGGAAACAGGCGCATGCCTGGTTTGATCACTGGCTGCGAGCAGTACCGAATGACATCATGGATCAGCCACCTGTTACCTGTCAGTTTGAGAAAAGCCGTGGATTCCAGATGAGCCTGGGAACATCAGCGGGGTCACGTAAGACCCTGGAAGACTGGCCCTCGAAATCCGTCACTAACCGCACGTTCTACCTCGGCTCGGCAAGGGGGTCACCCGCTACCGGAATATTGTCAGGCACTGTGGTAAAACAACAGAAAAGTAATACAATTTCTTCCGCGCTGGGTACTTCCAAGTCTACGGCAGGACTGCCATTTATCTCTTCCACGAAAGCTGCACATTTGAACATGCCGTTGAAACTGGACATCGCAAAGATAAATCGCAAACGGGCTGTAGTGTATCGATCTGAACGCTTCGCACAAACCGCCCTGATGCTCGGCACAGCTAAATTGCACTTGCAGATTGAAACTACGAGACCACAGGTACAACTAATTGCCTACCTGTATGAGGCCAACGATGAAGGTCGGTGTCGGTTAATTACTCACGGGCCTGTCACGCGGCATTCAGTGAAACCGAATAAGTCTTTTAACCTGGATTTTGAGTTGGTAACGGCGTGTCATGAGATTCAGGAAGGACACCATCTGACGCTGGTAATCGATACCAGCGATCTACAGTACAAAATACCCACCAAAGACGATTTTGATGTCACCTTTCACTATGATGGCAACGTTGCGCCAACCCTTGACGTTCCTTTTGTCTAACCACACTTGGCTGAGCAGATGAATTGATGAGACACTGTAGGTCATGAGCAATCAAAAGCCACCATCCAACAGCTTCGAAGCAGTGCGCGCCCAGCAGCTCGAGTATAATGCCAAGCGTGAGACCGGTTATCGTGAGCGTGCACTAAAGATCTATCCTTGGATCTGTGGGCGCTGCGCTCGCGAATTCGAAGGCAGGAACCTGCCGGAACTAACCGTACATCATGTTGATCACAATCATGACAACAATCCCAACGACGGCAGCAACTGGGAACTACTGTGCATTTATTGTCACGATGAGGAACACACCAAGTTTGAAAATCTCGTGCGCTACGGCGGCACTAAAAATAAAGAAGTGGAACCTGCCACCTATAATCCATTTGCTGACCTGAAAGCAAAGATGACGGCGAAGGATTAATTTCAGCGTGATATTTTAGCTGTCCAGTAATTCACCCTTGGGGATCATAGCTGACGGTCCTCGCGATGACTTCAGTCAATCTAAGCGGCCTTATACGCTTCAATTATCGACTACCTGCTGAAGCGCACGATGGCTGGATCGGGTTTCTTGCTCTGCTGCCCGCTGTCAGTGCAGTTCTAGGCGCGACCCTTAACGACGACGGTCCCGGCCAGTTTGTCATGGAAACCCTGTTTCTTCTTGTCAAACGCTACCCAAACAAAGCCCAGCATTAACGCAAAGACGGAAACGTAGTATCCCAGGTATCGGCCTATCGCCTGGGGAGTGCTGATAGGCTGGCCAGTGCGTGCATCCACTACTCTGAGACGCAACGCCATCTTCCCGGGAGTGCCAAGGTACTTCGTCCAGAACCAAACGGTGATAATGATGGGGGCGATGTAAAGAACCCCGTCCCAGAACCCCTGAATAGTTTCTTCTGCTGTCCAGTAATTGCTGCCGTAGATCAGAGTCAGGGGTATGGCGATTATGATCGCGAAGAACACAGTATCAATAAGGGTCGCCACCACTCTGATCCAGAAGCCTGCATATTCTTGCTCCTCCATAATTTAGATGCCTTTTATTTGTTAAGGACCGGATTGAATTGTTTATCAGCCAAGTCCAATGAAAGCACTGTTATGCCGCCTAAACTAAACGCAGAAAGTAAAGTCGCAGGTGCACCAAATCTACTCTGCACAGTAGAACTCATGTCTACGACTAACTATATTACAGCTATCTCCAGATGAATATCCCCATCATCTAGTACGCCAACTTCAGAGAATCCAAATTTTTTATACGCAGAATCGGCATTAGTATTGCCTGGTTTGAACATAGTGCACAGCCGTTTTCCACCGAGCTGCCTCACTTCAGTAACCAACAACTTCAACACATCGGATGCTATCCCTCGTCCCTGGTTGTTTTTGTCAATCATAAACCGGAAGAGCCAATACAACTCCAAACCTTCGGGGTCATCTTCATGACAATAAGCCAGGAATCCAACAACCTTGTCGTCTTCACATATGGCTCGTGTCTGGTAGTGTGGCTCAAACTTGGATTGAGCGATAGATATTGCGTTTGAAGCGAGAAAGTGTTCCTGCCCTGGAAATAGCTCAAGTCGAATACAATCCAGATAATTACTTTTGCTGACCTTCTCTAGCTTTATCATATTCTTTTCAGCCACCCATAAAGGTCGAAAGCGGACGCTCAGTTCATTCTAGAATAAATGTCACACAGTAGGTGAAGGGGTACAGACACAGGAAGCAACTTGATGGTTCTCGAAAACAATACCATTCTTAGCTAACCGTTCATGCCCCGGCAGTTGGTAGCCGACAGGTAGATCGCCGGAAGACATGTGGCGCTCCTGATCTGTAACAATCATAAGAATGTTAAAGCGCCCTTCATGTTGCTTTTTGGGTCTCACTTTGTTTTCTGTTTGCGCGAAAGATACTGGCGTAGAGGTTACGCCTACGACTCCGGAGCCTAAGGCGGCCAGTCCACTGGTTTTAATGAATTCGCGACGAGAATAATCTGTTTTATCATCCTTACTCATAATTCAGCTCTCCGAAAAGCATATTGTGCCCAACGCTATCACTATCCTGTATTGAGAGCACTAGTCAGGACCCCCTTTTTAGAAAGAAGCGGTTCCTCGGTGAATTCGACCGCCATTACGCCGGGGGACAATTCCTACTGCTCACGGGCTACCCACTGCTGTCGTCCACTGCGAGGGTGAAGCCCCAGCCAGAGCGGAGTGGGGAAAGCCGACATTCGGATTCCACGAGATTCAGCCATTCGCTAACCAATACCTCATTTTGGTACTGTCGCCGCATATCCTGGCGGCGGAACATGGCCTATTGTTGGCCTATGGATCAAGACCAGATAATAAAAGAGCACCTGTCAGCGGTCGCTTCTCAGGCTATATGGCTGGGCATGGCCCTGGGTATTGCGGCGGGGTTTGTGGCCGGGGTGTACTGGCCGTACTAATAGGCAGATTGCAAATTGGCAATCTGCAACTCTCACGGCTGGCGGGGAGTAAAAAGGGGGCATGATGACTACACACAGCAATCCAGTGGTGACCGAGATACCAGAGGAAGCCTACAAGCAAAATACGATATATCGCCCGTGGGTTGATATTAAGGCGGCGGAGACGACAGAAGCCGCGATACACAACATTCTCGGCCACGATAGCCGCCAGATAGTGTAGCCAAACCAAGGTAGGCACTATCCTGCTCACAATTCGTCACACTACAAATAAACGGTCTGCAGGAAGATCCGGTGCATAGCCATGCAGGCATGTGCCGAATTGCTTGCCCTGGGGTCTGGCGATGTCAGCTTTCACCTCGACGCGCCCTTTACAAAAGATAGATTTAAACGATTTGCTAAGGGGCAATTTGGAGCAAAACCACACTTAAAGTTGTTCCGTTTGAGCAACTTGCAAATTTTTTACAGCTCGAGATTACGTTTTAAAACCTTTGAGGAGGTAATGATACGCGCCGTGCGATAAAGCTCAGGATGCTTCTCGCTGTCTGTGTAACGGAGTGGCTCACCTGATGTTGGGCTAACAAACCAGGAGACTTCTGGGCGCGGCTCACCTAGCTGCTTTTTGAGAGCATGCGTTGTAATACCTATCGCTTCAGCCGCCGCATTGAACGTGCAGCGCGTTTTCACTTCGTTTAAATAATCAACTACCAGAGTAATTTTTTCCTGCACTACAAGATGCTCCTTATTGGGTAAACGTCTTAAGTATACAGGATCGGTCTATATAACACCGATTCAAAATTTGGAATTAGACACTGCTTAATTCTCATACTAATCAATATTCTGCTGTCGTAGTTGGCCCGTATACCTGTACATATGAGGAATTATTCGTCTACCAATGATGTAATTGGAGGTTCCGCTTTGAGTCAAAAGCAGTCAAAACAGCATCCTGCGCTGGATCAGCGCCTAAGGGCAGCTATCACCTCAAAGCGGAAGTGAAAAACATTCAAATTCCTCAGATTTGAGAATCTGCTCGGTGCCACCAGGGCGACGCTGGTGACAAAATAGCAATAGCGCCTACCACCTTATAATTTTAGCTGTCGCCCAGCTCGGATGTGCAATTAGGACACCTGGTTGCCTTAATTGCTATGCTTGTTAAGCAGTGGGGGCAATCCTTTTCAGTAGGCTCCGCAGCGGGTTCCTCTTCTTCTGCTTGCATACTATTAATACTCCTTATGAGTAAAAATACTGCAAAGGCAACGATCAGGAAGCTTATCACTGCATTTATAAACACGCCGTAACTAATAGTCACTGCACCAGCTTCTTGAGCGACTGCCAAGGTTGCATAGGGACCTGCGTTAGCGCCTTCCTTCAGCGTGATAAACAAGTTGGAAAAATCCACTCCTCCCAGCAACAGCCCCACGGGTGGCATAATGACATCTGCAACAAGGCTCTTTACGATGGTTCCGAATGCTCCGCCTATGATTATGCCCACTGCCATGTCGACAACATTTCCCCGCATCGCAAACTTCTTAAATTCATCTAGCATTAGAAAAACTCCTGATAGCCAATTTTCTACAATGCCCGACCTGGGCAATGGGTTACACAAACAAGGCACCGATTCTTATCGAGGTCTGCCTTGAGTATACATTAGCTATTGTAGACCAATAGTCCGCTCCTGGGCGCAATCAGACATAGCAGTGATTTCCATATGGCAAGCCCTGCCTAATCTGATGCTCTTCCCAATTTGGGGCACCCGGTGCCGCAGGACTGTAAAATTGTGCTATTTTCAAACTGTGCCTTATTCCCTAGGGCACACAACGGCGGGGCCACACAGTCCCATACCGAGCTGTGAACGTCTTACGTCCCCTGGCTAGGCCCCGCCCATTTCGATTTTCACTGTCGGTATCCGCAATAAACTCGATTGACTATTCATAGGCGAAAGGAGATATCACACCAGGTCTGCTTTCTCCTCAAAGGACACCTTAGCGAGGAGGGAAAATCGGTAAAATGGGGGTCTGCTCTGTACGCTCAATAACGCTTACATAATTGGCCGATCTGCGCAGCAGTGAAGGCCCAATCCACAGGTTCTTATGTGGGCGATCATTGATGTAGCGATTATGTGTTTTCCGCATTGCTAGTAACCCTACATTTTTCCCCTGAGAAATGTTCATAAAGCCTGTTATGCGCGACCTCAGAGAATGTATCATTTCTTTCCGAATACTGTGATATCCAGCTAATGAGCATTTCCAGGTTGTTGTCCTGTGCCTTTTTGGATTCATACTTGTGAGGCTCCCAAGGACGATTCCTGGCATTTTCTATACATGACGCTAGCGGAAGGTTCATAAATATAATCTCACTTGCAAATGGTAGCGCCATTTCAAGCAAGTCAGAGTAACAGCCTTCGATAACCCAGCCTTCATTCGAATTAATGAAATTGGATATCTCTAAACTAGATTCCTTTAAAGGCTTTCTCTCAGGCGGTGCCGTTGGTTTCCATGCCAATGTATCGAGATCTAAATGAGACAAAACCTCAGAGCCGCTGATTTTCTTAGCGAGGGTTGATTTACCCGAACCTGAGTTTCCAAATATTAGGACTTTTCTCAAGTCTTAAGCCTCAATTCTGGTTGACACATAACTGCTGAGTATATGGAATAGGTCTATATAATACCGGTTCCGTATATACAGAATTGAACAAGGCCAGATTTCCATATCAATCAACATGCTGTTGGCTTAGTAGGTGCGTATATCCGTACTTATAAGAATTTTACACCTATAAATAATGTAACGTGCGCTTCGGCTTCGCGTCGAAAGCAGACCCACAATTCAGTGTAGCTGAATAGTCCACTATTAGGCGAAAAGTGACATTTCGGGCAGGTCTGCTTTCAGCTCAACGCGGCGCTTTTTGGGAAGTCAATTTCTATATTCTAAACGCCTGTAATGTACCACGAACGAACGTTCAATAACGCTCGCATCAGCGTTTGACGTCCCAGTAGCATGTGCTTGTCAGGCGTCAACATGATCATAATTCCTGAGCGCCTTTGTTGTATTGTGAGAGGCATATTCATCTTATCGTTTGAGTACTTTTTGGGCAGCGTCAGATACATAACACCGGGCGTAATCTTCGCCCTGGCAACCGATATACGGGTCTACTTCTGTGATCCGCAGAGTCCCTGGCAACGTGGTTCGAATGAAAACACCAATCGATTGCTACGCGACTATCTGCCCAAAGGAACGGACTTATCGGTCCACTCGCAGAAGGAACTGAACTGGATCGCCAGAGAACTGAATGAACGCCCCAGGAAGACCTTGGATTATGAAACACCAGCTGCGAGATTTAATGCCCGTGTTGCAATGACCGGTTGAGATCGCAGGCGAAAGCAGACCTTGCCTAATGCCTGCTTTCGCCTATTTTGAGGCATTTGGTCTACACTAGATGTGACAATCGCTACAGAATCAAGAAGTCTGTCGATTGAGACCGAGCTTAAAGCTTGGCCTGCATGACACCCGATAGCGGAGGATATGATGAGTAGAAATATTGAACAGGCCAAACTGTTTTTCGATGCCTGCGAAACAGGAAAAGGATGGGGGGAATGCCAGGTATATTGCCTCCCAACGGCAACTTTCTCGGCACAAACTGGTGCGCTTTCAGATATCGTTACGCTCGAAGGGTACTGCGAATGGATGGAAAATCTGCTTACACCAATACCAGATGCGCACTATGAATTGAAGTTCTTCGCGGAAGACGAGGAACGGAGTAGCGTTGCGGCGTGCGCGGTCTTTCATGGTACGCACACAGGCCCAGGAGGCCCTGGCGAACCGACTGGAAAGACAATTGCTGCGGATTACACCTATTTGATGGAATTCGAAGGGCCTCAAATTCGGCACATGACAAAAATCTGGAATGACACCATAAGCCTCCAGCAATTGGGATGGGCCTGAATCAAGGTGCCTGGATGCGCCACGAAAAAAATTAACGCATCTCCATGTCACCTAAGCGCGAGGTCTAATAATAGCTGCTTCTGGCATACAAGGGCCCAAATCAAAGCCAGATTTTTCCTCTCATGATGTCTCTAAAGAGGTGAAAGCGGACGTTTTTTAGGTCTCAGGTCCTATCTGGCCGTAATGTCTTGCTTTCGCCTATAAGCCGAAAAGGGAAATAGGCCCTATCGCCCCATGTAGACGGTAGGGCCTGAAGTTCAGTGCAGAGGGCTAGCGATCCCTGCTCTGTGGTCTGATTGAAGCAACTGGAATTAGAATAAACATCCTAAATACATTGGCGCGCTTTGCTGGCAAACCGAAAGAAATTAGCTATTAATCAATGTATTCAGCAGGTTGCGAATAGAGTAGCGGAAGATAAAGGTGTAACTATTGCCGAAATTAAACCGGTCGCACTAAGCTCGTAGGCACTTTGCGATTGGCAGGTGTAAGCAGATTTCACCCAGCGAGGGTATAGCTGCACTTGGTCCGAAAGTAGCTCATCAGAGACAAAATAGGGGTCGAAATCGCTACCCGAAAATATCGGGTCTGAGGTGAAAGCGCACTAATGATCTACAGTGGCCCGATCGTCTGAGTTCGATCCTGAAATTCACATGCAGTGGACGCTGTCTGAAGACACTGGCCGCGGACTGCCCATAAGACCGATTTCGCCTATTTGGACTTTTCCCAGTTGCAAATTAGTACATGAAACGGAAGCCGATACCCGCACCCCAATCGTAGGAACGATCGTCTCCCACGCCCAATAGCCCCTCCATATAGAGACCGAAGCTGGCGTTTATCATACGCCCGAACTGCACTTCGGCGGAGGCTGGGACCGCCTCTGAATCCCAGTCATAGGGCACTTTCGCATCAAGCTTACCCCAATATCCTCTACCGAGCTTCCATAAACCAATGAGGCGGCCCGCTGTCACCTCCACATTATCACCACTGTATTCCATATAGTGTTGTACCAGAGGAATTAGCATCAAATCCTGGTTGACCTGCAATGCAATGCCGGTAAAAGGAGAAATTACGTCAGCATTAATCCCTATCCCCTTTTCGGCATTATCAAAACTGGATATCCACTCCAGGCCGACCGCGAGACGGTACGGTGTATTACCCCACTTTCCCTCCCGCGGAAAATAGATTCCCTTGAGATGGAACGTGCTGAAATCCTGTTCACTTTTACCAGTGACATCGGTATTCGCGTAATGCAACTCGTACTTGAGCTTCAGCTTCTCAGTTGCCATAAAGGCACCGTCGACAAAATAGTCGGTGTACTCGCTGTCCCCCCTAAGGTCGAAGTACTGTATGCGCAGATCCGTGTTCTTACCCTTGGACAAGGGGTTGGATGGGTTCTCCTCAGACCATGCTGCCCGGCTGGTCAGGACTATTGCCGTAGTAATCGTCACCCTGACCAACAGAGAACCTGATGCTCTCAACCACGCAATCTGCTTAAGTCGCTGGATCCATTTACACCGTGCCGCCATTTTGCTCACTGATTAGTGCCATTACATAAACGTTTCAACGGTTTCTATGCTTTCCGGGCGCAGATTCTCTATTCCTTCATAGGGCTTGCCCTTACCCAATTTGTTGTGCGGGTATTTAGCAATGGTCAGGCCGGCGTTTTCACGGGTTGAATCAGGCGGTTTAACGCTCATCGTGTGCCCGCACGCTTACCGCGTCGAGGAGGACGGGACTGCCGCAGGAGCTGACCTTGTTGAGTATTTTTCCTCGCGCCTGCTGACCGCCTTTGTTAGTAAACATCTCCATGGTCTCTCCCAGATCGGAGTAGCGGTAGAAGGCCAGAGCGAAGTAATAATCAGGCTCCTCGCGGGCTGCCCCGATACCAGGCACCATCATCCACGAGAGGGACAGGGAGCCCATGGTCTTCATCGCTTGCCCCGCCTCCAAATGCGCCTCATAAGCCTCGGGTACACTGACGCCCTCATTCAGGTCGCATCCGTAAAACAGCCACAGACCATCCTGCGGGACACCGGCAGGCGCGTTAATTGGGTAAGACGCGACCATCATGTGGCGGCTGCTGCAATCCATAACCTGGTCGAACTCCGCCGCCAGGCCTTTCCCATCTTTCATCCATCCTTCCATGCTCACACCGAACGATCGGGCGTCAGGCCAGGCGCCCATCCAGGCCAGGTCATAGTCCTGATGGGTATGGTACTGTGGAAACAAGGTCCAGGCCGCGTATTCTGTATTAGACTTACTGGCATATGCTCTGAATTTGGCGGTAACCTTATTCAGATCCTCGATCGTTTTGCCGTCGCGTAAGTCACAGGTTCGATAATCCACGGGCGTGCCCTTCATCGCAGCCGATGCCGACGACGCCCACCCTGCCGATACCAGAAAAGCGGTTATTACCACCAAAAGCATTTCTTTATTCATTTCCCTTTCCTCGATTGACTTGACGAACGAAAGTCACTGCTCCGCACTACACTTTGCACCCCTGACCTTCGCCAGGCTTGCCTCCTATAAATTTAACCACACAGACTTAATGGATATAATGATTTGGGTCAAGTAACGGCTTGAAGAGCCCACTTAGGCTTAATTTCTTTTGAGTAAATAGTCGGTGAAAATAACAGCCATTTGTAAAGCAAGAATTAGTTCCCAAGCAAGCGGTTCTGCGTCAGCTTGGAGTCGGAAACGGCCGCTCTCTGCGTCATAGACCAAATGGCCGCTTGTAGGTGCGATCTCAACCCTTATCGGGCTTGAATGGGCCGAAGGTTGGAAACGTCGGCTTTCATCTTAAAGGAGACAGGATTAGGGGCAGAATTTGGCTCGAAATCGGCCCCCTACGTGCCAACAGGGTCATTCTGTCTTGGGATGCCTGACGTCCCACATGAATTTGACGCAGGCAGCTATTCCAATTAGAAGTATAGGGCCGACGATCATGGCAATCGTTGGCAACCCGGATGATAGGGGCGATCTATATGTCTCGTCAGTAAACTTCAATAAATATGCCGCTCGATCAAAATTGGCAACAGTGGCCAATGTGATAATCACCGCAAAGGTAATGTATAGCCCTGTGATTAACGTATTCTGCATCTGTGTCAGATTCTTTCCCACCAAATATGAAACGATAAGATATCCAGACGTCACTGATAAATAGATTGCAATAATTGACGCGGCGTTACCTAGGCTCATGATTATCAATTCCCAGAGTTCGGCATCTGTCATGCTTGCTCTCCTTGTTAGCTACCCCACTTAAGAATAGACCCAATCATAGGGCATAGGGCAACAGCGAAAATAGCCGTTCTAGGTCGCTTTCTGCCAAAAGCATATCAAGGCCCTAATGTCTAAAGGTAGGCGAAAGCGGACATCAGTCCAGGCCTGCTTTCATCTGCGACCTCAATCGGCCGACGCAACACTTCACCACTACAATCCTTCAACGCTCACAAGACGAACAGAGCTGCATTCATCCCGAATCGACTTGAGGCCCTGATAGATCGGACCTTCATAGAATTCCTCCCAATTGGCGACGGAAGGGAATTCGATCAATACAATTCGTCGTGGCTTCCAGTCGCCCTCATAGACCTTGTGCCCCCCGCCACGAGACAAATAGCATCCTCCAGCTACCTCAAGGGCAGGCTTGACTCGCGCCATATACTCGCCATAGCGTTTCATGTCATATATTTCTACGTCAAAGATTACGTATGCTGTCATGGTCCACCTCAGGGAGTTTTGTTATTGGACTTAAACAAGGATAGACCGATGTCTGCTATTAGGCGAAAGCCGACATCAGGACATGCCTGCCTTCACGACATTCCGGCCATTCGAGAGGTGTCTATTTAGGCTTTTTGAACGGACACTTGTGTGCCATGAAGGAACATAACGCTAGATATCAGCGGACGACAAAGGGCCGCTATCGCACCTAGTTCGACCTGATTTATTACCACGTGAAACCCCCCGGCAGACTGAGTATCTATTTCGGAAAGGGTTTACAAACTAAAGACCCCGGCTTTGCCGGGGGCTATTTGGCAGCCCAGCTGAAATACAGACTGCTTACTCTTTTTTATTGGGCCAGCTATCACCTTCTGTTGTTTCGCGTTGGCCCTGTGGTGTTACGACTAGGACCCTGATTTCGTTAACTGTACTATTTATTACTTTGATCTGATCATCCAGGTCACCGATTTTTTTCTCAAGGTCCTCGATTTTGGTATTCATGAGTTCCGAGCACTCCTGAATGTGTGAGATTTGCTCACCCTGGAATTCGTCATTGAACAGGCTCAGAACATCGTGCACTTCCTTGGCTATTTGCAGAACGGTAACCGGGATGAGGCAGACAGCTGAGGCGTTGAAACCGGCAATTGTCTGGTCAGCGGGGGGATCACAGATCTCTGCAACCCATTCCGTCGCGTTTACCACGGTAAAAGCCGCCACAATAACACCCGCACTGATGGGCTGGTCAGTGCCCATCTCGTCGCAGTCGTCTTCCTCGATAGCCATTGGCTGTAACTCGGCGCTTTGTGCTGCCAGGCGTGACGAGGCTATGTGAGCACTTTCATTTTGCATTTCACCACTGGCAAGTGTCAGTTCGTCTATTGAGGTATTTACGTTGTTACGGAACCTGTTCCGCTTGTCATCGACCAACGTATCCTTGCCCTTACACTCGATCGGGCAGAGACCTTCCTGCTTCTCACTGATATGTAGGGTACTGTCCTTGATCCCGCCCTCATCAATAACCTTAATTTTCCAGCTATTGCATTTATCATCGTACGCCTTGTCCTGATCCTTGGCGTTGAAAAACACCTGGCAGTCAGTACAGCTGCTCTCAAAATCCTCGATCACCATCTCAGCCAGGAAATCATCGAGTTCAACAGAGTCCACATTCTTCGATTGGCAACTCTTGGTCCCGACATCGTCCCGATCCCTGCCCCGGCCTTTGTAGGAAGCGCCGACCATCTCGGTATAGTCAGTCTCGCGCAGAGCATCATTTTCAGCATGCGTGTCCCCGACATCGTCTTTTAGCTTTCCCAGCCGCCTCGAGGCATTGTCGCAGCTTTTACTATTCTTCTTGTCTGCACAGGCCTCAGCGATCAAATCCTGGGCGCTGACAACCATTTCGCCCTGAGCATCCACTAGTTCGCAGGATTTGCTTTTCAGATCGGTATCTTCCCCGGAATAGTCGCAACTGCGTGCCGCCCATCCATTGGATGTAAGACCAAGCGACAGGATCAATCCGGTCAATAAATAAATCAGATTCTTCATTGTAGACTCCTTTCAGTTTATGAAGACAGCACAACACCCATGCTCCCTTTAATGTAGTTTATTATTAAGTCGCCAGCCTGAAATTGACTCAACTCAACAAACCTTGCTGTATATAAGGATTATTTCGTCTAGGTGGTTTTCTCGATATACCTCTATTTCAGGGGTGGTCTAATTCTAGAACTATAAACCTTCTCGCTGGCCTGGATTTGGCCTGCGTAACTCAGTAGGTAGAGCGGCTGATTTTTTGCCGTCGATATGACCGCAGAGAAATGGAAGCGGGAATAGCCTGAGGGCAAGGATTTGTATCATCGTGCAAAAAGGGAATGACCGGAGTGGACTTTATCCGGTTTACTAGACACTTCTAGCCTATTCTATGAGCATAGGAGGAAGTCTATGAGTAACCAGCGATATTCACCGGAATTCAAAGACGAAGCGGTCCGCCAGGTTGTTACTGGTAGCGGGTCGTCTACGAGTGTCAGCTAAGCGAAGACCGCTCTGCCTCGTTCGGCGAGCGAATCCTGAATTTCTCGATGGCTCAGGCTTAAACGAAAGGAAAGAAAACAGTGTCCCTTTTATGTAGATAAATGTTCGACCAGATTTTTATGAAAATGCACAATTGCTTTTTCAAAGTGCCCAAACGTCAGGTGCCGGTTAGCATTGGTCCCCAGGGTTCCTTGAATGCTGCAAGCAGCCTCACGGTCTTCATCAAAGCCCGCCGCTTTGACAAAAACAGCATCTCGCTCTGCTTCCTCCACAGCAATTGTCGACCCATCAGAAGTTTTGTTTGTCACTCGGTAAATCAACATGTGGGTACGAGATGGACTAAGCGGCTCGAAGACGGTCATTGTTGTGTGCTTGGAAAGAATCGAAATAACAACATTTGGGAAAAGCTGATATACCGACGTCACCATGCCATCAAGACGCCGTTCCCCAGGATCAATATCGCGAAGTTTCTCAATACGTCTAAAAGGAAAAATAACTCGAGAATTGGAACCAAAGTTCTCAACCACATTGATATTGTCGAGGCCGTATGGGTAGAAGCTTTGCTTGTGGAGGGACTTGATGTGGTATCCCTCCATGGTGGTTTCGGCGATCAACTTCCAGTTCGCCTCATCGGTATATTCGCTTTGATCGAAAAACTGCTGTTCACTGGTAAAAAAGTCTGGCGTATTTTCAAGCATTGAGAAATCTATCGGGCCACTCTGATCGACGTAGACCAACCCCCCTTTCTCTAGCGCACTGACCTCAACGAGACCGTTTTCCTGCAGTTCAACTCCCGGAAATCCAGATTGCCCGGGTATATTCCTGAGCTTCCCATCGAGTCCATAAGTCCACGCATGATATGGGCAGACGAAAGCACGAGCACACCCACTGTCTTTAGCAACCGGCATACCACGGTGCCGACAGCCGTTGATAAACGCACGAACTTGGCCATCATCCCCTCTCACTACCAAGAGCGGGGTACCCGCCGCCTTCCTCTCTACATAACTGCCGTTCTCAGGCAGCATCGCTGAAGGACAAAAGGCAATGGGCATGCGCCGCAGAAGTGCAATTTCGGATTCGAAACGTTCCTCCGAAAAATAGCTTGCCACAGGCTCTTTCCAGACCTTGTCACCGAGATCGGTGGTCTTATTGTCAATATGGCTAAAAATACGCTCTATTACTTGCTTTTCGCTCAGGAGAGAAATCATATTGTCCCGTGATTCTGGTGTTACCCGTCAATGGTATAAATGAGTGCCCGGCTCCTGGGGTCGCCGACCGAGCCTGTACCCATGCTGTTCATCGTATAAACCTGGCCCAGTTTACGCTCTGGATCGGCGAATACGAAGGATATCTCCAACCGCCATCCCCCGGAACCTACAAGCAAGCAAGAGTGAAAGGTCCTGTAATACGCGCAAGCGTACATCAGGCCATGTCCGCTTTCACCACATTCACGGCATTTTCTCGTTGTAAGAGGCTTGCACGCAACAAGGCGTTCTAAAGGAGGAGTGAATCCTGATTCTTTGCAATTTGTAAGGCGCTATAAAAAGCTGTTGCTTGCAAATCTGCCTGGAAATGCCAAAATTAGTAAGAACAAAGTATGAGTATCAGTGAATGCTAAGTTAGAGGAGCAGCTATGACTAAAATTTTTCTGATTATTGCGCTAATCATACTGGCTGTCTGGTTGTTGCGTAAAATGTTTCCAGTCGGGAAGAAACGTCTATACACAAAGGCAAAAGTTCCAGGAGAATTATCATCCCATAACCGTGCCTACGAAGCGGTATCTATTCATTCCTATAAAGGCGGTTGCACTGACGCAGAGCAGTTAGCGGGACAACGTTTTCTTTTAAGCGAGGCCCCAGTCCTCCCTTTGGAATCGTGTGCTTCTGAAAAGTGCCATTGTATATATATGCACCACATTGACCGTCGCGGCGGTATTGACCGACGCGTAATTCACGAATCCGAGGAAGCGTTTCTGTCCACTCCGGAGTATCAAAACCGCCGCATTTCCCGGGGCCGTCGCGCAAGCGATCTCGCCTTAGCCTGATCCCCCAACAAGCAGGTGGGAGGCCCACTTCTAGGCGAAAGCGGACGTCAGCTTCCACCTGGCAGCGGCTCGCGCCTATCTGGCCTCAGATAACCGCGATACCGCACAAGCAAGCCCCCGCCGAACGGAGCACTTAGAGCGACGTCAAAGCGGAACGATCCGTTCTGGGCATATTCTCGGCTATCGCTCCGTGGCAGTAAGAATCGCGGAAGAGGCAGGCCCGCAAACCAGCCGCGCCTCACTGGCAGGCGCATGCATCCGTCTTCCACAAGCAGGTCCAGCTCGCAGTTGAACAGCCAGAAGCGCTCCCTGTAGCGGTGTGGCGCCTTTGCCGGAGTGCAGTGGGACCGCAAGATGCGGCCGTCGAAGCTCCGCTCCCATATCTCACCGTATTCGGTTCGCGTCATTGTCACTGTAACCGGCACGTCATCCCCGGCCGCCGGAAAGCGGAAAATCCTAGCCAGGAAACGCGCGAATAAAGACTTGCCGCTGAGCACTTCGGCAGTGCCAGAGAAACTCTCTATGTCCTGAACACTGTGTAAATCCTGCACTTCTGGTGGTAACTTGGACCACTGGTCACCAAGCGAGTCCTGGAAGAGTGTCGCCCGAGCCGTTTCGTCCACTGCGGTCGTTACACAGAGATCGGACATAGCTTCCTCGATTTCTACCAGCGTCAATTCTGCGAGGCATGGCCGGGCTCCAGGGGGTACCCGCTCCAAACATCGGAGCAAAGCACGCGCGGTGATACAAGGTATGTAAGGGCCGTCCCCAGCAGCGGCGATCATGCGCCATTCGCGCTGTCTGAAGCCAGTGTCCTTGCGTCCGACGACTGTGACGCTCATGCCGCCCCGATCGGTTCCAAAGCGCAGGAGGCCATTGGCGCACCATTGCATAAAGCGCACGCGGCCCGGACTAACTTTGAACGGCCAGATCCGTCGTAAAACGCCGAGACCGCGCAGGGCCATATTCAGCAGGCCAAGTTCCATTCCGGCCCTGAACACGACGGATCGGGCGCCGAAAAAATCAGGAAATAGACGGATGTCTGGCACCTCAATAAAATAGCCTGTCCTGATGAGGTCTGGAGCGAGACTTACGCGCTTCCGTTCGCTCCAGCAGCGCTGTTGGCGCCAGACACCGCCCCTCCAAACTGGTGATGACTTACCGAGCTGCCCGACGATGCTGGCAATCACTGCTGCGCCGCGCGGTGCTCGATTGCCCGGCAAGATGACGGTATCAATCAGGAGGATCTCGTCAAAGTCGCGGCAAAGTCCAGCAGCAACGATAGATGACAACCCGGGGACGCTTGATGCCCCCGAAAGTAGACGGCGACCCTGTTTGCGCGCGTCATCATCAAGGGTCGAGATGCCGGCCGTGAACCCTGCATCATCGGATAGATCAAGATAGTCGACACCACCGTCAAGGCACAAACGAGGGATACGATAGGAATATTTTTCGTTGGCCTGAAATGGCCCCGTCGCGTCGATGACAATATCTGGATCGGGTTCAAAGAGCTTCTCAGGCGTGGCACGTACATCAAACGCCATCGGGTGTCCGCCAATGACTTTCGTACACTCCCGCGCCTTTTCCAGATCTCTTCCGGCCAACCATACAGTGTGTCCGTCTCGTAGAAGAAGTTCTGCAAGACGCGAACCGAATACGCCGTAACCACCGACAATAACAACCTTCATTTCATCAGTCTGGCGCGAAGCGCAGGATCTGGCACTGTACACATCTCTTTCCGTCCAAATAACCTGTAACGATTGCGAGCGAGTTTTTGGTAAAGCCAGTCTTGCACCAATCGTGGCACTAGCCTCAGGGGTTGCAAAAGCCAGCCCGCACCACCGACCCGCGCTCCGGCGCGGATCATGCCGTCAAAAGAGGTAAACGCGCTACCATCGACAATGTACAGCCAGCTCTCGGGGTCGGCAGCATCCAGACCGTAGTGGCGCAGTAATGCGGATCCGAGTTCGGTCTGTGTGGGGCAAATACGGAACTCTGCAGACCGGTCGAAACGAGCTATCAATCGGGCGCCGACCGTGCAAAGGGCGCAATCTCCGTCCACTACCGTAACTGGGCCATTATCGTCGAAATGAGGCACACCGACGTCTTTACGGTATGAAAAAGGTTCTCTAGAAATCAATGCTCTCATGGATTTACATCAAAAATGGAAGGCGTTGATGATAATACCTATTTCATTCAGACATTTCTCATTTGGCGCCACCCAGGTTGCCCCGAACGCTCCTCGAATCCAGTTTATGATTCGGTACCTATAACTGGATGTTCAATCGATTTTCAGATCTATCAAATCTATAGACCATGGTGGAGCCAGAAGCACTTAAAAAGCAGCGACTGGCGATCCTCGACCTACCGGTTATGAATGGCACGCACAGAGCGAAACGGGGTAGTAAGCAGACCAACTGTAAGAGGTCTTTCCGGTGGTTCAGGCCAGCGTTACCGAATCAGAAAAAGTATGCCGAACCTGTATAGGGTCGATTTCCGAACTGCTTGACCGCAAGGCGATGAATCATGGTAGACCTCCAAAACTGAGCTGAAAGCTTCTTTTGAAAGGTCCGCTTTCACATCAAAGGAAACATCAAAGGAAACATCAAGCCGCCGACGATTTATCGCCCCCTATCTTCAGGGGACTGAACACTTGCGTAAGTGCTCATCAAGCTAGACCCAAGTCGATAGCTTCGGAATTTTGGTGGCGCTACATTCCTTCAGGGCAATAGGAGTACATGAATCTGTTTGATTCCTGGCATTCACCCCAAGTCGCTTTTCTATTGTAGTTATGAAATTCCTCTTGTTCTATGCGTGCCTGCTCCATGGTTTCGTCCGTTATGTTTACAAGCTTTTCTGAAAGAGCAGTATTACAAGCATTTATTGAACTAGCCCTGAAACGAATAAAAAGTTCGTTGATACGCTTAAGTCTTCTATCTGTCATACCCCGCTGGATTCTAGTGTGAGCCCCTTCATGAAATACTATATCCCCGTAGTATTCCTGGGCCTCTATAGATTCGTAGCCCAGAGGATATTCCGGGCTAGGCAACGTTACATTGATGTAAAAGTCTTCTTCATATCCAGTCATCTGGCAGTAGCCTCCGCTATATTCATACCTATAACTACTTCGGTCACTCCGCCAGTGGGCAAGACCTACAGCTTTAACACCATCAGCATAAGCCTGAATCGGGTTGGCAGCTGACTGAGAGCCCTCCCACCATGTATTTCTATCTGTGCCGTCTATGGGGTAATTGACCTGCGTATATTTGACATTAATCTTAATGTTCGGACTTATTTTATTCTGATAACCAATGTACTTAGGTTCAAATACTGGCTCAAGATAGAAGGTGATTTCATCGTCGTTCAAAAAATCTACTAGAGCCGTACCACTAAAATTGAACGTACTTAGTTCGCAGCTCTCAGTCTTGCCACCGCAGAAGTATCCATCTCCTCTCTTCCAGCCGACAAAGTGGTGTGTATCGTTGGGAATCGCGGTGAGCAGGTCAGAGAACTTCATATGGTCAACGTCGATAGTACAAGTCTGCGCCTCGCCGCACCCATGAAGAGTCCATCCGTCGACCATGCCGCCTTCAGGTACTTTTATTTCCACTTTACAGCCGACCAGGAGCAAGGTGGCGATAGCAAGTAGCACTGTTTTCAAACTATTCATAGAGTTTTCCTTGCTCCAATATCCGTGAGAAGCCAGAGAGTTTTTTCCTGTCATGCTCCTTGCGGCTAGTTCGTTCCTTTCCCAATTGCTATTAACATGATGCTCTACTGGATAAGCTAATACCGTAGCTCACGGAGCCAACACAAGACTATGAAAAACATAACAGACAAGTGTTGACCTACGTCACAGAAACGACCCATGTCGCACACAGTCATGCAAATATGACTGCATAAGGTATTGCAGTGGAAACCATCCGCTTTCACCTCATAAGCGACATCATGAGATGGGAATGTAATGGTTATTCAATGAATAAACTATAGCCACTCGTTTCTCCACTTTGAATCAGTCTTGCTTTCCAGTCCCTGGTATTTCCTCAAACTGCTTGAGATTATCAGTTATTAAAGACCACGGCGCTTTTGACCCAGTGCACATATGGTAGGTGAGCTGTTGGCTGGGCGAGTCATCAAGAATCCCGGCTCTGAGATGTATCATTTTTATGTCACTGCGATCTCCAAAAAGACTGGAACCGCAATTGCCACAGAACGCTAATGTTCCTGTTTCTGACTTCACATAGTACCGAATATCACTTTCGCCACTAACTACTTCGAAGTCCTCATACGGAATTCCTGCAACCACTGAAAAAGCCGACCCGGAGAACTTTCTGCACTGGGAGCAATGGCAACTCCCAAAATAGGAAAAACGATCTGTGACAGATATCTTTACACGCTCACACAGGCAAGAACCGCCTAACCGTGATATTACTTCTTCCATTCTGATGCCTTTTTGATTGGTCACCTTGCGTCGAAACTCAACGGTCAACGACTTGAACCGAACCGAGCCGAGCCGAGGATGTCCATAACTCCCCACAGAATAATTCTCTACCAAAAGCATATCACGACCCTAATGTCTCGAAGTAGGCGAAAGCAGACAATTGCTCAAGGTTGTTATCACCTCTTAACTACTGTTTAGTTTTGCCAGCAGCCACAATGTAGGGCTTGCATATTTGCCATTAGCTAGCTACCGAGAGTAGGCACATACAGATTTCATGACGCTTGCTGTAGAGCGACTCACTCCTACGGTTGGTTACTCGATCAGCCCTTCCATTCCATGCAGACTCAACTGGTAGAGCCGCTGTTCTTTCAGCCGGTCTAAGTTGGTAAGAAGTTCCGGCAGATCGTCAGATACATGGATGAAATGGCCAGTTAGCTCTGCGTAGTTTCCGGTGATCAATTCACATGCGAGCGACGCGACGTCCTCCGAGTTGTTGAATTCTTCATCAGGAATATCACTTATGAACGGTAAATCTCGTGTCATATCAGTCAAAACAAGCCCTGGGCTCACGCAGAAAACCTGCACACCTCTTTCGGCGACCTCCATCGCGAGACAGTCGGTAAATCTAGCTAATGCAGCCTTACTGGTCGCATAGGCAGTTGCCATGGAGGACGGACGAATCGCAATATAGCTACCCAAGTTGATAATGATGCCGGCACCACGCTCAATCATGCCCGGTAACACAGCCTTCGTGTAGAGCATAGGGCCTCGAATATTGGTTTCCTGTACCTTCCACCAAGTGTCAGCATCCGCATCAACAAGTGTTTGCGGTCCGGCTTCCCCGCCTCCGATGCCAGCATTATTGATAAGCACCTCGACTGGGCCTATGTCACGCGTGACTTCAGAGATGACCGAATGGGTGGCCGTAGAGTCGGTGACATCGGCATGAATGGCAATGCCCCCGGGCAATTCCTGAGCAACTTCTTCGAGTTTCCGGGTGTCGCGCCCTGTGATGGCGACACGGTGCCCCTGATGGGCCAGAGTGATAGCTATGGCGCGACCGATTCCACGACTGCCCCCCGTGACGAGTACGCTTTTGGACTCCATTGATTGAATCCCTCCTGACTCCGTTGCCCTACTAAAGGCGAAAGCGGTAGTCGGGCCAAATTGGCGAATTTATTCCAGTGAAAACCGCTTCCACTTCTAAAAGGATAGACCAAGATCCGCTTCTAAGCGCAAGGAGATATTAGGAGCGGCACCCAAAGGTCGGATGGGAATCCCCCGAGTACCTGAGCTTTGCGTAAAGGCTGTAAACAGACTAGCGAGGCGGTTTCGCCGCTGGCTGGATATGATGGAATGGCCGGCGACTACTGGGGTGCAAGTTGGGTAGCATGGAGTATTGAGTTAAGAATAAATCTATTTTTATAGGGCATTTAGAAATTAGATGGCGGTGAGGGAGGGATTCGAACCCTCGATACGTTGCCGTATACACGCTTTCCAGGCGAGCGCCTTCGACCACTCGGCCACCTCACCGTTGAGGGCGCGCATCATACCACAACATGTATCAGTTTCCAGTAGCGCAACCCACTAAATTATCGCGTAACGAGCGCGCCATAACCGCTCACTGCCGATTGAGCCGGGGCAAGGCGGTGGCAAGCGCATCGGTGGAGCGCAGCGGATTAATGTCCAGGCCGCCCCTGCGAGTATAAAATGCCTGTATGTGTAAAAATTCGGGGGTGACGCGCGCGTATATATCACTAAACATACGCTCTACGCACTGCTCATGAAACTCCTGGTGCTGACGGTAAGCGACAATGTATTGTAATAATGAACTGTGCTCCAGGGCGACGCCTCGATAGTGTATCCACACCGTGGCCCAATCAGGTTGTCCTGTCACGGGGCATAGCGATCGTAGCAGATGACTATACACCTGCTCCTCTTGCACTTGCGCCCCGCGGATGCGCAATAGCTGCGAATCCGGCTCCTCACAACTGACGTTTATGGGTAGCTCGTCGAGGCAGACTCCATCCAGTTCGGCCCCGACCAGGGACAAGGCATTGGCCTCACAAAGCTCCAATGTAACCTCTGCGCCAGTGACTGCGCTCACGTCCCCTACGATTACTGCCCTGGCCTTCTCCTCGTCAGAGAAACGGGTGTTATTCAGCGAATTGAGATACAGCTTGAAAGACTTTGATTCAACCATATTCAAAGAACTGGCTGGAATAGTGAAGCGCCCTACCCTCACTACTGGCTTTCCCGTGGAGTCCAGCCAGGACATTTCATAGGCATGCCACAGATCCACTCCTGCAAATGGCAAGGGTGCCGTCAGTCCGAGTCGATTACGGCCCTCTGATCGGGGTATTGGATAGAGTAACTGCGGCGAATATTCGTCGACTACCGGCGTGTGCTTTCCCAGCAACAGGTCTGGGCTATTCTTATCTTCCATATTGCTACTGCCGCAGCCGCTTGCCGCTGTTTAGCAGGTGCATGCTGTAGGCAAAAGCCACCGCTGTGAACACGCTGATCATACTCAAGGCAAAAGGCAGACTTACATCGGATACGCCCAATACCCCATAACGAAACGCATTGACCACGTAAACCAATGGATTGAGCTTGGAGACATTCGCCCAGAATTCCGGCAACAGGTCCATGGAGTAAAATACACCGCCCAAATAAATTAACGGCGTGAGCACAAAAGTTGGAATAATTGAAATATCGTCGAAACTATTGGCATAAACAGCATTGATAAAGCCGGCCAGAGCAAACAGGGTGGACGTCATCAATACAATAATCACAACCACCAAATAACTGTGTATGTGTAGCCTGGTGAAGAATAGCGATACCAGGGTCACCACTACTGCCACGAGCATGCCGCGGCTAATACCACCGACTACATAGCCCATAAGAATAACGTAATTAGGTGTCGGGGAAACCAGCAACTCTTCCACGCTGTGGCTGAACTTAGTGCCATAAAATGATGCCACTACATTGGAATAGGAGTTGGTCACTATAGCCATCATGATCAAACCAGGCACCACAAACTCCATATAGGTAAAGCCACCCATTTCACCAATGCGGGAGCCGATCAGAGTGCCGAAAATTACGAAATACAATGACATGGTGATGGCTGACGGCAGCAGCGTCTGTGTCCATATCCGCAGGTAACGTTTTATTTCCTTGCGCACGATGGTCATAAAAGCCACGTACTGTTCCCGCAAAGTCATGCGGCGCCCTCCACCAGGCGAACGAACATTTCTTCCAGACGATTGGCCCGATTGCGCATGCTACTTATATGAATTCCAAGCTTATCCAGGCCAACAAACACCTGATTGATATTCTGGTGCTTTTCCACTTCGACTTCCAGACTGTGCGGATCCGTGCGCCGCACGACAAAACCATCTATGGTCACAACCTCGGGCAAATCCTCCAGACAATCAAGAATGAATACCTCCTTATGCAATTGCTGTAGCAATTCCTTGATGGAGGTATGTTCTACTATCACGCCGTGATTGATAATAGCTATATGCCGGCACAGTGCTTCTGCCTCTTCCAGGTAGTGTGTGGTGAGAATAATCGTGGTGCCCGCAGCATTAATTTTCTTGAGAAAGTCCCACATCAAGCGGCGCATTTCGATATCGACGCCCGCGGTAGGCTCATCGAGAATCAACAATCGCGGCTCGTGCACCAGAGCCCTGGCAATCATCAAGCGGCGCTTCATGCCGCCTGATAGCATGCGAGCGGACACGTTTCGCTTGTCCCACAGCCCTAGTTCCTTGAGGTATTTTTCCGCCCTCTGCAACGCTATGTCCGGCGGCAGACCGTAGTATCCAGCCTGGTTTACAACGATATCCAGCGGCTGTTCAAATTGATTGAAATTAAACTCCTGTGGAACGATACCGATATGCTTTTTGGCCGCAGGAAAATCCTCATCGATGTCTACGTCGAATACCGATACCTTGCCACCGGATTTAGCAACCAGTGAGCAGATAATACCAATGGTTGTGGATTTGCCAGCGCCATTGGGTCCCAGCAGTGCGAAAAAATCACCCTGCTTTACCTCCATGCTGATCCCTTTAAGGGCTTCAAAGCCGTTGTCGTAGACCTTACTTAGATTTTCAATGGTCAGTGCTGGTATCATATAGGCCTAAGTAGTGCGTCGCTCAATGGGCGCGCCATTGTACCCGCATTCTAACCGGTAAACGACACCACCAATGAACGATGAACAATACCTACAACACTGCCTGGAACTGTTCTCAGAATTCTCCCGGAACCTGATTACACGCACCAACCATTTGCCGCAAGGCGACACCCTGCGTGACCTGGCGGCTGCATTTGGGTCGCTGGCGGAGAATGAAGGTGATCTGTACATAGATGGCGCGGGCCTGGTATCCCGCCTGTTCACAACTTACCCGGATTTCGCCCCCACTCTACCTCGGGAATTACTGTGGTTCCTGGGTGGTGATTGCCTGCACTATATGGCTGACGATGAAATAGATACGTTTCAGCAATTAGAAGATATGCGCTGTGCAGCGGCGGCCCGAGGTGAAACGCTGAATTTACGAGCGGCACGAGCTAAGCTGCTGAACTTACAGTAAAACTTCAATAAAATTTGCCGCAGGGGGGCTTGACGCGCTCTGCTGGTCTACCTACAATGCGCGCCTCTTGATAGAGACCTATGCGTCCCCTTCGTCTAGTGGCCTAGGACACTGCCCTTTCACGGCGGTAACAGG
>JBALVO010000210.1:0-3390 GCA_036961445.1 Halioglobus sp.
GCTTTAACCATAGCGACCAGCAAAATACCGTGATCGTAGAACTCCTGCTCGGTGATCTCGGCATCAGTGTTGGCAGATTTTTCAAAAGCAGTCTCCGCTGTTGCCGCACGCCATTGCAGTAGATTGGCATCATCGTTGGCCCAGTCTTCCATCATGGTTTTAGAGAAATGCCCCGTCATAATGTCGTCCTGGTGCTTTTCGTACAGGCTGCGCATGATGTCCTTGAGTTCTTCGGCCAGGTGGAACGCGCGTATCTTGGCCGGGTTGGACAAGCGATCCATCATGTTGGTGATGCCACCGTATTTCAGGCCCTCGGTCACCGTCTCCCAGCCGTACTGGATTAGTTTGGAGGCGTAACCGGGCTCAAGGCCTTTGTCGACCATTTTGTCGAAGCACAATATTGCGCCGGTTTGTAGCATGCCGCAGAGAATGGTTTGTTCACCCATCAGGTCGGATTTTACTTCTGCAATGAAAGAAGACTGCAAAACCCCCGCGCGGTGACCACCGGTGCCCGCGGCATAAGCTTTGGCCAATTCCATGCCGTCGCCGTTGGGGTCGTTTTCGGTGTGCACGGCGATCAAGGTAGGGACACCAAAGCCACGCTTGTACTCTTCGCGCACTTCGGTGCCCGGACATTTAGGGGCAACCATGATGACAGTGAGGTCATCGCGAATTTGCATACCTTCTTCGACTATATTGAAGCCATGAGAATAGGCCAGGCAAGCATCCTGTTTCATCAATGGCATAATCTGCTTGACGACGCTGGTGTGCTGTTTATCCGGGGTCAGGTTGAGGACCAGGTCGGCCTGTGGAATCAGCTCTTCATAGGTGCCTACGGTAAAGCCGTTTTCGGTGGCATTCTTCCAGGACTGGCGCTGTTCCATAATGGCGCTCTCGCGCAGGGTGTACGCTACGTCCAATCCGCTGTCGCGCAGGTTAAGTCCCTGATTAAGCCCCTGGGCACCGCAGCCCACGATGACCATTTTCTTGCCGCGGAGTTTTTCAACGCCATCGGCGAATTCCGAACGATCCATAAAGCGGCACTTGCCCAGTTGCTGTAACTGCAGGCGCAGTGGCAGGGTGTTGAAGTAGTTTTGTCCCATGATGTTGTTCCCAAAGTTGATGGATATGTGATTGGGGCGAACCATACGGTAAATCATTTCTTGCGTAAAACGCTATATCGGTAATACTGTGTTGCATATATCGCAATACAGCTGTGCTGTCGTCGTAAGAGTAGTGACAATGGACACCCGAACCTTATCTGTTTTTCTGTCAGTGGCCGATACCCTGAATTTTAGTCGCAGCAGTGAATTGCTGCACATGAGTGTGTCCGCTGTCAGTAGAACCATACAGCGGTTGGAGGATGAGTTGGGCCAGCCATTGCTTGAACGTGACAATCGCAGTGTC
The DNA here is from genome assembly GCA_036961445.1 of Halioglobus sp. GTDB lineage: Bacteria > Pseudomonadota > Gammaproteobacteria > Pseudomonadales > Halieaceae > JBALVO01. The sequence goes on from JBALVO010000210.1 coordinate 1,408, forward strand.
CGCCTGACCAGTGCCGGACGGGAGTTTCGGGAATATGCCCGGCATTCGCAGGCTGAGTGGCAGCAATTGCGGCGCAAACTGGGCAGCGACGCGGAGTTGGCCGGTGAAGTGAGCCTGTATTGTTCGGTCACCGCCACTTATAGCGTGCTCGCACCTATTCTTGAGGCCTTTCGGGTGACTCACCCGGCGGTAGAAATCATGATGCACACCGGTGACCAGGCCGATGGTATTAGCCGGATTCTGGAAGGGCAGGACGATGTGGCGGTCAGTGGTCGTCCCAGTCAGTTGCCACGGCGCCTGGAGTTTTTACCGCTGTTGGAGTCGCCTTTACAGTTTTGTATGCCAACGGCAGATTGCGCGGTGCGAGACATGATTAGTGCCGGGCATACTACACCTGAGAACGCCTCTACGGCTGATATCGACTGGAATACGGTCCCATTTATCGTGCCGGAACGCGGTATTACCAAGGAGATGCTGGACGCCTGGTTCCGCGAACGCGGCATCCGGCCACGAATATATGCGCAGGTGGCCGGCCACGAAGCCATTGTCGCTATGGTCAGCCTGGGTCTGGGTATCGGGATAGCACCGCAGCTGGTTGTCGAGGCCAGTGGCATGGCCGCCAGTGTCGCTGCAATTCAGGTGCCAGATGGCTTGCCCCCGCTGGTTATTGGCCTGTGCAGCTTAAAGCAGCGTTTGGCGAGTCCTTTGGTTAAATCACTGTGGGATGTGGCGGGGGAGACCTATGGCAGTGGGGTTTGATACTATAGCGCCTCTAATGGCCTTGTGTTTAATAGCGGTGAGTTGTGGTGACCAACATGGATAAAAAAAACGAGATCACACCTGAGCACAATGTGCAGCAGCCGATCGCTGATAAGCAGGAGTCCAGCACTGGTGCGTCTGCGCGACTGGATCTACTGGTTGATGAGCATGAGGAGGAGGTCTCGGAAGATGGCAAGACCGTGCGGCGTCAGGGTATTTATCTGCTGCCCAATCTGTTCACTACCGGCGCCCTGTTCGCTGGTTTCTACGCGATTATCGCGGCCATGCGCGGTGACTTTGAGTCCGCCGCAATCGCCATTCTGGCAGCGATGGTGCTGGATGGTCTGGATGGTCGCGTCGCTCGTCTCACCAACACCTCCAGTAAGTTCGGGGCCGAGTACGACAGTTTGTCCGATATGGTGTCCTTTGGTGTTGCACCGGCTTTGGTGATGTTCAGCTGGGCCCTGGGTGGGCTGGGCAAGTTTGGTTGGAGCGCTGCATTTATTTATGTTGCCTGTGCCGCATTGCGCCTGGCCAGGTTCAATACCCAGATAGACACGGCGGACAAGAACTACTTTACTGGCCTGGCCAGCCCTGCGGCGGCCTGCATCATCGCCAGCACTGTCTGGGTCTGTCAGGACCTGGGTTGGGTTGGCGCGGATCTACCCCGTGAGCTGTCCATACTGGTTGGGGTGCTTACCGCAACGGTGGGCATCCTGATGATAGCCAATTTTCCCTACTACAGCTTCAAGGGCATCGATTTTCGCGGCCGGGTACCCTTTGTGGTTATGATTGCGGTGGTGCTGGTGTTCGGCCTGGTTACCGTTGACCCGCCGAGCATACTGTTGGCAGGTTTTCTGGTCTACGCGGTGTCCGGGCCCGTTATGCAGATAGTTAAGCGGCGCAAGCAGAAGGTGGATTGAAAGCAGCACCGCTTATCGCGAGAGGATAAGTGGCACGTTAGCTTAAAGTCGGTCATTAGTGTAGCGGAACCGTTCCGCTGTTTGCTGTTCTGATTAACAGTATCCTTAACTGCTTCAGGACCTGATCTTCATACGCAAGCGCTTTGTTGTTCCCGATGCTGCCGAAGCCATTATGCATGCGACTGGAGAATGGTCACTGCGAATGTTATTGCTGACCTTGCTGGTATCGCCCCTGCGCCAGTGAACGCGGTGACGTCCACCCGGGCTATGCAGCGGCGTTTGCGCAAGAATTGGCAGCGTC
>JBALVO010000024.1:0-7398 GCA_036961445.1 Halioglobus sp.
GGGGGAAACTGCCAGGTTGTCATGGCAATGCTACTCATGCCGGTACCAGCACCTAACAGCAGATAGTACCAACTGAGCAGACAAATAATCGCCAGGGCGCAGGCTACAATCACGCGATCGTGGCGCAGCACTCTCTCTGCGGCTGTCACATCCACTGTAACTACCTGGTCATGCAGCTTGAGTTTTCACCACACCCTGGTTATTCATGTGTAAATGAGCGAATTGGGCATAGCTATCGGTGTTAGACAAGGAAATAGGCGCGCTGGTAGTAAAGGTGGAACTACCGATTTCCGCCAATGTGTACTCGAAACCATTGGGAAGATCGATACGAGCACGATGCTCTTCTCCTGTTACAGGATTCAAAATTGGCCTTCCGTGACTTTCGCAGAGACCTTCCACCTTTACATGACCCGAGCGCGCATCTACATCTACGACCATTTCAATAGGCATAAAGACCGGATCAAAGACTTCGTCATAGGTTGCCGCAAATACATTGAAAATCGTCGCACCCATTTCGGTCTCGCCGCCGTTTAGAATGGTTATCAATGCCTCCCGCTGCTTGGCATCGGCACGCTCATCGATGATAAGAAAACACTTCCCACCACCTTCGTGAACTGCCCCCGGCCAATGCATTATGCTCACCGCCCGTAACCCATCCAATCGAGTCTCTCCAAAATAACCCTCGTGAAACTGCATACCAACCATAGCCTCACATTGCCCGGAGGTGGGCAGTGCATTGAATTGACAAGGGCAGCCATAATCGCAGTTACAGGCTGACAGCTCAGTCGCCTTAAATTCCCAAGGTGTCATTGTTGTATCCTCCTATCCAGACCACCATAGGCCCGAATTCAATAAGTGAGCCCTGTTGCAACACCATAGACCAATGCGATCAATTCAGCCAGTTCGCGAGCCGACATCAAATTTTCTTTAGATAACAATACTCTCACCACGCGCCGGAATTGCCACCTTAAGATCAAGATCGCGCCAGAGCCTGTCAGCGAGCGCATCCTGAGCGCGGGGTTCACCGTGCACCAGCAGTGTTCTGGGCGCGGGTTTGAAGGCACCTATCCACTCGACCAGTCCACTTTGCCCGGCATGGGCAGACAGCCCGCCCAGTGTCTCTATACTGGCTTTTACGACATACTCTTCATTGAACAACTTTACAGTTTTTGCGCCATCTACAAGTATACGGCCCAAGGTCCCTCGCGCCTGGTAACCGGTAAAGATCAACGTGTTGCGCTCGTCCCAGATTCGCTGTTTAAGGTGATGGCGGATGCGACCACCAGTGCACATACCGCTACCGGCGATAATAATAGCGCCTCCTTTGATACGGTTAAGTGCCATCGATTGTTCGGTATCCGGGCACAAATTAAGCGTCGGTAGGAATTTTTCCAAAGAGGTTTTGTGCACCTCGCTGAGTTGCCGCACATCATCATCAGCTAGCATATCCAGCCAGCGATCGTAGACCCGGGTAACAGCGATAGCCATGGGGCTATCCAGAAAAATTTCCCAGTTATCCAGCTGGCCCTGATGGTGTAACACGCCCAAATGGAAGAGGAGGTCCTGAGTACGCCCAACCGCGAAGGAGGGTATCATCACACTACCGCCGCGTTTCCAGGTTGCTTGTAATATATCGCGCAGTTGTGCCGATGAATCCTGCTCCCCACGATGTTCCCTGTCGCCATAGGTGCTTTCTGCAAGAAGCACATCCGCTTTTTGCAACACGCACGGTTCATTCATTAAGACCGAATCGCGTTTGCCCAAATCGCCAGAGAACACCAGCTTTTTCTCCTGTCCATGTTCCGCCAGGCTAATCTCGACTATTGCCGAACCGAGAATATGACCAGCGTCGTGAAAACAAACTGAGACCGCATCACCCAGGGTCACTGTCTCCTCATAGCGATGCCCCTGGCACAATTGCAGCACACCGCGCACGTCCTCCATGTCAAATGCCGGTTCGAGTAAGGGGCGCCCACGCCGGGAACTGCGCACGTTGCGGCGTTCGAGATCGCGCAAATACAGACCCACAGAATCGTTAAGCATAATATCCAGCAACTCTGCCGTGGCCCGGGTGCAAATAACTGGCCCTGAGAAACCCTCATGAATTAACTTGGGCAACAGGCCACAATGATCCAGGTGAGCATGAGAAAGTACAACAGCGTCGATATCGGCAGGATCAAAAGGAAATTCCTCATCCCGGATACGCTCTACCGCATCACCACCCTGATGCATACCGCAGTCCAACAGCACGCGACCACCGCCGTGTGTTTCAAGCAAATAGCAGGAACCGGTAACCTCCTGAGCCGCCCCATGGAAAGTTAAAGTAGCCATATAAGTGAACACCCCAGTATTTGTACAGGCAAGGACCGTATGAGCCGGTAAGCCGCAATTTACCAGGCAATCCGGCATGGTCACTTTGCCTGGGTAATGAGTAGGGAAAATACGAGGATTTCGCCTCGGTAGCAAGATATTCCATATTTCCGCTGCGGTTAGCGGTATGGCTTAAGTCTCTATTAGATGTTGGTAGTGCTCGGCACTAAAACCCCGGTACTGCATAAACCGTGCGCGCCGGGCTTTCTCTTTTAATTCAGCAGCACTGCAGCTACCGAATTTTTTGTGGTATACCTCATAGGCCAGCGCACGCCAGTCTACTTCCAATACTGCCAGGGCATCGGCAATTTCATGGTCAGCGAGTCCTCGATCGCGCATTTCCTGGCGTACCCGCTGGGGTCCATAACCCCTGCCAGTGCGCTGCCAGGCAAAACTTTCCGCAAAGCGCTGGTCGCTCTGCAGGTGTTCATCGGTCAGGCGCTGCACCTCCTGTGCAACCAGTTGCGCATTCGCGAAGCGCCGACCTAGTTTGCGCCGCAGCTCACGCTGTGTATGCTCGCGACGAGCCAAAAGGTTCATGGCCGCAAAACGAATATCCACGGGATTGATTGCAAGGGCTGCTTCCTCGGGGCCGTCATCTCCATCAAGGATGTCCGCGTCGAGATCAGTCACAGGTAAAAGAGGCGCCGGGTGCGAGAGTGGGATATGTGGGTACCCGACGCCAGGGGGAAAGGTTCAACGGAAAACACTTGCCGCAGGATTAACTCTGGTCGGCAAGCACCCCGGTAGTTTCAGCCTCAGCCTCTGCAACCGGCTTATCGCCAATATTGAGCATCTGCAGACGAATCTGTGTTTCGATTTCGTTAGCTACGGCGGGGTTAGCCTCCAGGAACTTGGCCGCATTGGCCTTGCCCTGGCCGATCTTGTCGCCCTTGTAGGCATACCAAGCACCGGATTTATCCACCAGATCCAACTTCACCCCCCAGTCGATGATCTCGCCCATATGGTATATACCCTTACCGTACATAATCTGGAACTCGGCTTGCTTGAAGGGTGGCGACACCTTATTTTTCACCACTTTCACCCGGGTTTCATTGCCAATCACCTCATCGCCATCCTTGACCGCGCCGATACGGCGAATATCCAGACGTACTGAGGAGTAGAACTTCAGGGCGTTACCACCGGTAGTGGTTTCGGGTGAGCCGAACATCACGCCAATCTTCATACGAATCTGGTTAATGAATATCACCAGGCAGTTAGTCTGCTTGATCGCAGCGGTGAGCTTGCGCATGGCCTGGCTGAGCAAACGAGCCTGAAGGCCCACGTGAGAGGCACCCATTTCACCTTCGATCTCGGCTTTGGGCGTCAGCGCAGCCACCGAGTCGACGACCAATACATCTATAGCACCCGAACGGACCAACATTTCAGCCACTTCCAGGGCCTGCTCACCAGTGTCAGGCTGGGACATAATCAAATCGTCCATCTTCACGCCCAGTTTTTCCGCGTAGGAAGGGTCAAGCGCGTGTTCCGCGTCGATAAAGGCGGCAGTGCCTCCCACTTTCTGCGCCTCTGCAATCACCTGCAGGGTCAGGGTGGTTTTGCCGGATGATTCTGGTCCATAAATTTCGCAGATTCGCCCCTTGGGCAAGCCACCTATACCCAGGGCGATATCCAGCCCCAACGACCCGGTGGAAATAGCGGGCATGGCAACATGCTGGTGATCACCCATACGCATGACCGTACCCTTACCAAACTGACGCTCGATCTGGGTCAGTGCCGCTTCCAGTGCTTTTCCTTTATTGGCATCCATGGTAGACCTCTCTTTTTTGCTCATTTCCAGGTTTAACTCTTTATTTGACGTTCATTAATGTCTAGCTGCCGGTTTGGCTATACAGCAAACTACTGTATATATACTCAGTGCTTTGAAATCGAAATGCAAGCCCCAAAAGCAATTAAATTCGGTCATAGTGGGAGGCTGTGAAAAATACGCCTGAATTGGCGACAGGTTTTCTCCATGGCCTGCCAAGCCGCGGACTGTGGGGTATTCGCAGGGTTAGCTTATCAGGGACAGATAGCGGATCCATCGTCAGCGACGGCATAAAACAGGCAATCGGACTCGGCGATTGCCGCATTATTGGTGATCATAAACAGCTTCAGTGGCTGCGCCGGGTAGAGCTTGCCATCCGCTATACGCACCAACCGGGTAACGGCGCAACTGCCGCCAGCATCAAGCGCTGTAAACAACTTACGCTCGGGGCCAACGGCCCACCCCAACAACGTATCTGGCGACACACCGCCAAAATTGTGATGCTCTATGTCTGATTTTAGCGTGATGTCATAGTTGGCACAGGGCTCTTCGGCATAAGTAAGGGTTACGTTGTCCAGCAATTGTAGGCGTATTGGGTCATGCAATACCTCCAGGCCCCAGTCCGTATCCTCATGAGCAAGGACTTTCTGCGCCAGAAAATATCGGCACAAACCCTCATAAGCCAACTCATGGGCTTCATCATCCAGGCGACCGCCTACTTCGATAGTTACCGTGGGGTAGGAGTGTTCGCTGATATCCATCAGCGCACCAAGGCCCAAATTGGAAATGATCAGGCGCTGGGTAAACAGGGATACCAGCGCATCATGCTGGCGATCCATATGCGTGCACACACCAAATGATGGCCCCGAACCGGAGGTATTGTGCATATCAATCACCGCCTCCGGATGGTGCATATGCAGTATTTCCAGAATTTCCTGTGCCAGCGCGCCCTGCGCATCATCATATGGCGAGCCAAAACAACGATTGAGGTCCCTGGCCCTGGGCAACATTCGATGACTGAACAGCGGGGCCTCCAGAGCCGCTGCTACCGAGGCGACAATGCAGACAACGTTGACTGCCGGTCGCTGACCGGACTGCAGCCAGCGAAACAGCGCCATGGCACCGGAGGGCTCATTACCGTGCAACAGTGTCACCAGTGCGCGCGTGTGGGTAGTATCAGCGCCGGGCAACAGGAAACATACGGGGCCGCCCAACCTGCGCAGAAACTCCTCCACATTGTGACCGATAGTTGTGACTGCCGGATCCTTGATAAACTGAAACCGTCTCATAGTTGCCATTCGGCCACAGGCAGATTTTGCGCACTGTACCCGATGAATACCTCCAGCATTTCATGTAAGGCAGCGTCCAGCGACATTTCCTGCTTAAGCGCCGCCAGTTTCTTCTGTTGCCAGATCGAACCTGTCTGGCGCTGTTCCAGCCGCCGCTGAATCACCCCCAGGTAGCGCGACGATTCAGCATCGGAAATACCAATCGCCTGCAACCCTTGCCGCGCGATCGGCAGCGACTGCTCAATAATGCTGCAGATGGATTGCTCCTGATATCCCGATTGATCTAACCGGGGCCATACCAGTTTCGCGTCCAGGCCGTACTGTGCGGCGCGGTAGAAATTGTACTCTGCGATGTTGAAAGGTATCGACGGCAACAGTTTCTCCATGCGCGGCCGCACACCTTCAGACAGGCCAATGAGAAACGCGGCATTAGCGACCATGTCCAGCGCGGAAGGGCCCGCCGGAAGAGCCCGCATTTCAATACGCACCTGACCGCCATCAACATCATCATATATCGGCCGATTCCACAGCCATACTGTACTCTGGTGCAAGCGCAGTTCAGCCAGCGACGGAGTTTTGCCCTGCGCTATTTCCTGCGCTGGCGAAATCCCGGAACAAATCGGCAATAACGGTGGGTAAATCCGCGCCACCTCGTGAAACAACTCCCCCGCCCCGCGACGGGCCCAGCCCTGGCCAAAGCTAACCCGAGCTGGTTGCTTCCAGGCATAACGATCCACATGTCGTGTATCGATGGATTGCTTGAACAGGGGAATGCGGGTTTCATGCCACAGCGAGTGACCAAACAGAGTCGGCGAATTGGCACCGATGGCCACGGCTAGCGGTGTCATCAGCTGAACGGCATTGAAGGTATCGGCATAATCGTCCGGGTTCACCCGATAGTGCACCTGAAAAGAGGTGTTGGCACCCTCCAAAGTAATATCAGCCATCTCCAGTTGCAGCGGATCAACGCCATTTATATCGATACTGAATTTGTCGCCCCGGCGCTTGATCAACTGGGTGACAAGGGCGTGGTAGCGTTTGCGGTCAGTAATGCAGTGGGCACCAAAATCTGACTGGCGCAGTGTCGGGAGAATACCAATCGGTACCACACGCCCACCCATGCTCGCCGCGACTGCCCCGACATGCTCCAGTTTCGCCAGGATCTCCCGCTCGGTCGCGACAAAGGGTGTGTCGGCCATGTCATAGGGGGATAAATTGTACTCCAGGTTGTAGCGGTTCAGCTCCAGAGTCAATTGCTTGTCATCTGCCGCAGCAAGGACTTCCTGGTTGACATACAGTGGACTGCCGTTTGCGTCGACAATATACATTTCCAGTTCTGCACCCAGGGAATGGGGACCACACGCAAAGCCGGGGTCGTCCAACAATTGTTGCAGTGCCGACAGGTTATCCTGCAACGCATCCTGAAAATCCAGGTAATCCTGGTCGCTAAAACTGGTCTGGTTAATCTCTATGCCCATAACTGCCTATTGTGGGGAGAGTTGCCGCATTTGTTATTGATGTAGATCGTGTCTGGCGCTATTGATCAATCGCAAAAGAGACGTTCACAGTCACCTTATAGGTGTTTTCACCAGTAGCCACAGGCACTGCATCTGCAGAGCGAGCCATCGACATTTCGGCCTGCATCATGGGCCTGGGCCCGGGGTTAAAGGATTGCTCGGAAATCTCCAGTACCCGGCCGACTTTTACCCCCGCTGCCTGGGCCAGTGTTTTTGCCTTCGCCATGGCCTCCTGCACCGCCCTGGTACGAGCCTGCTCTATGGCCTGGGAAGGGTCATCATTAGTGAACGTGATGCTGCCGCCTTCGTTAACTCCCAGGGTCACTGATTTATCAAGTATCACACCAACCTTACTGATATCACGCACGCGCACACTCAAGCTGTTGCGCACGGTATAACCAACAATACGCGGCGGCTGCGTTTCACCCGAAGAAGTACGCGGCGGGCGCAGATA
>JBALVO010000024.1:7498-38303 GCA_036961445.1 Halioglobus sp.
CTTCATAATTCCTGTGCCCCTGCCGGTTATTGTTGTTCATCCATCATTGCCAACACTGCGCACGCCACCGAAGACAAGCCCTCACCTTCCGCACGCCAGAACTCCAATAGCTGTTCGCGCATGGCGCGCGTCCAGAATTTTTCTATGTGCTCGCCAGTCTGCCTGGCCACCGCCTCTGCATCGCCCCAGGCCGCCATATTAAGAGCAATCTGGTTAGCCATCTTCACCAACTGGTTAATCTGTTTGGCGGACATAGTCAGGAGCCCTGTTGTATTCTTTCAGGATAAGTATAGATGACCTGGCGGCCAGGCTGAACAAAACCCACCAGGGTAAGACCGCTGCGCTGTGCCTGATCTATCGCCAGTGAGGTAGGAGCGGACACTGCAGCCAATAAGGCAATATCACAACTCGCCACCTTTGCCACCATCTCGTAGCTGGCTCGACTGGTCACCAATACAAAGCCCTCCGGCGAATACGCGCTGCCACGCAATGCGCCTAACAATTTATCCAGGGCATTGTGCCTGCCCACATCCTCGCGCAATAGTTCAATATCTCCAGCAACGCTGCACCAGGCGGCACCATGCACCGCGCCTGTACGACGTTTCAAGGACTGCCGCTGATCCAGGTTGATAATAGCTTGCTGCAAGGCCTCATGAGTAATTTTGCAATCGCGCTCTACCCGCTTCGGTGCCGGTATTGCCTGCTCCAGCGACTCCACACCGCACAGGCCGCAGCCGGTGCGTCCGGTCAGGTTGCGGCGGCGCGCCTTGAGCGCCATAAATGGCTCAGCGGTAATTGTCATTGTCAGTTCTATGCCTTTGTCCCGCTGCGTGAGCTCGCAGTCCAGTAACTGTGAGGGACTCTCTAAAATACTCTCAGACAGACTGAAGCCCAGTGCAAGATCGTGCAGATCGGTGGGTGTGGCCATCATCACCACGTGAGATACACCATTATAAACCAGCGCCACGGGAACTTCTGTCACCACCACATCGGTGTCGCAGGACAGCGCTCCCTTGTCCCAGGTATAGCGCGTTACGTTTTGCGTCTCGCCGCTCATGTAGGGCCGGCGTCTTCCAGCAACTGGTGCTGCCTTTTATCAAACTGCTTTTGCCGCGCCTGCCACGCTGAGGGTTTCGTAACACGGGTGGCCTGCACCGCAGTCACCTTGTATTCGGGACAATTGGTCGCCCAGTCAGAGTTATCAGTGGTAATCACATTGGCCCCGGACAGCGGATGATGGAATGTCGTATAGACCACGCCCGGCTTCACTTGTTCGGAAATACAGGCACGCAACACCGTATTACCCACCCTGCTGGCAATGCCCACCCAGTCACTGTCAGCAATACCGCGTTCTTCCGCGTCAAAAGGATGAATCTCCAGGGTATCTTCTTCATGCCATTGGCTGTTGGCGGTGCGGCGCGTCTGAGCACCGACGTTGTATTGGCTGAGGATGCGACCGGTGGTGAGCAATAGCGGGAACTTGCGATTGGCACGCTCGTCGGTAGCGACATATTCGGTCAGGGCGAAAAAGCCCTTACCGCGCACGAACTCACCCACATGCATCGTAGGGGTGCCCTCAGGCGCGTGCTCGTCGCAGGGCCATTGTATGCTGCCAAGGGCATCGAGCTTGTCGTAGCTGACACCATGAAAAGTCGGGGTGAGGCGAGCGATCTCATCCATAATCTGTGATGGGTGCTGATAATGCATGGGGCTGTCCATGGCGTTGGCCAGGTCCATGGTCACCTCCCAATCCTCCTTACCACATAGCGCTGGCATAACTTTGCGCACGCGGGAAATACGGCGCTCCGCATTGGTGAAAGTTCCGTTCTTTTCCAGAAAGGATGACCCGGGCAGAAACACGTGGGCGTACTTGGCGGTCTCGTTGAGAAAAATATCCTGCACCACCAGGCATTCCAACGACTCCAATGCTGCCTGTATATGCTGCGTATTGGGATCGGACTGGGCCACGTCCTCGCCCTGGCAATACAAGCCCCTGAAATCGCCGTCCACCGCGGCATCAAACATATTGGGGATTCGCATACCCGGTTCCGGATCCAGAGTCACATTCCATTCCTGTTCAAACAGGGCCCTGGTGGCCGCATCAGACAGGTGACGATAGCCGGGAAGCTCGTGGGGGAAAGAACCCATATCGCAGGACCCCTGCACATTATTTTGCCCGCGCATGGGATTGACGCCCACGCCCTCTCGGCCCAGATTGCCGGTCAGCATAGCGAGATTGGCGATACCCATCACTGCGGTCGAGCCCTGGCTGTGCTCGGTGACCCCAAGTCCGTAGTAGATGGCACCATTAGCGGCAGACGCATACAGCCGGGCGGCAGCGCGCAGTTGCTCAGCGGGCACGCCGGTAGCAACTTCCATCAGCTCAGGAGAATGCCGCGGGTCGCCAATGAAGGCCATCCAGCGCGCAAACTCTTCCAGGTCACAGCGCTCGCGGATAAAGGCCTCGTCGTGTAAGCCTTCGGTAACAATCACATGGGCCAGGGTATTCAGCACCGCAACATTGGAGCCCGGGTTTACCGCCAAATGGTAATCGGCGCTGATGTGTGGCGCGTTGACCAGTTCGATACTGCGCGGATCTATGACGATTAATTGAGCACCCTCGCGCAGTCGCTTTTTTAGACGCGAGCCAAACACCGGGTGCGCCTCGGTTGGATTGGAACCCATCACTACAATCACATCCGCTTGTTCTACAGAGGCGAAAGTCTGGGTACCGGCAGATTCCCCCAGCGTTGTCTTCAGGCCATAACCGGTGGGGGAATGACAAACGCGAGCACAGGTGTCGATATTGTTATTGCCAAAACCCGAGCGCACCAGTTTCTGCACCAGGTAGACCTCTTCGTTGGTGCATCGCGAGGAGGAGATCGCTCCGATACTGTTGCGACCGTGCCGGGCCTGTATCGCCCGGAAGCGTGCGGCGGTGTGTGCAATGGCTTGTTCCCAGGAAACCACCTGCCAGGTATCGTCGATACTGTCGCGTATCATCGGTTGTGTAATGCGATCTTTATGGGTGGCATAGCCAAAGGCGAACCGTCCCTTCACGCAGGCATGGCCCTCGTTAGCCTTACCGTCTTTGTGGGGCACCATACGCACCACGGTATTGCCCTTCATCTCCGCCCGGAAGGAGCAGCCCACGCCGCAGTAGGCGCAAGTGGTAATCGTTGAGTGTTCGGGCACACCCAGCTCAATCATGCTGTTCTCTGTGAGAGTCGCGGTGGGGCAGGCCTGTACGCAAGCACCGCAGGAAACGCACTCAGAGTCCATAAAGGCCTCACCCTGACCGGCGCTGACCCTGGAATCAAAGCCGCGGCCCTCGATGGTCAGCGCAAAAGTACCCTGTACTTCCTCACAGGCACGCACACAGCGCGAGCAGACAATGCACTTGGCCGGATCAAAGGTGAAATAGGGATTGGACTGGTCCTTGTGCTGGTCCAGATGATTGGCTCCATCGATACCATAGCGCACCTCGCGCAGCCCCAGTTCGCCAGCGGTGTCCTGCAGCTCACAATCACCATTAGTAGGGCAGGTCAGGCAATCCAGCGGATGGTCGGAGATATACAACTCCATCACATTGCGCCGCAAGGTGCCCAGTTCATCGGTCTGCGTGCGCACGACCATGTCGGGCCCTACCGGCGTGGTGCACGACGCGGGACGCCCCTTCACGCCGTCTATCTCGACCAGGCATACACGGCATGAACCAAACGCCTGCAAGGAATCAGTGGCGCACAATTTCGGCACCTTGATACCGGCCTCCGCTGCGGCGCGCATTACGGAAGTGCCGGCGGGCACGGTGACTTGCACACCGTCTATCGACAGGGTTACCGGTTCCACGGCGGCACTGGGAGGCGTGCCGTAATCTTTTTCAGGTTCGTAATAATGCAACATCGTATTTCCTCTAGAGCCAGTTGGACTCGGCCGCTACTACAAAAGTTCGGCGCTCAGCCGAAGTCCTCGACAAAATACTCCAACGCACTGCGCACCGGCATGGGTGTAAGCCCGCCCATGGCGCATAGCGAGCTTTGCTCCATGGTGTTGCACAGATCGCGCAACAAGTCCTGGTTTTTTTCTGGTTCCTGCCGGGCGATGATTTTGTCGATTACCTCAACACCCCGGGTAGAACCTATGCGACACGGGGTGCATTTGCCGCAGGACTCCGTGGCGCAAAACTCCATGGCAAAGCGCGCCTGTGCACTCATATCCACCGTGTCATCAAATACCACCACGCCGCCGTGACCAAGCATGGCACCCGCAGCGGCGAAGGCCTCGTAGTCCAGTGCCATATCCCATTGGGATTCCGGCAAGTAAGCACCCAGCGGGCCACCCACCTGAATCGCCCTGATAGGCCGGCCACTGTAACTACCGCCACCAAACTCCTGCACTGCATGGCGCAAGGTAGCCCCATAGGGCAGCTCCACCAGGCCGCCGCGAAGGATATTGCCGGCCAGTTGCACGGTCAGCGTACCCCGTGATCGCCCTACCCCGAAATCCTGGTAAAAGCTGGCTCCGCGGGCCAATACTGTGGTGACAGCCGCCAGGGTTAATACATTGTTGACCACTGTCGGTTGGCCGAACAGCCCGGCTATCGCTGGCAGTGGTGGCTTTACGCGCACCATGCCGCGCTTGCCCTCCAGACTGTCCAATAGCGCTGTCTCTTCACCGCAGATATAGGCGCCCGCGCCCACGCGCACTTCCAGATGGAAGCTTTTGCCGCTGCCACAAATATCATCGCCCAGATAGGATTTCTCGATCGCAATCGCGATTGCGACGGTTAGGATTTCCAATGCCCTTGGGTACTCCGACCGTAAATAGATATATCCCTGGTTAGCACCGACTGCCAGACCGGCGATCACCATGCCTTCAATCAATTGGTAGGGATCAGCTTCCATTAACAAACGATCGGCAAAAGTGCCGGAGTCGCCCTCGTCAGCGTTGCACACAATGAACTTCTGCCCCGACTGAGCATTTAACACTGTCTGCCATTTGATACCCGCCGGGAAGGCAGCGCCGCCGCGGCCGCGCAACCCCGACGCGAGCACCTCATCCACTATCTCCTGGGGCGACAACTGCAGCGCTTTTTCCAGGCCGACAAAGCCCTCCAGTGAACGATAATGCGCAAGGGAGGTTGGATCGCCCAGGCCTGCCCGGGCAAAGGTCAAGCGTTGCTGACCCTTGAGCCAGCTTATATCCGCTGTCGGCCCCTGATATAGAGGGTGCAACGATATATCATCTGCCAGCGCGTCCAGTAGGCCGGGTATATCGGCTGCACTGACCGGGCCAAAGGCGAGACGTTGCCCCTGGTACTCCATCTCCAGCAAAGGCTCTAGCCAGAAGATGCCGCGGGAGCCATTGCGCACCAGTTCGATCTCCAGCGAGCGAATGCGTGCCTGTTCTGTTAAAGCCACCGCCACTTCATCCGCCCCACAAGCCAGTGCGGTAGTATCCCGGGGCAGGTAAATGCGCAAGCTCATTCTATCGGTCCTGCGGTGGTGAGCGCGTCGAGCAGCACATCCAGTCGCGCCGCATCTACCCGGGCATGGATAGCATCATCGATGCGCACAGAAGGAGAGCAGGCGCAATTGCCCAGGCAGTAAACGGGCTCCAGACTGACAGCACCGTCTGGCGTAGTGCCACCAAAATCGATACCCAGGATGTCTTTGGCGTGGGCTTCCAACACCCGGGATCCCATCGCCTGGCAGGCTTCAGCACGGCAAATCTGCAACACATGCCGACCCGCGGGCGCGCTGCGAAAATCGTGGTAGAAACTGATGACACCGTGCACTTCGGCCCGTGACAGGTTCAGGCCTTTGGCTATAGCCGCGACCGACTCCGGGGGAACGTAGCCGATCTTCGCTTGAATCGTATGTAACAGGGGTAACAGTCCGCCAGGAACTTCCCTATATTGCAGTATCTGCTGCGCTATTATTTGTTCCACCTGCAAGCGCTCTCACTCCGTATATCTGAATACCAACCAAGTATATGCCCATCCGCGCACTAACACAGCATTGGCTACTAATGTGATGAACCATCCCGGCTTCATGCGAGATTGCCCCAGGTTTGCTACAGTGCCAGACACCCATTCGACAACAGGTACTACCATGGCGTTGATAACGCCGAAATTTCGTAACGACCTGGTCGAGCTTGAACCTGTTTTCCAGTCGCTTTTTAAGCCTTACCGCCATTTATAGAAAGCCAGAATTCGTTTTCACAAGATACCTTGACGCCCTATCAGGCTGTTAGCCAACTTCTAGGAGTCTATGCCAGCATGAAATATTTGACAGCAATTTTTTTACTTGTCAGTTCTCTTTCACAAGCTGGTGAAAATAATGAGGTCGATATATTCATCGAAAGTTTCTATCACAACTTTAGCCAGAGGAATTTCAAAAAGATTGCGGAAGAATACTTCCATAAAGATGCCCAGTTTATATTCGGGGAACATATTATGGTTCCTGGCAACGCCACTGAAATCGAGTCTGTATTCCTTGCAATAATTGACTCGCTAGAAAAAGAGGATTATCAGAAGTCCGTGGTTCGAAGTATCAGCAAAAATTACACTGGTAACACCTATGTTGTAGCAACAATATACTTTGACAGATTTAAAAATAATAAGGAAAAACTAGATAGTATGTGTAGTACATATTCCATTGTTAAACTTGCAGGTTCCTGGAAAATTCTCGCCTGGTTCCCGAGTAAACCCGAAAAAGAAGATAGTTGCTTTTAAGAGCCGCATAACAAACTTTGCAAACGGGAGACACACAGTGGATGCAATCGCCCCTCTCGATACATATGCCAACTCAGTTATGCCTCTTCACAGGGCGATACTGATCATCCATTCCTGGCACATAAAGGACGGATTTAGAGCCAAACCCTACGTCTAACTCCGTTTTCTTTAGGGTGATAGCCGACCTTTTCAATATCGCAGGGTGAAATCCCGCTAACCGTCTCCTGTATAGTCAGTAGCGGCACCAGGTACTAGCGACCAAACCGACCTGATCGATAACGAAGGCTGCACTATGAATGAAGTCATTCTGGAATCAGAAATTACTTGTCCGATGTGCGGGCACAGAAAAAAAGAAACTATGCCTATGGATGCATGTCAGTGGTACTACGAGTGTGAATCCTGCCGAAAACTACTCAAGCCGAAAGCGGGAGACTGCTGCGTTTACTGTTCGTATGGATCGGTGAATTGTCCGCCGATTCAAGCTGGAAGCTCCTGCTGTGAGTAAGCATTGACCTGAGGGCAAGATCCGACATTGCACTCCGTTGTTTTCTCAGGTTAATTGTGCGGGGCCTTACATTGAAAATGTGTACAGATACTATTTTGAATACACGTCGTGTAAGCAGCTATTTCAATTGCCGTGCGACACTTATCATGAATCTGGCGCGGAGTGGACGCCTCTTGATTAAAGAGGATCATAGTAGGGCGCCTTGCAGATCGAAGAAAGAATGATATCCGTCGCGCAGAAAGGTCTTCTTGGAGGTACGATCTCAACCGGTCAAAGGTTGCTAGACATCAGGTCAAAGCTGACCTGATGCCGGCCTTTGCCTATGAGCAGCCGCAAACTACGTCAGCTCAGCCCCACCTATCTTCGAATTCCGTGTACTCTATGCCGCTACTTTTATCAGCAATGCGAATCAAGTCTAAATCCAGGAGTCATCATGAAACAAATTACTCGGATAAATCACTTAGGTCTACGCGTCCGAGATCTTGCCCTCGCTCGTGCATTCTATGAGAAGCTGGGCTTCGAATTTTTAGGGGGTCCGATTGGCCCTGAGCCAGTAGCGATCGTGGAACATCCGTCGGGAGTCAACATCAATTTCATTCTCAACGCATCGCCCGGTGCATCTCCGACCAATGTGTTGATGGACGAGCCAGTGAAACACACGGGCTTCACCCACATCGCGTTAGAGATAACCGATGTAGAAGGCGTAAAGCGTCAACTCGATAGTCATGACATTGTTATAACCGAATCGGTAGAATTTGAAGGCGCCGTGTTCTTTTTCGTGCGCGACCCTGATGGAAATGTGATCGAATTTCACAAACCAGCCTCTTAACAATCAACCGACTGCCTATAGCACAACTGCGGACTAGAATCGGTGAAACCTGGCACTCGGGAAGTCCCCAATAAGGTGATAGCCGACGGTTTCCAGGCACCGGGTAAAATCCAGGCTGATGTCGGTTTTCGCCTATTAGTAGACTTCGCTGTACCCTTGTAGGTTTGGGAAATAGCGTTTCATAGGAGCCGAAAAATGCAGGATTTTACGAACACCAGTCAAGATAATGTGGGAGAGGTATACGATCAACTATTTGCGCCCTGGATAAAGCAACTGGGACTGCATGCAATTGAGGTGAGTGACGGCAAGGCCTCAGCAATAATGCCGCAAGATCCGTCCCTATTCTGGTTGGGCGGAGCGATTTGCGGTCAGGCGATCATAGCGGCAATCGATACGGTTGCCTGTCTGGCGATGGCTACCAGTGACCGACAGGCCAAGGGCACCGTGAGCCTGAACACACAGTTTATAAGGCCTGCGCTTAAGGAGGACCTAAGAATCGAGGTTTCAGTACTAAATTTTGGCCGAACTATAGCCTATGCTGAAGCGAAGGTTACCTTTGTGGAGTCTGAGAAACTGGTGGCGCACGCCACACTAGAGTTTGCATTCTGACGATAACGCTACATCAACCACCCCATGACCGATTGACCGCTGTGTGGTTTTGCCTGTTTGGTCTATATTGGGCAGTAGGACAAAGAAATACTCACAGCGGCCAACCTCGAAACTTGGGAGTCAGCCTTTCAAATGAAGCAGTTCCCGTGTTATTGCCTATAGATAAAGTGCAAAGGATCTGCCAATGCCAAAAATTGAACAATATGAAAGTACCATAAGCACGTTACGTCTGTGTCTTGATCCGATGATGGCATCTCATGCAAAAGCTATGTTTCCAATTTTGTCGGATCGACAGCTCTACGAATTCACTGGCGAAGAGCCGCCGGAGTCGGAAGTATCACTTGCATCACGGTACCGATACCTGGAAGGTCGAAAATCACCAGACGAGTCACAATTATGGCTAAATTGGCTGGTATATCTCGAGGAAAGTGACACTCCGGTTGGTTATGTACAGGCAACTGTCTCAGAGTCTCATGCAGACATTGCATGGGTGGTTGGTTCGGATTGGCAAGGCAATGGCTACGCAAGTGAAGCTGCTCTGGCAATGGCACAATGGTTAAGTAAAAATGGCGTAACGACGATCAGAGCTTGTATCAACCCAAACCATGTGGCGAGCCAGCGAGTTGCAGGCAATGTGGGACTCTCAAAATCTGAATTTGTCGAAAATGACGAGGAGGTCTGGCTTTTTCAGTCGACCTGAAGTGGCCGTATATCGCACATTTACCATATCCAGACTACTCAAAATCGACCTACTTTGGCTCTCAGTCCTATACGATAAAGTAGTCTGAAAAAAATATGAGCTTATGGTTTTCTCAAATTTCATTTCCCGTGAGATGCGACAATAAGAGACAATCTGCACAACAAGCCCATTTTTTGTATCCTATCCTTAACCTGCCTGCTCCCTTCTACCGCTACCCATAGCCGGCTCACCTCATTCGCATTGCTAACCCGCCTAAAACTGTAGAATATCAGTGCTATTGTCCGCGGCCACGATGCATCACGCATTGGGGTGTATTGATGGGCAGCGCGACTTCAATATGGAGATACAAATGATTTCTACCAGGAATTGTAATGGGTTGCCAACAGCCTGCATCTTGCTGCTGGCAATGACGATGGCGAGCGCGGCCTACTCAACCCCAAGTCATGACGCCGGCAGAAGCCACTACTATGCCCCAATGGCAACGCAAGCATTGCAGGTGGATGGTATCGCTGACGAAGCCATCTGGCAGCGCGCTGCATGGCAGGAACTCGGACACCGCTGGTTGGGACCCGAATTAACCGACGCTGATTTTAACGGACGCTACAAAGTGGTGTGGACAGAGCAAAAAATATACCTTCTCGTGGAGTTTGTGGATGACGTACTAATCGATACGCATCGTAATCCACTGCAACAGTATTGGGACGATGATTGCCTGGAGATTTTTATAGATGAGGACCATTCAGGTGGGGACCATCAATATAATCACAATGCATTCGCCTATCATCTATCGCTGGACAACCAGGCGATCGACATCGGCACCGACCGACAGCCCCACTCCTACACCCACCACGTAGAGAGCCGCTGGCAACAGCGCGGTGACAAGGTCATCTGGGAGGTCGGCATCGACATCTATACCGATGCCTACAAGGATGGGGCCCTGGACAACCGACCACAGCAGCTTGCAGTGGGGAAGATCATGGGCTTGATGGTGGCCTATTGCGACAACGACGGCAGTGAGATACGTGAGCATTTTATCGGCTCTGAATTAGCCGCCGGCGATCACAAAGACCGCGGCTGGATAGACGCGGGGCTGTTCGGGACGCTGGAACTGGTCGAATAGTACACCCCGTCGAGCAAAAGACAGAACCAGCTGAGGACTCCCAGTGGCAGGTGCTGTCAGCACGACCTGGGTTTGTATCGCTACTGCGCTATCGCAGGGCACCCCACTCTGATTTACTCAACAAAAAATGGGATATTGGCATGGGCTGCATGATTACGACCATCGCGGGCATAGATATACAAACGATAGGCGCCCGTTGCCTCAGGCGCGATGAGGGTAATCTCCGCGGCTGTCGGATCTTCTATTAAGCCCCCAATGACTTCAGGAACCTCCTCGTGGTCACCACCGACCGCTTGAAGAATACTTTCTGGCCGCACTTTCCACTCGTAGCTGATGGCATCACCCTCTGGATCTAGCACCTTGATATTGGCGGTATAAGACGCGCCTGGCGATAAAGTGACATTATCAAAGGCGGTTTTATTGTCCAGCCTGACAGCACTAATTCCGGGCGCACGATTGCCTGGCCATTTGCCATTCCAGATATGATGCATGATATCAATGGCCTCGGTTTCTTCTCCGCTTGCGAGATACATACCATACCAGGTAGGCGTTTCTTCCTGCTTTTGTCCCCACAGGAAAACATAGTCACCAAGAAGTTGGCCAGCTGAAGGTTGTATTACCTGGCGATAGCTCTTGGCATAATTCTCGGCCTTTTCCGAGCTTGTATGCTCAACTGGAGCACCCCAGCTGGTACTCCCTACTTCCCAATGCCCCACAGCCCCCCATTCAGTCACAAAATAGGGCTTATCCAAGCTGACTTTCTCAAGATGCCGGGGCAGATCCATAAGCCCCTTGTAGAGTTGAAAACTGAGAAAATCGAGATCCGGCGCTCGCGCTTGAATAACGCTGATAGTACTGCGCTCAAAGCCCGAGATGGTGGTCGTGGTTGGGTGGTTGGGATCTATCTCATGAATCATCTTTGAAATTGCGTTAACCGCGTCGTAGACCTTTGGATTTTCAAAGTCAAAATTTAGTTCGTTGCCAATAATCCACGTGAGTAGTGCTGGGTGATCCTTATATTTGCGGACAGTGGCGATAGTCGCTGCCTCCTGGCGAGCCACTGCCGCAGCATCGTTGTAGTCAAACCCCTGACGTTCTCGGGCGATTTCGAGGCACAATGATACCGTAAGGCCCAACGCGTGAGCTCTATCCAATAATTGCTGCGCAGGCTCTGCACCGTGTTCTACCGCCCAGGTACGCAAGGAATTTCCACCGTGAGCCGCCAGGCTTTGTAAATCGGTATGGTTAATACCTGCACCTTTGACAACATACGGTTGGCCGCCACGTAACAACTGGTATTTGCCATCGGCGCTGACGATTTCAACCTTGATCACCTGCACTGTTGGCGACTCGGCGCTGTTGGCAATAGAGACTTGCCCCAGAAAGAGAGTTACCAGTAGTACGCGACTCAAGTTTACATACCTACACATTGAGCTTTGCTTTGTATTTTTATTGTCTATTACGGTACCTCTTCTGGCAGTATCGGGAGACTGGTAACTACTGCTGGCTGCAAATAGTCTTGTGTCAGGCTATCCCGGGTTACCCCTTCCCTACTTGGCACGGGCAGATAAATCCAGCTCTGGGCAGCAGCTAGCGCTCACACGCTAGTCCAGAAACACACTAGTCCCGAAATGGTTCGAATCCAATCCTTTTTGCGATAACGCGGGATGATTGTAAGACGAGTGGGATATGCCTGATATATCTGACTGCAGATAAACGTCGTAGAATCCCACAAGGCTGCCCCGACATCGGGTGCAGAGCTCCAGCCCATGCAGGACCCAATGCAACCGCCGCAACGGCGAACCGACTTTGTCAGGAGATTTCGAGCAGTGACAAGCTATATCGAAAACCCTGTTCTGAGGGGATTTAACCCAGATCCTGCCATTTGCCGGGTGCACGATGACTACTACATTGTCACTTCTACCTTCGAATGGTTTCCCGGCTGCCAGATCCATCACTCCCGCGACTTAAGACACTGGCAGTTGATCGGCCGTCCGCTAAATCGCGTCTCCCAATTGGATATGAAGGGAGTGCCTGATTCCTGCGGCGTCTGGGCTCCCTGCCTGTCGCACTCCGACGGAGTTTTCTATCTGGTGTATTCCAATGTACGCAGCTTTAAGGGTGAATGGAAAGACACACCTAATTACCTGGTGACCAGCACTGACATCATGGGCGAGTGGTCAGAGCCGATTTACCTCTGCTCCAGTGGATTCGACGCATCGCTCTTTCACGATGATGACGGACGCAGTTGGCTGGTATCTATGATCCTGGACCATCGCAAGCAACGGCTTTTTGGCGGCATCGCTGCACAAGAGTACGACAAGTCGGCTCGAGAACTAATGGGTGACACCCATCGTATTTTTTCCGGCACCGAGCACCAGTGTACCGAGGGCCCTCACCTATATCAGCGCAACGGCTACTATTACTTGCTCACAGCAGAGGGTGGCACCGGCTATGACCACTGCATGACCATAGCAAGGTCGCGCTGCATCACCGGCCCCTACGAAGTGCACCCCACTAATCCATTGATCAGCGCAAAAGACGACCCTGGCGCTTACCTGCAAAAAACCGGACACGGGGCGTTTGTGCAGACCCAGAGCGGTGACTGGTACACCAGTTTTCTCACCGGTCGCCCGCTGACACCACGCGGGCGCTGTATCACCGGCCGTGAATCGGGTCTTGAGCGGATCCAATGGCGCGAAGACGACTGGCCTTACCTGGCCAGCGGCGGCCAGGTAGCACGACGACAGGTTGAGGCGCCGGACTTGTCGGATCATCCGTTTGACGCGCAACCAGAGCGCCTGCAGTTTGCTACACCCGACATCAACATTCACTTCCAGGCATTGCGGGTACCCATGACACCGGACTGGGTCAACCAGACGGAGCGTCCGGGCTATTTACGCATATACGGCCGCGAATCACTCAGCTCCTGGTTTGAGCAAAGCCTGATTGCGCGCCGGGTACAGGCGCACTCCACGGAGGCGTCTACCAGCGTGCAGTTCGACCCGGAAACGTTCCAGCAACTAGCCGGGCTGGTGTGCTACTACAACAGCGCACACTACTATTACCTGCACATATACGGCGACGATATTGGTCGCAGGGCAAAGGGACAACCCCTACGCAAGTTCATCAACATTATCACCAGCGATTCGGGAAGATACCGCGAAGCACTGGTAACTCCGCTGGAGATCACCGGGGTCGACACGGTTTATATGAAGGCTGATTTCAGTTGCGCGAAACTACAATTTTACTTCGCGGTCGTCCCCGGGGATTGGCAAGCCATCGGGCCACCACTGGACGGCAGCATCCTGTCAGATGATTACGTCCAGCAAAGTGGAACAGGTGATTTCTACCCTGCTTTCACCGGCGCATTTTTTGGCCTGTGCTGCCAGGATCTGTCTGGGCAAAGGCTGCATGCCGATTTTGGATTCTTTGCCTACAGGGAACACATTTAGCGCTTTAGATGAAAATAGGTGGGACAAAAAAGACCGGTATACCAACTCAGTTGATATACCGGTCAAGCAACTGACACCACTTACCGCAATAGAAGCGGGTCAGCACAGGGGTTACCCTGATTAAAAGCAAGCGGCCAGTTCGATAATCCAGCATTGGCGCGGCTGTCATTGTCTTTCAGTCCCGTTACTACATTCCGCATAAACGTGGATGAACTGGGCAATCCTGGCAATCCTGGCAAATACTGTTCTTTGGAAAAGAACAAGCAGCAGCTCCTTGAGCTTCATTCTTGAATTAGCGTGACGCCTGACCGCCGTTACTCAAAGTTCTGGCGCCAGCCAGCCTGGCATTCAATGGAGCACTACAATCGACATAGGGCCGCCACAACTTACTGCTTTGGCTTCGGTAATGGCGTCCTCATAAGCACATAGAACCCGGCTCTTCCTTGACCGTTCCCAGCTCTTGGGTTTCCGCTTCAACGGTTAGCGATGCCAGATAGCTATGGCACGATTTTACGTAGCGGACTTCATCGAGACACATACCGGCATAACGCGCTGACGGCTCAACCTCCAGTAGCGCTACGATAGCGATGGCTGCCTTGTCACTCGGATCCACGGCCGCGGCGATAAGGTCCACCGTTGAACCCCCTTCAAGGAGCTTCCTCTGCGCCCATTTTTTCAGGCTGGACTTGGGAATAATCGCTGACATAAAACCCCGGCACGCAATGCTTTTGTGTCAAATTGTATGCCCACCCTCTATGAATCCGCCCTAAGGCACTATCGCTTTGCGGCAAGGCGGACTCTGACCGCGACAGGACGGCGTTGCGGGATACCAGGCGGCCACCTGAACCCGCCAAAGGACCCTCTCAACGCACCTGCGTTGTTTCCCCGGCAAGAGAACGTATTGTGGCGATCTATATCCGACAACAATGCGCTTGCTATTGCTTATCGTTTTTGTGGCGTAAAAAAATTGCAGAAAGGAGAATACCGTGTCACGTACAAATTCAGTGTCCGGGAAAGGGACAATAATGGCGCTGGCCGGAATCGACTTTTCCACTGTTACGGATGAGGAGTTAATCGCACTTTTTCACCAGGTGCTGGATAGGAAAATCCATGGCATCTCGTTTAGCCCCTACATTGACGGCCAGGGACCCGGCACCGACATCAGCGAAGCGCAAATCCTTGAGCGATTGCGCGTCATCCAACCTCATATCGGCTGGGTGCGATCGTTCTCCTGCACCGAGGGCAATGAGGCGATAGGGCGTATCGCCCATGAGAATGGTTTGCAGAGCATGGTCGGCGTCTGGTTGGAAGACGACCTGGAAAATAACGAGAAAGAACTGGCAAATGCTATCGAAGTCGCCAGATCCGGCCATGCGGATATTATTGCCGTCGGTAACGAAGTGCTGCTGCGTGGCGATCTGTCTGAGGATGAACTGATTGACTATATCAATCGCGTCAAACAGGCCGTGCCGGGGGTCGACGTCGGTTACGTCGACGCCTATTTCAAGTTCGTTGATCACCCGCGGGTAGCAGACGCCTGCGATGTCATACTCGCCAACTGCTACCCCTTCTGGGAAGGCTGCTCGGCCGAGTATTCGCTGTTGTATATGAAGGACATGTACAGGCGCGCGGTCCAGGTGGCCAAGGGCAAGAAGGTTATCATCAGTGAAACAGGCTGGCCTGATGTCGGCACACCTACAGGAGCGGCGGTACCATCGTACGCCAATGCTATTCGGTATTTCCTGAATACCTATCAGTGGGCCGAAGAAGAAGGTATCGAAATTTTCTATTTTTCATCCTTTGATGAAGACTGGAAGGTCGATGATGAAGGAGATGTGGGTGCGTCCTGGGGACTTTGGGACAAGAGTGGCCAGCTAAAGTATGCCTAAATCGGAATCTTCTATGAGCGCGAATTCAGTACAGTTGGAACTTGGAAACGCAATTTGTTATTCCGGCTATCGACTGGGACAGTCTCCGCAAGACGGCAGTTTCCCAAGCTATGCACAAATCAGTGAGGATTTGCGCATTCTGGCAACAAACTGGAAGTTCCTCAGGTTGTATGATTGCAGCCCTCATGCTGAAATTGTACTTGCGGTAATCCGCGACGAGGCCATGGATTTCAAGGTCATGCTGGGAGCCAATATGTTTGCCGAGGTGAGCAATGCACACTGCCCCTGGGGTGCACTGTATAGTGAGGATATCCTGCGCGAGAATCGCCAGGCAAACAGTGCCGAAATTGATCGAATGATCGCGCTGGCAACGGAATACCCGAATATCGTATTCTCTGTATCCGTGGGTAATGAAGCCACAGTCGAGTGGACGGATCACCTGGTACCCGTGCCAAGCCTCATCGCGTATGTCCACAGAATTAAATCTGCCATCAAACAGCCTGTTACTTTCTGCGAAAACTACGTGCCCTGGGTTAATACGATCAAACCGCTGGCGGCCGAACTCGATTTTATTTCCCTGCACACCTATCCGGTCTGGGAATATAAATCCGTCGATGTTGCGCTGGAATACACCAAACAGAATTATTATAGCGTCGCAGACCAATACCCGAACAAACCGGTGATAATTACAGAGGCCGGTTGGACAACTGCATCCAATGGCCGCGGCATAGAGCCAGGGAATGCGTCCCAGGCACTGCAGGCTGTTTACTATCGTGAACTGCTCAATTGGACCAAAGAAGCAGGGGTTATCACCTTTGTATTCGAGGCTTTTGATGAACCATGGAAAGGCTCCCCCGACCCACTTGAACCGGAGAAGCACTGGGGACTGTTTACAGTAGATCGCAAGCCAAAGTTGGTTATGCAAGAGCTCTATGCGGATTTATTGTCAAAAAAAGAGAACGGTGAAAGATGAGCACAAACCTCTCAAACACGGAAACAACGGGTTCATTTGTCACCCTCTCCGGCGAGCGTTATTACGCCATTGGCAACGTTGACAAAATGGCACCATTTTTTATCAGTATGGTGTCCGACAGCGATCACTGGATGTTTATCGCCTCTAACGGTGGCTTGTCCGCAGGTCGCATTTCGCCAGAGACTGCACTGTTTCCTTATATCACGGTCGACAGAATCTACGAGAGCACACCGCACACTGGCAGCAAAACCCTACTGCGAGTCGAATTGAATGGGCAGCAACATAGCTGGGAGCCGTTCAACAAAGAACATGATGATCGCTATACAACCAGTCGGAATCTGTATAAAAATTTGCTGGGCAACAAATTGCTGTTTGAGGAGATCAACCACGACCTGCAGCTGGCATTCCGCTATAGCTGGGCAAGCAGCGACATCTATGGTTTTGCGCGACAATGTGAACTACAGAACCTGGGCGAAAAAAACTGCGTGATAGAGTTGGTCGACGGACTACAA
The DNA here is from genome assembly GCA_036961445.1 of Halioglobus sp. Lineage (GTDB taxonomy): Bacteria > Pseudomonadota > Gammaproteobacteria > Pseudomonadales > Halieaceae > JBALVO01. The sequence continues at coordinate 24,827 of JBALVO010000024.1, forward strand.
AATATTCTGCCGGCTGGCACACCCCGCTTTACCCAGACCAACTCCAGCTACCTGGTAGATGCCTATAAATGGAGTGAGCTGGATGAAGCCTCGGGGCTGGCCCTGTTCACACTATTTTCCGGAATTTCTGATCGCGCCGAGCCCTGCGAGTCACTCAAGGCCACCACCGTATTTTGTCTGGGCCTGGAAGGGCGCCAGGTACTGCTGTCTGGTGAACAACTCGATGCCTTTCGCAGTGGCGCGAACGTCGTCCAGGAAAAACACAAGCGCGGCGTGCGCGGTGCGTACCTGGTGCATGCGTCGCTGGAGCTGACTGCGCAATCCTCAGAGCACTGGCAACTGGTAGCCAATCTCGAGCAGACTCAAACCGAGTCGGTCAATTTACTGCACCAACTGAGCAATACAGAAGAGCTTGCCAAATCGATTGACCAATCTATAGAAAAGGGTTCAGATGCACTGGCACGCATCATGGCTGCCGGGGACGGTTTTCAGTTGACCGGCGAAGAAAACGTCTCTGCACACCATTATGCCAATGTGTTGTTTAATATCCTGCGTGGCGGAATCTTCGATAACCAGTACCTGGTCTCGTCACATAATTTCGGCGCTCACATCAAGCTATTTAACCGTGACGTCTATCAGCGTCATCAGATCTTGCTGGACGCCCTGCCAGAGCAGCTCGATTGCAACCAACTGCAATCGAGTATCCGGCAAGCCGGTGATCCGCAGTTGGAACGCCTTGGCTATGAATACCTGCCCATCACTTTTGGCCGCAGGCACGGTGACCCCAGCCGCCCCTGGAATCAGTTCGCCATCAAACTGGCAGACGACCAGGGTAATCCTCTGCTCACCTACCAGGGGAACTGGCGCGATATCTTCCAGAACTGGGAAGCGCTATTGCTGAGTTATCCAGAGTTCATAGAAAATATCATTGCCAAATTCGTCAACGCCTCCACCGCAGATGGCTACAATCCCTATCGCATCACCAACGAAGGCATAGACTGGGAGGTGGAGGAGCCGGACGACCCCTGGAGCTATATCGGCTATTGGGGCGATCACCAGATCATCTATCTACAAAAGTTGCTGGAACTGTCCCTCGCGTTCCATCCGACCCGGCTCGGTGATTTGCTGCACCGGTCTATCTTCAGTTATGCCAACGTACCCTACAGGATCAAACCCTTTGAAGCCGTGCTGGAAAACGCCAAGAGCACTGTCGTGTACGACAATGATCAAGCGGATCGGATCGAGCAACGGGTCGCCGAGCTTGGCGCTGATGGCAAATTGCTACAAGATGCCAATGGCCAGGTATATCAGGTCAATCTGCTAGAGAAACTGCTGGTGCCACTGCTGAGCAAGCTGGGCAACCTGGTGATCGACGGCGGCATTTGGCTCAACACCCAGCGCCCTGAATGGAACGACGCCAACAACGCTTTGGTTGGCCAGGGCCTGTCAATGGTCACGCTGTATTACATGCGCCGCTATATAAAATTCCTGCAGCACTTACTGGCGACTCAAGCAGACACGGTGAGTCTTTCTATAGAAGTCAGCCAATGGTTGGTCGAGACTGCTACTCCGCTGAGCCATCTGCGTGGATATCTGGGTGAAGGTCCGGTTGCTAGTGGACAGCGCTATCAGTTGCTGTTGCAACTCGGTCAGGCCTCAAGTCGCTATCGTCAGGTTATTTATCAACAGGAATCCTTCAGTGGTACCGTAGCGCAAGATCTTGATCTGGTTACAGACATGCTAGCTGATGCCCAGGCAGCGATAGACCACAGCATCGTCAGTAACCTGCGCGAAGACGGCCTGTACCACGCCTATAACCTACTGGAGCTACAGACCGAAAAGGTGGAGCTTGAAACGCTCTACCCAATGCTGGAAGGTCAGGTGGCCGCGCTGAGCTCGGGAGCCATTGCACCGGCGCAGGCAGTGGAATTACTGGAGGCTCTATTTGCCAGCGACATATTCCGCCGCGACCAGAATACCTTCCTGCTGTATCCTGATCGCGAGCTACCGAGCTTTCTGCAAAAAAATTGCGTGCCTGCTGCTGCCGCCGAAGGCCTGCCACTTCTCGCGCAAATGCTGCAGCGCGGTGAGACTCGCATAATTGAACGCGACGCCGACGGCATCTATCGCTTTAATGCCGAATTGACCAATGTAGGTGAACTGAACGCTCGTCTGGATGACCTGGCACCTGCCTACGGCACAGCGCTGACGTCAGCCAGAGAGCCCTTGCAGGTACTTTACGAGCAGGTGTTCAAGCACAAGGCTTTCACCGGCCGTTCCGGCGGCATGTTCGGTTTTGAAGGGCTGGGCAGCATCTACTGGCACATGGTGTCCAAATTGCTGTTAGCGGTGCAGGAAAACTTCTTCGCCGCACGCGAACATGGTGCCGACACTGCCATTTGCCAACGTTTGGGAACGCTTTACTACCGGGTTCGCGAGGGCATTGGTTTTAACAAGAGCCCCGCAGAATATGGCGCTTTCCCCACGGATCCCTATTCTCACACCCCCAAACACGTTGGTGCACAGCAGCCAGGAATGACCGGCCAGGTCAAGGAAGAGATGATGACCCGTTTCGCCGAGCTGGGTATTCGTGTGCATGGCGGAGCAGTACAGTTCGAGCCGGCTTTGCTACGTGCTCGAGAGTTTATCGCCGCTCCGGCGCCCTTCCGTTTTCTCGATGTGGATGGGCTGTGGCAGGCATTGACCGTGCCGGCAGGGGGGCTGGCGTTTACCTGGTGCCAGGTGCCACTGGTTTACCGCCTGGATGAGTCCGCCGAACCGGCCGTGACCGTAACGTGGGATAACGGCGATCGCCAAACCCTGCGCACGCTGGCACTACCGGCCGAAATAGCCGAACAACTGTTCAGGCGCAGTGGCCGTATCCGGGAGCTTGAACTGTCGTTAACAAGCAACCAGCTATTTGGTGATTAAAACGGCGAACGAGAGGGCATTAAACAAGGTTGAGTAGTCTATCAAACAGGTCGTTGAGCACTATCTTCCCACTAAGTAGTCTTTTATCGCTTGACGGTAATTTCGGCTTACCTTGAGCCGCTCATCACAATCAAGATCCAGAATATACTCGCCTTTGGGCAAAGCAGTTACTCGCTCGATACGATCAAGATTAACCAATGTAGAGCGATGTATACGTTTGAATTTTTCCGAGTCGAGCCTGTACATCAATGTTTTAAGTGTACTGCGCATGATATGAGTCACGCCCTTTACGTGCACGCACATATAATCTCCTGCGGCATCCACCCAGTCGATATCGTCAGTATCAACCAACACAATAACTTCGTTGTCTCTGATGGCTATTTTCCTGTCGGCGGCCAAAGCTTCATCGCTTGATAGTTCCGGGTTTTTGACATCCGACCTGCCGGCGACTTTTTTTGCAATCTCCTCAATCGCGCCCACAAGCGCGGTTTTGTGCTCGCCCGCTCTATTGTCATTTGTAAAACGAACCATCGCTCGCTGCACAGCCCGCTGCAGACGCCCCTCGTCAACCGGCTTAAGCAGGTAGTCAACGGCATGCAAATCGAAAGCATCCAGTGCATAGCGCTGATAGGCTGTACAAAAAATCACCATCGGCATCAACTCGGACTGTAGCTCCTTCACCACATCAAATCCGCTTACCACTGGCATCTGGATATCGAGAACCAACAGATCAGGCGCCAAATCCTGGGTCACCTGTATCGCTTCGCGACCATTTTTACACTGGGCGATGAGCTCAATCTCTGGAATTTCCGCCAGCAAAGCCTGCAATAGCCTCCGGGCAAGGGGTTCATCGTCGACGATTACGGTTCTTAGCTTGCGCATGGATTCATTCACCCCAGAGCGCGGGCAGATTCCCGCGGCACCCTCTGAAAAGGCAAGCTAATCCGAATCGTTACGCCCGAAGGCTCGGCCTCCAGGGTCTCAAACGTAAACTCGCTATCATAAAGGGTCTGCAATCTGTCAAGGGTATTGCGCAAACCAACGCCTCGCCCCTGACTGGTTGCCGGGGCACCCGTACCCGGCCCCGTATCCGAGACCTCTAGCTGCAACTGTTTTTGCAACACACATGCCGTGACCCGAATTGTGCCACCGTCTTCACTGGCCCCGATAGCATACTTCATCGAGTTCTCAACGATCGGCTGTAGAATCAGTGCGGGCACCAGTGCCTGCCGTGCCTGGGGATCTATCTCAAACTCCAGTTTGAGTCTATCCTCAAATCGAGTTTTTTCGATACTGAGATACAACATCAAGGATTCCAGTTCCTGCTCCAGACTAATATTCTCTATGCCGTTCTCATCCAGCGAATGTCGCAGGAACTCACCCAGTAACTGAATCATCTCCCCGGCCCTGTCGTTCTCACTCAACTTGACCAGCGCATTGATCGAGTTGAGCGTGTTAAACAGAAAGTGTGGATTTAACTGATATCGCAACATTTGCAGCTGGGCATCCCGGGCCAAGGACTCTGCCTGTAATCGCATCAGTTTTTCCTCATTCTTTAGCGCTGATTCCTCCAGCAATTTCTGGTGTTCCAGCGTGAGCAATTCGTAATAACGGATGCCGTAATACAGCACGGTCCAACTCAAAAATACGAACAGGGACCCAAAATACCAATAGTTAAAATCTCTCCAGATTGCAGGCTCACCCAATAGCCAGGCGAAGACAAGTACGCGCAGTACGGTCCAGACTCCACTAAGGATAACGATTGCAACTGTGGCAACAATTACTCTGTGCGATAGTGAAAGAAAAAATGTGTGACTATATAAAGGACGCAGCGGCCAGCAAGTCAATAGTCCCAATACCGCCGATAGACTAATATGGCCGATATGGGGCCAACTGACATTGTCGTCGACCAGCGTTATGCTCAGGAAGGTCACTAACGAATAGCCGGCCCAGCCGATAACCTGGCAAAACCAGAACCGATAATTGCGATTTTCATACAGCACTTGCATAACCGGGCGTATCAGGGAGGTCAGCATCGCAGGTCTCGTCATTTTTTGTCAGCATACCTTGGAAAGTCGCCGCGAGCTAATCCGGTGATTGTCACTGTTTCGGACTCAGCCCTCCACCATCCCAACCCAACCCTACCCACCTTGTCGCAGTTATCGTCCAACTGGTCGCATTCGACAGGACAGGCCCCTTCATATCACCCAGAATATGTAATAGATTGCTACGTCTGACTACTGTGAGCAATAATCCCAGACCTGTAGCACGCTTATCCAACAAAACCTTTAGCGCAGGCCTACCAATGTCTCAAAGCACCGGCTTATCCCGATCGCAAGACCCATCGAAAAAACACCAGGAGCGTGTTGCCCAGCTGGTCGCAAGTATGACTTTAGTGGAAAAGGTGGGGCAGATGAGCCAGGTCAATGGCGGCTCACACGATTTGCCGCAGGCCATACGCGAAGGCCGGTTCGGATCGGTGTTGAATGAAGTGCATGTTGACGCTGTTAATGAGCTGCAGCGTATCGCTGTACAGGAAAGCCGCCTGGGTATCCCGCTGCTGATTGGTCGCGATGTCATACACGGCTTTAAAACAATATTTCCCATCCCCCTTGGCCAGGCGGCCAGCTGGAACCCTGAGCTGGTTAAACAGGCCGCCTCAGTGGCTGCGCTTGAAGCCTCATCCGCAGGCGTAAACTGGACCTTTGCTCCCATGGTCGATATTACGCGGGATCCACGCTGGGGAAGAATTGCGGAGAGCCTGGGCGAGGACCCTCATTTGTGCGCAGTGTTGGGTACCGCCATGGTGCAGGGCTTCCAGGGAGACGAATTGTCCAAGCCCGGGTCAATAGCCGCCTGTGCCAAGCATTTTGCCGGCTATGGTGCTGTCGAGAGTGGCCTTGACTACAATACCGTCAACATTCCAGAAAACGAATTACGCAATGTTTACCTGCGCCCTTTCAAGGCCGCTTTGGATGCCGGGGTGGCGACATTCATGTCATCATTCACAGACCTCAATGGCGTACCTGCCTCCGGCAACGAGTTCCTGATGAAACAGGTCCTGCGCGGGGAGTGGGGCTTCGATGGCTTTGTGGTCAGTGATTGGGAATCTATTGCAGAGCTAACAGTGCACGGCTTCACGGCAAACGACAAAGACGCTGCCTATGAGGCTGCCAATGCCGGAATCGACATGGAAATGGCCAGTACCCTCTATGCCCAAAACCTGGCAACGCTGATTGCGGAAGGGAAAATCCCCGAATCGAAAATCGATACAATGGTCGGTAATATCCTCAAGACCAAGTTACAACTGGGCCTGTTTGATAATCCCTATACCGACCCTTCACATTTTCCCACATGGGTGAATACCGAACATCGCCAAGCGGCGAAGAAATTGGCCTTACAAAGCTGTGTTCTACTCAAAAACGACAAGCAAACACTACCTCTGTCAAAAGAGCGCCTGACGTCGCTGGCCGTTATTGGCCCACTCGCCGATGACGGTTATGAACAACTGGGCACCTGGGTGTTTGACGGTGAATCACAGCATAGCCACACCTGCTTACGGGCGATTCATGATCTGGTAGGGAATGATGTCCATGTGCGCACCGCGCGAGGCATGGATAGTTCCAGGAGCAGAAAGCACGACGGCTTCGAGCATGCGGAGCAAGTTGCGCGTGAATCAGATGCCGTGGTCATGTTTCTTGGGGAAGAATCAATACTGTCAGGAGAAGCCCACTGCCGGGCAGACATAGACCTGCCCGGAAACCAGCAGCAATTAATCGAGGCCATTGCCGCAATAGGCAAACCAATATGCCTGGTGGTGATGGCCGGTAGACCTTTAACCCTTGGCAAGATACTGGATCATGTTGATGCGCTGTTGTACGCCTGGCATCCGGGCACCATGGCCGGTCCGGCGATCGCTGATCTGTTGTTCGGCATTGAGTCGCCCAGTGGAAAATTGCCGGTCTCCTTCCCACGCGTGGTGGGACAAGTCCCGATCTATTACTCCAAAAAGAATACCGGCAGACCGCCAGCACACGATAGTGTTACCCACATAGATGACATTGATGGACAAGCGGTACAAACCTCTCTGGGTATGTCGGCGTTTCATCTGGACGCGGGATTCACGCCCCAGTTTCCTTTTGGGTATGGCCTGTCCTACAGCCGTTTCGAGTATAGCGATATTGCTATCTCGGCTGACCGTATCGAGCCTGGCGACACAGTGAATGTCAGTGCCTGCCTGCACAATACAGGAGACTGTGAAGCGGATGAAATCGTGCAACTGTACGTCAGGGATTTGGTGGGCAACGTCACCCGCCCGGTAAAAGAACTCAAAGGCTTTCAACGAATCAGACTAAAACCCGGACAAAGCCAATCGGTGAGTTTCACCTTGAACACCGACGCGCTGGCGTTTTACGACCGAAAAATGAACCTGGTCACCGAAGCGGGCGCGTTTCATGCCTGGATCGGAGGCAGCTCCGAGGCGCGATTGCGCTGTGAATTTGAGATAGTCGAGTCGTTGCAATCAGACGGATAACGCAATATGAATAAGAACCAGCGTTTTACTACCACAACAGCGCTTATTGTCGCGCTGGGCGGATTCCTGATGGGATTTGATGCCTCGGTGATTTCCGGCGTCGTCACCTTCATAGAACCTGAGTTTGATCTCGATAAAATCGAGCTGGGTTGGGCCGTCGCTTCGCTGACACTAACGGCGACCCTTGCAATGATGGTGGCCGGCCCCCTGAGCGACAGGATCGGCCGTAAACCGGTGTTAAGAATCGCCGCGGTAGTGTTCGCTATTTCTGCTATTGCTTCAGCGCTGGCGACTTCTTTTACCGCGCTGGTCGTTGCCCGCATGATTGGCGGATTGGGTGTAGGGGCAGCGTTGATCATCGCTCCGATGTATATCGCCGAAATCTCCCCGCCCGCCCATCGCGGGCGCCTGGTGTCGTTTAACCAGTTGAATATCGTTATTGGTATCTCCGTCGCCTTTTTTACCAACTACGTCATTCTCCAGCTGAGTCAGTCGCAAGCCAGTTGGGCCCTTGCATTACACCTCGAAGAATGGAATTGGCGCTGGATGCTTGGTCTGGAGACCCTGCCTGCGGTACTTTATTTCTTTTGTCTGTATCTCGTCCCGGAAAGCCCACGCTGGTTGGTGATGAACAATAAGGAAGACGAGGCCTTCAATATTTTATGTAAGGTCAGCGATGCCACGCAGGCCCAAAAGGATATTGAGGTAATACGCAGCAGTGTGCGGACCGATGGTGACAAAGACATCGAGCAATCTACCCTGGGTGATCTGTTTAAAAAGCCCATGCGACTAGTCCTGGCGATTGGTTTAACCGTGGCAGTATTGCAACAAATTACCGGCATCAACTCGGTATTTTTTTACGCCCCGATGATTTTCGAGCAATCGGGTATCGGCACCAACGCCTCGTTTATGCAAGCTATTCTGGTTGGCTTAACCAACCTGGTCTTTACCTTGATTGCCATGACCCTGATCGATAGATTGGGCAGAAAACCCATTTTGGTTTTTGGGGTGTCTGGAATCGCCGTGTTTATGTTCTTGCTCGCCTACGGTTTTGACGCGGCGACTTACACACTTTCCGCGGACGCCATCGCTGGACTCTCTTCCGGCATCGACCAAACATTGCTGCTGCAGATACAGGACATTACTTTCACCAGCGACGTAGGTTTCAAGCAGGCCGTCGCGGAAGTTCTGGGCCAGGGTAGCTGGCAAAATTTTGAATCGGAATTGATAAGCGCCGCCATCACCATGAACCCAACACTTATCCTGATCGGGATACTGGGATTCGTGGCCAGCTTTGCTATCTCCATCGGTCCAGTGATGTGGGTACTGTTCGCGGAGTTATTTCCCAACAGGATCCGCGGTATCGCCATATCCTTCGTGGGACTGGTCAACTCAGGGGTCAGTTTTTTAGTCCAACTGGTCTTCCCCTGGGAACTAGCCAACATCGGTAACGCCGGTGCGTTTTTCATCTATGGGCTTTTTGCAGTCATCGGCCTACTGATCATAGCCAGGCTGCTACCGGAGACCAAAGGAAGATCGTTGGAAGAAATAGAAGAGTTGCTGGTAGCCGCGTGACCGACACCTGCCACAGGCGCAGCTCCTCGCCGAAACTCCTCGCCTGCTGTAGACATGAATATACTGCTTGTGCAAATATTGACCTGTGAGCGGTAATGGACACCAACACATGGATCTTGAAATATGAAACCACACAGCAAGGAAGCATCGCATGCAGCGTTGAGGGATCCTACTATCCTTCAACAAGTGGAACCCCTGCTGGCCCGCATGAGTCTGGCCCAAAAGATCGGCCAGATGACACAGGCCGAACGCATGTCGATCAGTCCTCAGCAAATCAAAGACTTTCATATCGGCTCGATACTCAGTGGCGCTGGTTCCTGCCCGGGCAATAACTCCGTGGCGGAATGGGTCACCATGAATGACGCCCATTGGGCGGCTTCTATGGTGGAGGATACAGAGCACCTGGCCATACCCATTATCTACGGTGTTGACGCCATCCACGGCAACAACAATGTCAAAGGCGCGACAATATTTCCCCATAATATCGGCCTGGGCGCAGCCAACGACCCCGATTTGGTGGCGAGGATTGCCCAGATTACTGCCAGGGAAATTCTCGCTAGCGGGGTCGAGTGGACATTTGCCCCGAGTCTGGCGGTGGCGCGCGACAGTCATTGGGGCCGCAGCTACGAGAGCTACTCTGAGGAACCGGAGATCGTCACTGCCTACGCTGCACCCTTTATTACAGGGCTACAGGGCGACCTGGGCACCGACAGCGTCGTGGCCTGTGTCAAGCATTGGGTGGGCGACGGCGGCACGGCATACGGTGTAGATCAGGGCAATACCACGGCAAGCATGGAAGAGCTGGAACGAATTCATATGGCAGCCTATTACCCGGCGATAGAAGCGGGTGTAATGACTGTAATGGTCGCGCTTAACGGTTGGCAGGGCGAGAAATGCCACGGCCACTATCACCTGCTAACCGAGGTCCTCAAAAACCGACTGCAATTCGATGGCTACATAATCTCCGACTGGGATGGTATCGATTATCTTGCTGATTACTACTATGACGCCATTGCCATCAGCGTTAATGCCGGCATTGATATGTTTATGGTGTCGCAACACTGGCCCGAGTTTATAGAACATCTGACACACCATGTTGAGCGTGGCAACGTTTCCGTGGCAAGGATTGACGACGCGGTCAGGCGAATACTGGGAGTAAAATTTGCCTACGGGCTTTTTGACAAGCCTCGCCCGGCCCAGAGATACTGGTCGAATCATGTCAGTTTCGGCTCCCGGGAACATCGCGAGGTTGCCAGAGAAGCCGTGAGAAAATCACTGGTCCTGTTAAAAAATGACAAGCAGCTGTTGCCGCTGGCCAAAAATAGCCGATTATTGGTGGCAGGCAAGAGCGCCCACAACAGGGGCCACCAATGCGGTGGCTGGACCATCAGCTGGCAAGGCACTGCAGGCAATGATTTTATTGAGGGCGGCACCTCGATTTGGGAAGGTATACAGGCACAAGCACCTAATGCCGCATTGTCCACCGACGATGGTGCGGATGCCGACGCCAAACTGCACGATGTCGCCGTCGTGGTGATCGGCGAGACACCCTACGCAGAGGGCTTGGGCGATATTCGCGAGGGAAATAATGTTCTGATTGAACCAGGCTCACAAACAAATGGCGCATTCAAACGGCTAGAAGCCTATGGCCGTTCCAGAGAACTGGCGAAATTACATCCGGAAGACCTGCACACCATTAACAATATTACCGCCAAAGGCATCCCGGTGATTGTGGTTTTGATTTCCGGTAGGCCTCTGTTAGTAGACACTGAGCTTGACGCTGCCACCGCCTTTGTCGCTGCCTGGTTGCCGGGGTCCGAGGGGCAAGGCCTAGCCGACGTGCTGTTCGGTGATTACAATTTCAGTGGCAAGCTTTCTTTTTCCTGGCCGACGGCTTCCGCTACCGCCTCCAAGCCTCTGTTTCCCTGTGGTTTTGGGTTGAGTTACTAACATCAACCGGAATCGCCTATTCAAACGTATAGGTGAGACCCATCGCGCTGCGCATTTGATCCATCAATGTCATGGTGTGCAGCGTATCGCGCAATGGCATTTGCGGGCTTTCAATCAACCCTTGTCGTATACAGCGCACGGCTTCCTCAATCTCATATTCCATACCGGTCGCCCGAAGCTCCCGACTGACCGTCCGGGTTTCCTCCTGACCTGTTAATCCATCGTGCGTGTAAAGCGTTGCCCGAGTCGCATTCCAGAACATAGGGTGGACAGTAATGCGGCCAGCACTGCCATGAATCGTCAGGTCGTTATCCAGTCTGGTAGTCATACTGATGGTGAATGTCGAGCTGCGCCCGCCCTGATAAACCATAGTGGCCTCATCGTGCTCATCGACCCGGGTATCACCCAGCACACCCTCAATCGAAAAACTCTCGGGCTGTTGTGCAAATACCCATTGCGACATGGACAGGTTATACACACCCAGATCGAGCAATGCGCCCCCCGCCAGTTCATGGCTCAGCAGACGATCCTGCAGGTCGCGAGGAAACTCGAAGCCAAATGAAGAGGTGACCTTCTCGATAGTGCCAATCTTTCCGATATCCAGCCAGCGCCTCACTTCCTGGTAAGCGGGTAGGTAGCGAGTGCGCATCGCCTCCATCAGAAAGATGTTGGACGCTCGCGCCAGGATGATCAGCTCCCGCGCTTCACGCGCGTTTACCGTCATCGGTTTTTCACACAAGACCGGCTTACCGGCCAAAAGGCTGTCGCGAGCCTGCTGGTAATGGAATCGATGCGGAGTAGCGATATAAACAGCGTCTACCCGGGGATCTTCCAGCAGCGCGTGATAGCTGTCGTAATGCACCGCTGCACAGTGGTCGCGGGCAAATTTCTCCGCCCGAGCCGAATCGCGGCTAGCCACTGCATATAGGACGGCACCGTCCACCGCAATTAGTGATTTGGCGAATTCCCCGGCGATTCTGCCTGGGCCAATAATACCCCAGCGCAATACAGAGGGTTCAAGCGGTTTTACCACGCCTGCTCTCCAGTTCCAGGCGCACCTCGTGTGCTTTTTCCTCGGTAATCGGATAAGTCGCGATTGCCCATAACGCGATCACTGAGGCTACCACAGGAATAGCCACATCAAACAACCGCATCCAGAATATAGTACTGGCGGCTTGCTCCCCACCCAGTGCTACGTCGAAGCCGGTGGCATTGAGCAAGAACCCACCGGTAGCGATCGCGGCCGCCATACCGAGTTTGACCACCCACCAATAGATGGAACCAAACATGCCCTCCCTGCGTTGGCTGGTCTGAAGTTCGTCCAGGTCACAGACATCGGCAATCATGGAACCCATCAAAGTAAAGAGTCCGCCCAGCCCAAACGCAATGAAAGGAGCGGGAAGCAGCAGTAACAGAGGGTACTGGGGTGAATAGCAAAACCACTTTAAGACATATCCCACTATGGAAATCCCGATTGCCCAAAAAAATGCCTGGCGCTTGCCAATATGGGTGGACAATTTGGTGATAATAAATATGACGCAAAAAGTAGAGAGTGCAGAGACCGTACCCGCCCAGCCTGCATACTGCGCTCCCAGCGACTGGTCGCCGGCAAACACGTAGTAGATGATCACATAGAACTGAAAAGACGATACCAGCATGAAGCCATTAAAAACCAGGAAGGTCGCTGCGCAAAGTTTTAGAAAAGGCACAAATTTCAGCGTCGTGGCAAATCCCTTGAAGAAACCCGCAATGCCAGTGGGGAACTCTTCCTGGGTTGCGACGTTTTTGCCGGGGTTGTCGCGTGCCGCAGGGACCTGTTGCGCTGGAATTTTTGGGGTCCGCTCCTTCAGGAATATTGCCGGCAATATCCCGATACAGATGACAAATCCTCCGATTACAATCGCCAGCCACCGTGCCCCCTCGACCATATCATCGAAAAGTACGTCGTACTGCATAATCCATAGAAACCATGGCGATATCAGGTAAGCAAGCTGCCCCATGAAGTTCTGCACCCCCATCAGGCGCGTACGCTCGTGATAGTCGGGCGTTAGTTCATAACCAAGAGCAACATAGGGTGTCGCAAAAACCGTGTAGGCCAGATAAAAAATCAGTGAAACTAGGAGGTAAAACCAAAAATAATATGACTCACTTTCGCCGCTGGGCAATTGCCAAAGTAAGGCAAAAATAATTCCCGAGGCAATTGCGCCAAAAAATATATAAGGTCTGCGCCGTCCCCATCTGGATTTAGTCTGATCCGATAGATAACCCATCAGCGGGTCCGTAATCGCATCGGTTAGCCGCGGCAGTGCACCCAGCAGCCCTACCAATGCCGGATTCATACCCAGACCGAGATTGAGAACAATAGCCATCCCTCCTATGGCTGCAGCAAGAAGATTGTTAACAAAGGCTCCCAGCCCGTAGATTATCTTCTGCGGCACTGAAATCCTGTCTTCAGCTGCGGTTTCATAATGCTCTGGGTGGTTCATC